>NZ_JBSGEQ010000006.1:281365-385414 GCF_053602975.1 Nocardia sp. NPDC004278
CCCAACCGGCTCCCGGCCAAACCTTCTCCGGCCAAGCGACTCCGGGTCATTCCGCCCCTGGCCAGGCCATTCCCGGCCAAACCACGCCCGGCCAGAGCCCCAACACCAGTCAAGGCACCCCCCTCGGTCAGGGCACCAAACCCAGCCAATCCCTTCCAGCCCAATCCGTTCCGAACCAACCTGTTCCGGCCCAATTGGCTCCCGGTCAAACCTTCCCCGGCCAAACGACTCCGGGCCAATCCGCCCCTGGCCAGGCCATTCCCGGCCAAACCACGCCCGGCCAGAGCCCCAACACCAGTCAAGGCACCCCCCTCGGTCAGGGCACCAAACCCAGCCAAACCACGCCGGGTCAAAGCCCCCGAACAAGTCAGAGCCCCGATACAGGTCATGGCCCCCTCGGACAGGGCATCACTCCAGGCCAAACCATTCCCGCGCAGTCCGGCCAACGTCATCCCTCGGCCGCCGCCTTCATCGCCGACGCGGACCAGCTGGAACCCGGAATCACCCCGGACACACCCGCATTGGCACCCGGCGCCGTCCCACCGGAACTGCTCAGCCAGGTCGGTGCGCAGGTCAAGGAAGTCAGTCGGGATACACCGTTCAGCCTCGTCGCATTGACCGCGCACGATCTGGTGGACACCAAGGTGATGATCCGGGCCCGTCAGTCCGATGACACCTGGGGTCCCTGGTACGACAGCCAAGCCGTCGATACGCGTCGCAACGATCGAGTGGCGGCGGGCGGCACCACCGGCACCGAACCGATCTACGTCGGCAATACCAAGTCGGTGCAGATTCTGGTGACCCGCAAGCCGACCCCGGCCACCTCACCGCATTCCCCGATCGCGGACGATGCCGAGGGCGCGGTGCCGATGCGGCCCACCCAGGCCGCCCCCCGCTCGGATGATCCGGCTCAGACCGCTGCCGCACTGACGGCTGTGCTGATCGATCCGGGCCGAGGGGCCATCGACGGCACGCTCACCGATGTCGCGGCGGCGCTGCCCGGCGGCGGACCCAATGTCATCACCCGATCCCAGTGGGGCGCCGACGAATCCATTCGCTGCGAAGACCCCACCTACGACGACCAGGTCGGCGGCATCACGGTGCACCACACCGCGGGTCGCAACGACTACAGCAAGGCCGAATCCGCGGGCATCGTCCGCGCGATCTACACCTATCACGCAAAGACGTTGGGCTGGTGCGATATCGGTTACAACGCACTGGTCGACAAGTACGGCCAGATCTTCGAGGGCCGCTTCGGCGGACTGGACCGTCCAGTGCAGGGCGCGCACGCGGGTGGGTTCAACGAGAACACCTCGGGTGTGGCATTGATGGGCAACTACGAGTCCGAGGAGCCCTCTGCGGAGGCGCTCGACGCGGTCGGCCGGTTCATCGGCTGGCGGTCCAAGATTGCGGGCCTCGACCCCAAGGGCTACACCACGATGTACTCGGAGGGCACCGAATTCACCCCCTATCCGGAGGGCGAGGCGGTCCAGCTGCCGGTGGTGTTCGCGCATCGCGACGTCGGCAATACCAGTTGCCCCGGTGACGCGGTCTATGCCGATATGGATCGCATCCGCGATATCGCCGCGGGCGTATCGGGCGCCTCCGGCACGTCGAGCAGACCGCAACAGCAGGCGCAGGCACAGACCGCCCCCCGCCCCCAGCCGGATATCGCAACGCTGGCCGCGCTGACCGCCAAACTGCTCGGCATGGTGAATCAGAACCCGATCGCCAAACATTGGGCCGATAAGGGCGGTCCGGACGGCCCGCTCGGCGCAGCCGTATCGGAGCCGCTGCCCGCCGCCCAGGGGCAGCAGTACGCCAAATTCGTCAACGGGTATGCCTACACCGGCGCGAACGGTCAGGTGTACGAGGTGATGGGCGCGATCCTGGACCGCTTCCTCACCCTCGGCGCCGACGCTGGCGTCCTCGGCCTCCCACTGAGCAATACCTATCCGGTGCCGAACGGACTGCGCACCGACTTCCAGTACGGCTCACTGATTCTCAACCAACTGACCGGCATCATCACCACCGTCTGGAAGGCCTACAACGAAACCAACCAACAGCAGATCAGCCGCAATCCGGTCGGCCAGGCCAGCGCACCCGCTGGCTGACCAGCGCACCACGCCGAGCCCAGCTGCGACGACCGCGTCGACCAGTTGGGCTCGGCGCATTTTCTGTACCGGAAACCGCCTGGGCCGCTTCGATATCTGTGCCCAGCCGGCCGAACTCTGCAACGGCTCACCGGGATTCGGTCAGTCCCGCTGACCAGCTCAGACCCACCAGCGCTCGAGTACTTGCGCCACACCGTCTTCGGAGTTCGCGGCGGTGACTTCGTTTGCGGCCGCGAGCGCCTCCGGGTGTGCGTTGGCCATCGCGACACCGTGGCCGACCATGGTCAGCATCGGTACGTCATTGGGCATATCACCGAACGCGATAATGGCCGAATGTTCGACGCCGAGGCGCTGGGCCACTATCGCCAGGCCGGATGCCTTGGTGACGCCGGGGGCGGAGATTTCGATCAGGCCGTGGTCGGTCGAGTAGGTGATATCGGCGCGGTCGCCGATCAGCGGTGCGAGGACCGCGCGCATATCGGCGCTGCGGGTGCCGCGTAGTCGAACCAGCATCTTGATCGCGGGCGCATCAATGACTTCCATGCGCGAGACCTCGGTGTCATCCGGATTGAGCCATGCGTGCTCGTATTCCGGCGAGCTCACGAATTGCGGCGTCACCGCATCGTGCGCGCTGGCACCGACACGTTCGGCGGCGAGGCCGCAGCCGGGCAGCGCGCGTTCGGCCAGATCGGCGATCCAGGACAGAGTGTCCACGTCGAGCGTGCGGCTGGCGAGCACCCGATCGGCGGCGCTGTCGTAGATCACCGCACCATTGCCGCAGACACACAGCGGCGCGTAGCCGAGCCCGTCGACCACCGGATCGATCCAGCGGGGCGGCCTGCCGGTGGCAAGGACGAATGGCACACCGTCGGTGATCAGGGCGGCCACCGCCGCCTTGGTTCGCGCGGTAACCCGCTCGTCGTGATCGATGAGGGTGCCGTCCACATCGGTGGCAACCATCTTCGGCTTGGGCAGGTGCAGGCGCGTCACCTATTCCATCCTGCCGGAAGACCATCTCGGCGAGGTCGCGGCTATCACCACGGCCTCGATCCGCGCCACCACGATCGGCTCGAGCAGTGTGCGGCTGTCACTTGGATGGCGGTCGCCGCCATACGGAGTCGTCGGCCTGCACTGTCGGGTCGGGCTGTTGTTCAGCCTGGTCAGGCTGTGGTTTCGCCAGATCGGGCCGCGGATGTGCAGGGGCTGCGCCGGGATTCGCCGACGTGCCCGGGGGTGTGCCCGCCGGGGGTGCGGCCTGTGGCCCGGCCTGACCCGGCGGCGGATATGCAGGCACACCCGAGGGATTCGCCGACCAGTCCGAGTACGTACCCGCCTGGGATGCGGCCTGCGTCCCGGCCTGACCCGGCGGCGGATATGGAGGGACTGCTGGAGGATTCATCGACCGGTCCGAGGGTGTGGCCGCCAGAGACGCGGCCCGCGCCGTCTGATCGGGCGGCGGATATGCGGGGGCCGCAGGAGGATTCGCCGACCAGTCCGAGGGCGTGCCCGCCGGAGACGCGGCCTTTGGCCCAGCCTGATCGGACGCCGGATATGCAGGCCCTATCGAGGGATTCGCCGACCAATCCGAGGGCGTGCCCGCCGGAGATGCGGCCTGGGTTCCTGCCTGGTCGGTTCCCGAATAGGCGGAACCCGCGTGAGGATACGGTGCACCGGGGCTGTACTGCGGATAACCGGTCGACGCGGGCGGGTAGGGCGTCGCGCCCGATCCGGATGAATACACCGCTGGTCCGGGAGGTGGCGCGGCAGGTCCGTACGGGTACCCGGCCACCGGTGGTGGGTAGGCGCTCGCCGGGTCATAGTTCAACCAGCGCGTCGTCGGGGCGATGAGGGCGAGGACCGCGGTGGCGATCGGGAAGACCAGCCCGATCAGACCGCCGACGCCACCGCTGATCGCTGCCGCGCCACCGCCCGAGGTGGTGTAGCGCAGTGTCACCGAGTACTCCGCGATTCCGGCGATCACGACCACCGCACACCCCGCGACGACCAGCACCCGGCCGAGCGGCTTCCTGGTGAACATCATGACTGCGCCGACACCGAGCAGGATCGCCGTGATCAGCGCGATAACACCGGTCACCAGCGCATATGTCCTGAACCACGGCTGCGCGAACAGGCCGGTCGAGTCGTAGTCGGCGAGGTCGGTCCCCAGGTCCGTGACCCCGAGCACGATATTCATACCGCCGCCGAGCAACTGGCCCGCGCTGCCGATACTCGCCAGCACTCCGGCGCTGATCGCGGTGCCGCCGCCGGGCACGGGCGCCGGAGCTGGCGGATACGGCTCATATTGCGGATAACTCATTACGGTCCCCCTTAGAGCGCCGAGAAAAGCCTGGACGCACCGGCAACGACAGGATAAGGGACATGCCGATCTCACACGAGTCACGCACGGTCGCACCCACGTCCTTATGATCAGGGACTAATACTCGATGCTGGCCCGACCAGCCGTAAGACCAGAGGACTGATGACCGGCTTCCTGCTACGACGCGCGTTCAATTATGTCGTGCTGTTGCTGCTGGCTTCGTTCCTGACGTTCAGTCTGGCGTCACTGACGTTCAAGCCGCTGGACAGTCTCGAACAGCGCAATCCACGTCCGCCACAGGCGGTGATCGATGCCAAGGCCGAACAGCTGCATCTCAACGAGCCGATCCCACAGCGCTATATCAGCTGGCTGAAGGGCATCCCGAAGGGTGACTTCGGCGAGACGCTGGCCGGACAGCCGGTCAGCGAGGAGCTGCCGCGGCGGGTGCTGGTGAGTCTGCGGCTGCTGATCATCGGTTCGATCGTGGGCACGGTGCTCGGGGTGTTGATCGGTGCGGCCGGGGCGATCCGACAATACAAATTCAGTGATTACTTCACCACGGTCGTCTCGCTACTGGTGCTGAGCACGCCGGTGTTCCTGCTCGCCACCCTGGTGAAATACGGTGCGCTGGAAGTGAATACGCTGACCGGATCGCAGATCTTCCTCTATACCGGTGAGACCTCGGCGAACAAGATCAACGGCTTTTTCCCGCAATTGCTCGACCGGCTCCAGCATCTGGTGCTGCCGACCGCCACTCTGGCCCTCGGCGCGATGGCCGGTTACAGCCGCTATCAGCGCAACGCCATGCTCGACGTATTGCAGAGCGATTTCATCCGCACCGCCCGCGCCAAGGGTCTGACCCGCAATAAGGCCCTCTACAAGCACGGTCTGCGCACCGCGCTGATCCCGATGGCGACGCTGTTCGCCTACAGCCTCGGCGGTCTGATCACCGGCGCGACGTTCACCGAAAAGATCTTCGGCTGGCACGGCGTCGGGGAATGGCTGGTCAACTCGATCAATGCCCAGGACCTCTACGTTGTCGTCACGGTGACGGCATTCGCCGGTCTGGTGGTGCTGGTATCGGGCCTGCTGTCCGATGTGGTGTACGCGATTCTCGACCCCAGGGTGCGTGTGGGATGACGGAAGCCGAGATCATTGTCCAGGGCGCGCCGGAGGTCGCGGCCGCCACCGGTCGGCGCAGACTCGTCCTGCGCCGCTTCCTGCGCAATAAGCCCGCCGTCGCCGGTGTGCTCGTGCTGCTGATCCTGGTGCTGGTCGCCTATGTGCTGCCCTACTTCTGGACCTGGGACTATCAGGAACTCGATGGCACGGCGCTGCGCAAACCGCCGAGTGCGAAACATCCCTTCGGCACCGATGCCATCGGCCACGACGTACTCGCGCAGACCCTGCGCGGGATGCAGAAGTCGCTGATCATCGGCTTCTGTGTCGCCATTATCAGCACCACCATCGCGGCGCTGACCGGTTCGATCGCCGGGCTCATCGGCGGTTTCACCGATCGGGCCATCATGTGGCTGGTGGACCTGCTGCTGGTGGTGCCGAGCTTCATCATCATCGCGCTGTTCGCGCCGAAGACCAAGGGCAGCGGCTCGATCCTGCTGCTGATCCTGCTGCTGAGCGTCTTCGGCTGGATGATCAGCGCGCGCATCGTGCGCGGTCTGACGATGAGTCTGCGCGAACGCGAATTCGTGAGGGCCGCACGGTATATGGGCGCGCCGACCAGGACGGTGATCCTGAGCCATATCCTGCCGAATATCGCCTCGATCCTGATCATCGACACCACGCTGTCGGTGGGTGCCTCGATCATGGCCGAAACCGGTTTGAGCTTTCTCGGATTCGGTGTGCAGTCGCCGGATGTTTCGCTCGGCACGCTCATCGCGTCGGGCACGGCGTCGGCGCTCACCTTCCCGTGGCTGTTCATGTTCGCCGGTGGACTGCTGATCGTCATCGTGCTTTCGGCGAATCTGGTCGGTGACGGATTGCGTGACGCGTTCGATCCCAGCGCGAAACGGGCTCGTTCGCGGAAGAAGGCGGCGTCGGAAAAGAAGGTCGGGGCATGACGGGCGATATGGCCGCCATCGAAAAGAACTCCACCGCACCGCTGTTGGAGGTCTCCGATCTGCGGGTTTCCTTCCCGAGCGAGGAGGGCCGGATCGACGCGGTGCGCGGGGTGAACTACACCGTCTCCGATGGTGAAGTGCTCGCCATTGTCGGCGAATCCGGTTCGGGCAAATCGGTGTCCTCGCTCGCGGTGATCGGGCTGCTGCCGGAGCAGGCGCGGATCAATGGCTCCATCCGGCTGCGCGGACGCGAACTGCTCGGACTCGGCGATCGTCAATTGTCCAAGCTGCGTGGACGCTCCATCAGCATGGTGTTCCAGGACCCGCTCTCGGCGCTGACCCCGGTCTACCGGGTCGGCGATCAGGTGGCCGAAGCCCTGCTCGCGCATACCGATATGACCAGCCGCGAGGCGTCGGCGCGGGCGGTGGAGCTGCTGGATATGGTGGGCATTCCCGATCCGGCGGTGCGCGCCAAGGCATTTCCGCACGAATTCTCCGGCGGCATGCGTCAGCGGGTGGTCATCGCCATGGCCATCGCCAATGATCCGGCGCTGATCATCTGTGATGAACCGACCACCGCACTCGATGTGACGGTGCAGCAGCAGATCCTGAATCTGCTGCGCAAGGCGCGTGATATCACCGGCGCTGGCGTCATCATGATCACCCACGATATGGGTATCGCGGCCACCCTGGCCGACCGCGTTGCGGTGATGTATGCGGGAAAGATCGTCGAAACCGCGCCAGCGGCAGAACTTTTCGCCGCACCGCGGATGCCCTACACGGTCGGGCTGCTCGGCTCCATTCCACGCATGGACGGACCGGCGCGCAGCCCGCTGATCCCGATCGTCGGTGCGCCACCGGCCATGCACGCGCTGCCGCCGGGTTGCTCCTTCGCACCGCGCTGTCCGATCGCGATCGATGACTGCCGCGCGGCCGAGCCGCCATTGGAGAAGACCGGCCCCGGCCATTCGGCCGCCTGCATCCGCACCGCGGAGGTCACCTCCGCCGATCTGTTCGCGGCCTACCGCCAGGAGATTGCGGAGCCGAGCGCCGAGGCCGAGACCGATGGGCGGGTGGTGCTGCGGGTTTCCGATCTGGTCAAGACCTATCCGATCACCTCCGGCGTGGTGTTCAAGCGCCGCAAGGGCGAGGTCCGCGCGGTCGACGGCATCAGCTTCGAGGTGCGCGCCGGGCGCACATTGGCGCTGGTCGGCGAATCGGGTTCCGGAAAATCCACCACACTCACCCAGATCCTCGACCTGGTGCAGCCGGAAGCGGGCACTATCGAGATCATGGGCAGCGATATCGCGAGCCTGACCAAGGCGCGCAAACGCGAGATCCGCCGCAAGATGCAGATCGTCTTCCAAGATCCGACGGCCGCGCTGGATCCGCGGTTGCCGATCTTCGATGTGCTCGCCGAACCGATGCGCATCGATGGCCGCCCGCGCGCCGAAATCGCCAAGCGGGTACCGGCACTGCTCCAACAGGTCGGTCTGCGGCCCGAGCACGCCGATCGCTATCCCGCCGATTTCTCCGGCGGCCAGAAGCAGCGCATCAGCATCGCCCGCGCGCTGGCCCTGGATCCGGAGATTCTCGTGCTCGACGAACCGGTGTCGTCGTTGGATGTGTCCATCCAGGCGGGTGTGCTGAATCTGCTGCGCAACCTGCAGACCGAACACGGTCTGTCCTATCTGTTCGTCTCGCACGATCTTTCGGTGGTCCGCAACCTGGCCCACGATATCGCGGTGATGTACCGCGGGAAGATCGTCGAGGCCGGGCCCGCCGAACAGATCTTCGACCATCCGAGCAACGAATACACCCGGGCGTTGATCGATGCGGTCCCGGTGCCGGTCGTCAGCCGATAGAGGGAGAGCGCGATGCCATCGAGAACCCGAATCAGCCGGATGCGGTGGGCGGTACCGGTGGTCGCGCTCGGCCTGATCGTGGCGGGCTGCGGTTCGGGCGGCGATTCGACAACGGGACTGTCGGCTACGCTCGGCACCACCAATGACATCAATCCCAAGAGCGTCGACGAGGTGCGCGACGGCGGCAATCTACGCCTCGCGGTTACGTCGTACCCGGCCAACTGGAACACCCTGTCCAATGACGGGAACGACGGCGAGATAGCCGATATCGAACGGCCGATAATGCCGCGATCGTTCGACACCAACGCCGCCGGCGAATTGTCGATCAATCGGGACTATTTCACCGATATCGCGCTGACCAGCACCGACCCACAGCAGGTCACCTATACGATCAACCCGAAGGCGGTCTGGTCCGACGGCAATCCGATCACCTGGGAAGACATCAAATCCGAGGCGAACGCACTCAGCGGCCGGGATAAACGCTTCCTGATCGCCATTACCAACGGCTTCGAATTCGTGGACAAGGTGGAGCGTGGCGTCGACGACCGCCAGGCCGTCCTGACCTTCGGCCGTCCCTATGCCGAATGGCGCGGACAGTTCGCGGGCAATGCCTCGCTGTTCCCGAAATCCGTGACCGCCGATCCGGATTCGTTCAACAACAGCCTCGCCAATGCGATGGGGCCCAGTGCCGGACCGTTCCAGGTCGTGTCCACCGATCGCGCGCAGGGCCGAATCATCTTGGGCCACAATCCGAAATGGTGGGGTGCCAAACCCAAACTCGACACCATCACCTACAGCGTGCTCGATCACTCCGCCTGGACGACGGCGTTGCAGAACAACGAACTCGACCTGGTACAGCTGACCACCGTCGACGACGTCCAGACCGTACGCAATACCGGTGGCCTGGTGGTTCGGCGCGCGCCGGGTAACCGCTGGCGCCACATCACCTTCAATGGCGCACCGGGGTCCATCCTTTCCGACTCCGGGGTCCGCGTGGCCATTTCGAAGGCCATCGATCGGCAGTCGATCGTCAACGCGATCCAGAACGGGCTGGTCGAGAATCCCAAGCCGCTGAACAATCACATCTTCCTACAGGGTCAGACGGGCTACCAGGACAACAGCCTCGGCTTCGATCCGACGGCGGCCGCTCGCGAACTCGACGCGGCGGGGTGGAAACTCAACGGGAACGTACGGGAGAAAGACGGGCGCAAGCTCGTCATCCGCGATGTCATGTACAACGATCCGACCTGGGTGCAGGTCGCTCAGATCATTCAGCGCAACCTCGCCGACATCGGCGTGGGGCTGACCATCGACACCAAGCCCGGTGCCGGATATTTCACCGATGTCATCCAGCCGGGTGATTTCGACGCCGCCCAGTTCATCTGGTCCGGTGATGCGTTCGCGTTCAGCAGTATTCGACAGGCGTACTACTACGACCCGAACGACCTGCAGGGCAATTACGCCCGCATCGGTTCGCCGGAGCTCAACGCCCTGATCGATCGCACCCTCTCGGAACTTGATCCGAAGAAGGCGATCGAACTGGCCAATGAGGTGGACCGCAAGGTCTTCGAGGAGGGACATTCGCTGCCGCTCATGCAGAGCGATGGCAGCTTCGGCGTGCGCGCCGATCTCGCCAATATCGGGTCCCCTGGCCTCGCGTCATATGACTACACCAAGATCGGATTCGTGAAATGACAACAGCACGTATCGCCCGACAGCGCCGGGTGGGAATTCGGATCGCGGCCCCCGCCGTCGCCATCGCGCTGATTTTGTCCGGGTGTGGGTCGAGCGACCCGGAGACCAGCAGCAGTTCGCTGACCAGCTCCAATGATATCAATCCAAAGGAAAGGGGCGAGCTGCGCGAGGGCGGGAATCTGCGTCTGGCACTGACGAATTTCCCGGCGACCTTCAATGGGTCACATATCGACGCCGACGGCGAGGTCACCGACCTCGTCGGCTGGACGCTGCCGAGTTCGATCAAATCCAATGCGGCGGGCGAGATTTCGACTGACACCAACTACTTCACCGAAATCAAGCTCACCAATACCAGCCCGCAGACGATCGTCTACACCATCAACCCGAAGGCCGTCTGGACCGACGGAACCCCCATCACCTGGGAAGACCTGCGGTCGCAGTGGTACGCACTCAGTGGGCGCGACAACGCATTCCAGGTGCGCGCGACCCAGGGTTATGCACAGGTGGACCGGGTCGAGCGCGGCGCGGACGATCGGCAGGCAATCGTCACCTTCGGCCAGCACTACGCGGAGTGGCAGGGACTGTTCGACATCATCTATCCGAAGGCGTCGACGGCGACCCCGCAGGCATTCGATGCCGTCGACCGCAATGGTCTTGCGGTGTCGGCCGGACCATTCGTGATCACCTCGATCGACAAGGCACAGCAGCGAATCGTGCTCGGCCGCAACCCGAAGTGGTGGGGTGAAGCCCCGAAGCTGGACACGGTCACCTACAGCGTGCTCGACTATGCGGCCCGGCTCAACGCCCTGCAGAACAACGAACTGGATGCCGCGACCGTATACGGTCTGGATGAGGTGAAGACGGCCTCGAACGCACCCGGGATCAAGGTGCGCCGGACCCCGACACAGCGCTTCTCGCACTTCACCTTCAACGGAGCGCCCGGCTCGATCCTCGAGGATCCGAAACTGCGCGTGGCCATTTCGAAGGGCATCGATCGGCAGGCCATCGCGACCGCCAGCCAGCAAGGGGTGGTGACCGATCCCAAGGCGCTGAACAACCACATATTCGTGGCGGGCCAGAAGGGCTTCCAGGACAACGCGGCATCGGTCGCCTACAACCCCGAGCAGGCCGCCAAGGAACTCGATGACCTCGGATGGAAGCTCAACGGTGACGTCCGCGAAAAGGATGGCCGCAAGCTCGAAATCCGCGATGTGATGTACCAGCAGGAACTCTGGATCCAGGTCGCCCAGATCGCGCAGCAGAATCTGGCGAAGATCGGCGTCAAGCTGATCATCCAGACCTACCCGGGCAATGGCCTTTTCAAGGATGTGGTCGATCCGGGCAACTTCGATATCGTCCAGTTCAGCTGGACCGGTAGCATTCTCCCGCTCGGCGCACTGCCGCAGATCTACGCCTACAATCCGGCCAACCCGCTGAGCAACAAGGGCAAGATCGGCTCGCCGGAACTGAACGCGCTGATCGAACAGACCATTGCCGAACTGGATCCCGAGAAGGCCATCCAACTGGCGAACCAGTGCGACAAGATGATCTTCGACGAGGGCTTCTCCCTGCCCATTGCACAATCTCCCGGCACCATCGCCGTGCGTGAGGGGCTGGCCAACTACGGTGCGTTCGGCCTGGCTTCGCCGGATTACACCACGATCGGATTCGTGAAGTGAGGTTTCCCGCAATGACTTCCGCACGCTTTGCCCGGTTCGCCGTCCCTGTTGTCGCGCTCGGCCTGATCGCGACCGGTTGCTCCGACAACAGCATTACCCCGGGCACGGTCGATATCGGCAGTACAAACGACATCAACCCGAAGGATCGCAGCGAGCTGCGCGACGGCGGGAACCTGCGCCTGGCCATCACCAACTTCCCGGAGAACTTCAACTATCTGCATATCGACGGCACCACCGACACCACGGCCACAGTGATCAGTCCGACGATGCCGTCCCCTTGGGTGAGCAATGCGGCGGGAGAACTCACCGTCGACCACAATTACTTCACCGACATCAAGCTGACGAATACCAGCCCCCAGCAGGTCACCTACACGATCAACCCGAAGGCCGTATGGTCCGATGGCAGCCCGATCACGTGGGAGGACCTGCGATCGGAGGCGGCCGCGCTGAGCACCAAGGACCCCGGCTTCCTCATCTCCTCACCCAGCGGCTTCGACCGGGTCGAGAAGGTCGAACGAGGCGAGGACGACCGGCAGGCGATCGTCACCTTCAATAAGCCGTATGCCGAGTGGCAGGGGCAATTCAGTCCGCTGTATCCGAAGTCTGTCACCGCCACCCCGGATGCGTTCAGCAACGCCGACCACGACACGCTCCCGGTCAGCTCGGGTCCGTTCATGGTCACCGGCATCGATCGCGCGCAGAACCGGATCACGCTGGGCCGCAATCCGAAATGGTGGGGCGATACCCCGAAGCTGGACACGATCACGCTCAGCGTGCTCGACAATTCCGCGGTGCTGCCCGGGATCCAGAACAACGAGATCGACTACGCCTATATGTCCGGCATCGAGAATGTGACCGGCGCGAGGAATTCGAAGAACGTGGTGGTGCGGCGCACGCCCGAGCCCAGTTGGTCGCATCTGACCTTCAATGGCGGCAAGGGCGCCCTGCTCGAGGATCCGCAACTGCGCATTGCCATTTCGAAGGCAATCGATCGGCAGGCCCTGGTGACCGCCGCCCAGAACGGTGTCGTCGAAAATCCGACGCCACTGAACAACCACATCTACATGAAGGGTCAGAAGGGCTACCAGGACAATTCGGCGCCGATCGCCTACGACCCCGCCGAGGCGGCGCGGATGCTCGACGCGCTCGGCTGGAAGCTCAATGGCGATGTCCGCGAAAAGGATGGCCGAAAGCTGGAACTGCGCGATGTGATGTACCAGCAGGAGGCCTGGGTGCAGACCGCGCAGATCGTGCAGCAGAACCTGGCGAAGGTCGGGGTGAAACTGACCATCCAAACCGTACCCGGCCAAGGGTTGTTCAAGGACGTGATCGATCCGGGGAACTTCGACATCGCCCAATTCAGCTGGGGCGGTAGCGTGCTACCGCTGGGGGCACTGCAGCAGGTCTACACGTACGATCCGAACAACCCGAACAGTCAGTTGAGCAATAAGGCCCGCATCGGATCACCGGAACTGAATGCGCTGATCGAGCAGACCATTGCCGAACTGGATCCGGCGAAGGCCATCGAACTGGCGAACAAATGCGATCAGATGATCTTCGCCGAGGGCTATTCGGTACCACTGCACCAGGCCTCGGGCACCTACGCCGTCCGCGATAACCTCGCCAACTATGGGGCCTTCGGCCTCGCCAGCCCCGACTACACCAAAGTCGGCTTCCTGAAGTGAAATTCGGACCGGGCCACCCCCTGGCCTATCCGGTCTCCGTGACGATCGGCGCCCTGGTTGTTTGCCTGGCCTGGGCGCCGTTCGCCGATGTGGACCAGCTCGCGGCCCTGGCGACGGTGGCGCTGGGCATCCTGGGTTACACGGGGTTTCAACTGGCACGGGCGCTGGGTCGCCTGCCGCATGGATTGGCGGACGGCAACCGTGCGGGTTCCGGTGGCGCCGATCGCGGCAATGTCTGCACCGTCGAGATCAAACGGGTGCGACAGCAGCACCGGCTCGTCAGTCGCAGTTGGCTCGAGATCACCGAGAACTACCGAACCCGGTGGCTGCCGGTGTTTTTCGAGCCGGGACTGCTCGGCATGACCGAGACCGCGGCCGAGGTGTCCGACCGATCCGTCGACACCGCCACCCTCCACTTCTATCCCTCCGGAAAAGCGCGTACCTCCGAACCGCCCGGTCGCCTGATCGATAACCCATCCCGCCCCGACCCCGATGCCCCGGACCTCGCAGCCGAATCCACTCGGGTCCGCCGCCGGCTGCTGCTCGACGCCCAATCCACGGTTGCCGCGCCCTTCGTGGGTCTGATGTGGGTCTACGTGGCCGAGGGCGGGTTCATCGCCTTCCTGGCCGCCACTTGCGTGGCCGCGGCCACCGCCATCTGGCTCGCCGCCATCCGGGGCTCCGACCCCAGCTGACCCGGCCAGCGTCGCGCGAATCGGACCACGCTGAGGGTTCGCGAGGACGAGTCATCGGCTTGGCCATGTACCGCCTCGACCAGGAGTGATTCGATCGTCAGCCGGTTGTGGACCTGGCTCCGCGCCGTCAGCCCATCGTCGACTTGGGTTCCGCGGGCGACTGGATCCCGCAATTGGCGATACATTCTGCCCTCGTTACGCGGTGGCGGTGTCGAGACGGACCTGGGTTCGGCGGAAGATTCCCCCAACAGTCGGGCGATGTCTGATGCCCATTTCGCGCGGTGGTCGTTCGGACGCAGGTTTTGCCTCGGCACGTTCTACGAACAATCGAGGTTCGCCACGTTCGAGCAATGACTCCGAGGTAGGCAACTGGTCTGACCACTTGACCTCCTGACCTTTGTGGCGCAGAGTAGGGACATGGCGTTGCAACCTGTGGTCAAACGGTCGGTGTCGGGGGACGTATTCGAGCAGATCGCGGCGGATGTGCTCAGTGGAGAGTTGGCCCCCGGGGCGACACTGCCGAGTGAGCGGCAGTTGGCGGAGGCACTCGGGGTCTCGCGCCCCGCGGTGCGCGAGGCACTGCAGCGGTTGGCGGCGGCCGGGCTGGTGGCGGTGCGACAGGGGGATGCGACCACGGTGCTGGACTATCGGCGCGGCGCCGGGCTCGAGGTGTTGCCGCGGTTGCTGGTTCAGGCCGGGGAGTTGGAGCCGAAGGTCGCGCGCAGCATTCTGGAGGCGCGGCTGCACAATGGGCCCAAGGTGGCCGAACTCGCGGCCATCCGGCTCGGCAAAACCGACTCTGCCACCGTGCGCGCCGCCTTGGATCGCAGCGTCGAAGCGCTTGCCGCCGAACAGGATCCGATCGCACAACAGCGGCACGCGATGGAGTTCTGGGATCACGTCGTCGACGCCGCCGACTCCATCGTGTTCCGGCTCATGTTCAACATGTTGCGCGGCGCCTATGAACCCGCGCTCGCGGCGCTGGCCCCGATCATGTCCGCCGAGGTGGGCAATGTCGAGGCCTATCGAAACCTGGCCGCCGCCATCGAGGCCGGCGAGCCCGAACAGGCCGCCAGCACCGCTCGGGCCTTGCTCGAACCGGCGACCACGGCCCTGATCGAAGTATTGGAGGGCACTGAAAGCACCCGTCGCTGACGGCATTGTCACGATCCGGCGATCCGGATCACCGCGGCGGTTCGGAATATCGCTCGGTGCGCCACCGAATGGACGGCACCGACTGGCTGCACCAAGGAAAGACCATGACGAAACCCCAATCATCCAGCAAGGATTCGGCCACGGCGCGCGAGCGCGTGCGTCAGGACGAGCGGACCCTGCGCCGCGGTCTCACGCTCGGCGGCGCATTCCGGGAATTCATTCGGCATCCCTCGCCCTGGCTGATCGGCAGCACCCTGGCGGCGGCGCTGGTCGCCCGAATCATCGTGGGCGACTGGCAATTGACCGATGCGTTGGTGCCCGCGGTCATGCTCGCACTCTTCCCGCTCTTCGAGTGGATCGTGCACGTGACGGTACTGCACTGGCGGCCGAGGCGGCTCGGCCCGATCCCGATCGACAGCGAACTGGCACGCAAACACCGTGAGCACCACGTCGATCCGCGCAATATCCCGCTGATCTTCATTCCGACCAAGACGCTGTCGGTGCTGGTCGTGATCCTGGTCGCGCTCGCCACCCTGGCCTTCCCGCGCCTCGGTCTCGGCCTGACCTTCCTGCTGATGATCACCCTGCTCGGCCTCGGCTACGAGTGGACCCACTACCTCGTGCACACCGACTACAAACCGAAAGGCTCGCTCTACCGAGCGGTTTGGCGCAACCATCGCCACCACCACTACAAGAACGAGCACTACTGGTTCACCGTCACCACCTCCGGCACCGCCGACCGCCTCCTCGGCACCTATCCCGACCCCGCGACCACCGAAACCTCCCCCACCGCCCGCCACCTGCACTCGGCCTGACGGTCGGGGCACCGTAGCAGTCATTCGGAGCCGAGCGTCGGCGCGATAGTGCGCCGCATCGGCATCCGATACCCGGCTTCGACGAACCCGGTGGGCTGGCCCGACGCGTCACCGACCATCGCGAAATTCACTTCGAATCAGTTGTCGGACGGCGCGAATTCGGCGCGCAGTTCCGGCACGCCCGCGCAGCGTAGATAGCCCAGTCCCACAGCGGGATTCGAATGCTGCGCGCACAGCAGTAGGTTGTGACGGTGCGCCGGATGCAAGGTCACACGTCGACAGCAGATCGCCTGACCTCACGACACCCTTCGACCGCAGCGGGACCGCGTCAGCCGGTCGCGAGCAGACGGCCTGCGATGGTGCGGGCGCGGTCGGCGGCGGCCGGGGAGCCTTCGCGAAGGGCGGTGACTATCGCGCCGTCGACGAGCAGGGCGAGTGCTGCGGCCAGCTCCTCGGCATCGGATCGGCCTGCGGCGGTGAGGAGTTCGCTGAGGTAGCCGATGACCCGGCGTTTGTGCTGGTCGGCCGCATGGTGGGCAGCAGAATCCGGGTCGGCCACCTCCACCATGGTGTTGATGAACGCGCAGCCGCGGAAGTCCTTGCGGGCGAAGCGTTCCGAGAGCGCGTCGAATACCGCGAGCGGCCGGTCCACGGGTTCGCCCGCCTTGGCTTCGACGGATTCCCGCAGCCAGGCCAGCCAGCGACGATCACGATCCTCGAGCACCGCGACGACCAGGTCGTCCTTGCTCGCGAAGTGGCGGTAGAAGGAGGCCCGGCCGACGCCGGACTCCTGGAGCAGGCGGTCTACACCGACCGCTCTGATGCCTTCGGCGTAGAAGAGTTCTTCGGCGGTGGTGAGTAATCGCTGCTTGGCCTGTGTTGCCATGTCCCCACGCTACCAGAACGGCACCGATCGGTACCATCCGACTTGACTTATTCGGTACCGATCAGTACCGTCTCAATTCGGCACCGATCGGTACCATTACGTTCGAGTTTGGAGTCACAATGTCTCGGCTACCGCTTGTGTCCATCGAAACCGCCGACGCCGAGCAGGCCGATCTGCTCACCGAGGTGCAGCGCCAGCTGGGCCGGGTTCCGAATCTCTATGCCGCCATGGCGAACAGCCCCGCGACACTGCGCGGCTACCTGACCATGCGCGACGCACTGACCCGCGGCAAGCTCTCCGCCCGCGTCCGCGAGCAGCTGGCCCTGCTGGTCGCCAGCGAAAACGGTTGCGATTACTGCATTGCCGCACACAGCATGCGCGCAGGCCGGATGGGTTTCACCGAGGAGGCGATCGCGGCCACCCGCGCGGCGCACGCCGAGGATCCGCATGCGGATGCGGTGCTGCGGATCGCCCGCGAAGTGCTGCGGTCCCGCGGCCGCGTCGACGATCAGATCATCGCGTCGGCCCGCGAACACGGCGTGAGTGATGCCGAACTGAGTGAGATCGTCGGCCATATCGCTCTGAATGTCCTGTCCAACTACTTCAACCACGTCGCAAAGCCGGAACTGGACTTCCCACCGGCCGCACCAGCGGAAGGCACCCAAATGACCACGAAATGGCGCAAGGCCACCAAAGTCGCTCTGGTAGAAGGCTATGCACTGCTCGACCGGGACGGGGCGCAGGTGCGCACGATCGAAGATGTCGCGGTGTCGATCGAAGGCGGATTCCTGCACATCAAGGTCTCGGACACAGCTGAAGTGCAGGTGGTTTCGGCACCGGCGGTGGCCCTGGTCAGCTACCGCCCCGAATCCTGAGCATCAATAACGACCATCCTGAGCCCGGCTCGGCGATCACTCGATCGCCGAGCCGGGCTTTTCGCATCTCAGGCGGCATGTTGCGTTGGTCATACCCTCACGGGGTAGGCCTATCTTCTTGACAATGTACCCTAGGGGGGTATGGTAAACCTGGTTGGACGGCAGGAGCCGTCATTCGGAGAAGGAGAGCAGATGAGCACCGCAGCCACCACCGCCACTGTCACCGTCACGGGCATGACCTGCGGCTGCTGCGCCAACTCGGTCAGCAAGGAGGTCGGCAAGATCGACGGCGTCACCAACGTCGATATCGACCTCGCCAGCGGCCGGGTAACCGTCGACAGCACCACGGCGGTCGAATTCGGCGCCATCGCCGCCGCCGTCGATAAGGCCGGATACCGGCTCGCCGAGTAACGACACCAGAACGGAGCATCCCGATGAACGCGTCCAGCAAGTTCGCCGGTTACGCCCTCGGTCTCGCGGCGGTCTTCGGGATCGCGCTGGCCGTCGGCGCGACACTCGGGCCCGAGCCCACCGAGTCCACGCACGATTCGAAGGCGCACGGCGCCATGGGCGAGTCGAAGTCCGATGCGGTACCCGCGGGACTCATGGCCAGCGAAAACGGATACACGCTGCGCCTGGATACCCCGCAGACCACCGCCGCAGCGAACGCACCCCTGCGCTTCCGAATCCTGAACCGCGCGGGCGCACCGGTCACCGACTATGTCCGCAGCCACGATAAGGATCTGCACCTCATCGTGGTCCGCCGCGATATGGCCGCCTTCCAGCATGTACACCCGACGCTCGAGCAGGCGGGCACCTGGAGCGTCCCGCTGGATCTGAGCCGAGCCGGGGACTACCGGGTGTTCGCCGACTTCACCCCCGAAGGCGGCGAGAATCTGACGCTCGGCGCCGACCTGCGGGTCGCGGGCAACTACGACGTGCAGGCGCTGCCAGCACCGTCGACCACCGCCCAGGTCGGCGACTACACCGTCACGCTGGACGGCGCGGTCACCCCGGGCCAGCCGTCGAAGGTCGTGCTCACGGTGCGCCGCAATGGCAAACCGGTCACCGATCTGCAGCCCTATCTGGCGGCCTACGGTCACCTCGTGGCCCTGCGCGCCGCCGACCTCGGCTATCTGCACGTCCACCCGGAGGGCAGCCCAGGCGATGGTGCGACCCCGGCCGGGCCAGGCATAACCTTCTACGTCGACGCCCCGAGCGCCGGTGACTACCGACTCTTCCTCGATTTCCAGCACGAAGGCGTGGTCCGCACCGCCGAATTCACCGTCTCGGTCACCGACACCGGAGCCCCGGCGGCGGGACCCGCCGCGGAGCCTGCCGGACACGGCCACTGATCACTACCCTGAGTCGCACAGAACGGAGCACACGATGACCACCGCGACACAACCATCCGCCGGACAGGTCGAATTGGTGATCGGTGGCATGACCTGCGCATCCTGCGCCAATCGCATCGAGAAGAAGCTGAACCGGCTCGACGGCGTCACCGCCACCGTCAACTACGCGACGGAGAAGGCGCGGGTCGATTTCCGCGGCGATATCTCACCCGAGCAGTTGATCGCCACCGTCGAGGAAGCCGGTTACACCGCCGCGCTGCCCGCGCCGAAGATCGAGCAACCCGCGCAGACCGCTGCCGAAGAACCGGATCCGACTGCCGCGCTGCGGACCCGACTGCTGGTCTCGCTGGTGCTGACGGTGCCGGTCATCGCGATGGCGATGGTGCCGGCATTGCAGTTCACCAACTGGCAGTGGCTATCGCTGACGCTGGCCGCACCGGTCGTGGTGTGGGGAGCACTGCCGTTCCACCGAGCCGCGTGGACCAATCTGCGTCACGGCACCGCCACCATGGACACCCTGGTGTCCATGGGCACCCTCGCCGCGCTGGGCTGGTCGGTGTACGCGCTGTTCTGGGGCACGGCCGGAATGCCGGGCATGAAGCATCCATTCGAATTCACCATCTCGCGGATGGACGGCACCGGCAGCATCTACCTGGAGGCCGCCGCGGGCGTCACCACCTTCATCCTGGCCGGACGTTTCTTCGAGGCTCGCTCGAAGCGGCGGGCGGGCGCGGCGCTGCGGGCACTGCTCGAACTCGGCGCGAAGGAGGTTTCGGTGCTGCGCCGCACAAGGGGACGGCAGCCGACGGAGTCGGCGGGGTGGGCGAGCGCAGGGGGACGGCAGCCGACGGAGTCGGCGGGGTGGGCGAGCGCAGCCGAGCAGCGCATCGCGATTGAGCAGTTGGTCGTTGGTGACACCTTCGTGGTTCGGCCCGGTGAGAAGATCGCCACCGACGGTGTGGTCGTCGAGGGTTCCTCGGCGGTCGACGCCTCGATGCTGACCGGTGAATCGGTGCCGGTCGAGGTCGGTCCCGGGGATGCGGTGGTCGGTGCGACGGTCAATGTCGGCGGGCGGATCGTGGTGCGCGCCGATCGAATCGGCTCCGATACCCAGCTAGCGCAGATGGCGAAGCTGGTCGAGGACGCGCAGACCGGTAAGGCGCAGGCCCAGCGGTTGGCGGACCGGATCTCCGGGATCTTCGTGCCCATCGTGATCGCGCTATCGGTCGCGACGCTCGGATTCTGGCTCGGCACCGGCGGTTCGGTTGCCGCGGCCTTTACCGCCGCGGTCGCGGTGCTGATCATCGCCTGCCCGTGCGCGCTCGGGCTGGCCACACCGACCGCACTACTGGTCGGCACCGGTCGCGGTGCGCAGCTCGGCATTCTGATCAAGGGTCCGGAGGTGCTGGAGTCGACCCGTCGGGTGGACACCGTGGTGCTCGATAAGACGGGCACCGTCACCACCGGCAGGATGACCCTGCTCGATGTCATTGCCGCCGCGGGCGAGGACACCGCCGAAGTGCTGGCGCTGGCCGGGGCACTGGAGGATTCGTCGGAGCATCCGATCGCCCAGGCGATCGCCAAGGGTGCACGCGAAAAGGTCGGCGCATTGCGGCCGGTCGAGGGCTTCGCCAATATCGAGGGCCTCGGTGTGCAGGGTGTGGTGGACGGACATGCGGTGCTCGTCGGGCGGCCACGGCTGCTCGCCGACTGGGCCCAGCACCTCGACACCGACCTGGAGCGGGCCATGTCCGGGGCCGAAGCCGATGGCAAGACCGCCGTGGCGGTGGGCTGGGACGGTAGGGCCCGCGGCGTGCTCGTCGTCGCCGATGCGGTGAAACCCACCTCCGCTCAGGCGATCTCGCAGCTGAAGGCGCTCGGGCTCACCCCGATCATGCTGACCGGAGATAACACGGCGGCGGCAAAAGCCATTGCGGCGCAGGTCGGTATCGACGAGGTGATCGCGGAGGTGCTGCCCGCCGATAAGGTCGACGCGGTCAAGCGGTTGCAGGCCGAGGGCAAGGTGGTCGCGATGGTCGGCGACGGCGTCAATGACGCCGCGGCCCTGGCCCAGGCCGATCTAGGCCTGGCAATGGGCACCGGCACCGATGTCGCCATCGAGGCCAGCGATCTGACCCTGGTCCGCGGCGACCTGCGGGCGGCCGCCGATGCGATCCGGCTGTCCCGCAGGACCTTGGGCACCATCAAGGGCAATCTGTTCTGGGCCTTCGCCTACAACGTGGCGGCGATCCCGCTCGCCATGGCCGGGCTGCTGAACCCGATGCTCGCCGGTGCTGCGATGGCCTTCTCCTCGGTCTTCGTGGTCAGCAACAGTCTGCGCCTGCGGAATTTCCGCTCCACCGCTCAGTAGAAACCGATCGGGCGGGACGATATCGTCCCGCCCGATTTCGGCCGGTGATCCGACCGGCCCGGACGATATCCCTTGGTCACGAATCCGTTCCCCGGCCCCAACTGGGGTGCTGCGCAACCTGCTTCGGATCGGTGAGACGTCGCGGGTTGCCGCCGTCGCTGTCCATCACCAAGACCTCTCAGCCATCAGAGAATGCGATCTTCGCCGCCCGCGGCCGCTGCCCCCGATCCGCCCCACAACCAACGATCAACCCCGATAACCCCGGCGGCCAGCACCTGCAGCACCCGCCCTCTTCCCCGAATCCTCGACATGTGAGGCATCGTCCCCGAACCCACCACACCTCACCTCCTCGGAATCCCGAGCGGCCGAGCGTGGCCCGGGAGTTCGGGTCGGCCCCGCAACGGGGCCGCGAAGACCGACGTGATCCCTTCAGGGCACCGAGTTCGGTGCCACCCCATCACCCCCTCATCGGGCCTGGTCAGCTCGGGCGCCAACTGGTCGTCGCAGCCGTTGACGGGTGCAGCGTGCCAGCATCCGCTGCGGGGTCCGCACCCAACCGGCTTTCCTACCTTGCGGATTCGACGCGACCCCGGGCTTCCGCGATTCGAGGTCCAGTGTGATGTCGCAACTGCCGCGCGGCACAACCTCGATCACCTCGTCGACGAGGGTGTCCGGGTGCCCCCTGCACACCATCTGGCTCAGCAGATACGCACTGCCGCCGAACTGACGCCCCATCTAGATACATTGCTGCGCTACCCACTTCGGCTGTAGTCGTATGGCGGTCGAATGCGGCGCGGCCTGGGCGACCACCATTCGACCGCACCCCTGGCCCAGGGGGCGATATGGCAAGAGCTAGCTTTACGGGGCGCTAGCCGAGCGGCACGGTCACGCCGGGGGACGACGGAGCACCGTGCAGGACCAACTGGCTCGGGACATCGACTTTCTTGTCGTTCTTCTTCCCGTTCTTGTCCTTGCCGGGTAGGTCGAAGGCCAGCCGGATGGTGTGGGTGCTGCCGGGATCGATCTGGTCGACGCCGGTGCGGGACGGATTGAGTGCGGTGGTTGCGGGCGCGTCGGGGACGACGGTGCGCCCGGCAGCGGTGATAAGGCGCTGATCGGCGATGCGGAAGGCTTGCCCGCCTCGAGAGACATTGGTGACCGTCAGCGTCACGATGGTGTAGGAGCCGCCTGGGGCACCGGTGGCGTTCACGTTGGACACCACCTCCGTCACGGTGAACGCGAGGTTCCCGTCGCGCACCGCACCAGCCGGGGATTGCCCGCCGGTGGCGGGCGGCGGGGAGCCGGTCGCGGCAATAGCGGAAGACGCTTGTGTCGTCGTGCCCGGAACGGAGTCGGACTCGAGGACACCGCTCAGCCATAGTGCCGCCGCAGCGACGAGTGCAAGCCCGGCGGCGACCGGTATCCATCGGCGCACCAGGAGCTTTCGCCGAGGGGCCGGATGCACGACCGGATGTGTCCGCGGCTCGGGTGTATGCGGCTGCAGCCGGGTCTGGGGTGTCTGCGACGCCGGCCGGGTCTGGGGTGTTTGCGACGCCGGCCAGGTCTCGGGTGTTTGCGGCACCGGCCAGGTCTCGGGTGTCTGCGGCTCGGGCGTATGCGGCTCCAGCTGGGTCTCGGGCGTTTGCGGCACCGGCCGGGACTCGGGCGTATGCGGCACCGGCCGAGGCTCGACCAGGGTCGGGGGCGAGCCGGGCGCGGTCATGACGCGGGTGGGCGGGTGCGGGCTCGATGTCGCAGGGGCCGCGACCGGCGCGGCCGAGTGCGCCGATCCGCCCAATGCCGCACGTGCCGCGGCGGCGAATTCGCCCGCGCTGGCGTAGCGGTCCCCCGGTTCCTTGGCCATACCGCGGGCGATAACAGCGTCCAGCGCTGGCGGGACACCTCGGGCAGCCCGCGAGGCATGCGGGGGTTCGGACATCAAATGCGCGTGCATCTGCTGCGCCGGGTCGCCGTCACCGTACGGCACGCGCCCGGTGAGGGTTTCATACAGCACGCAGGCCAGCGAATAGACATCCGAGCGAGCCTCGGCCGCCCCGGTGAACCGCTCCGGCGCCATATAGCCCAACGTGCCCACCACCAAGCCGGTGGCCGTGAGGGCGGTGCCGTCGGCGGCGCGGGCAATACCGAAATCGATCAGATACACGAAACCGTTGGCGTCCTCGAGAATATTGCCCGGCTTCACATCCCGATGCACAAGCCCCGCCGCATGAGCAGCATCCAGCGCCTCCGCGGCCTGGGCGATGACCTCGACCGCCCGAGCCGGAATCAGCGCACCCGACCGCAGCCGCGTGGCCAGATCCACACCCTCGATAAACGGCATCTCCAAAAACAGATGACCATCGACTTCACCGAAGGCTCGGATCGGCACGATGTGGGGGTTTCGCACGTGGGTGCCCAACCGGGCCTCCCGCTCGAAACGGCGCCGATACCCCGGATCGGCGGAATACGCCGCAGACAACACCTTCAACGCGACGGCACTGCCGGTGCGGTCGCGCGCCAACCACACCTCACCCATACCGCCACGACCCACCAAACGATCGAGGTGGTAGTTCCCGAACAAGCCGCGGGCGCTCAGCACCGACACACCCTGACCGTATCGCCCGGGATCAATGCCAGCGCGACCGGGAGACCACCACAGCCCCGGGTCACTCACTCGCCAACGCATCTGTGAGTCGACAGCCTGCCCGGGCAATGAGCCTAGAAGGTCAGCCTCGTTGCTGATGACCAGCGACCGTGGCGACTCCCCGCAAACACAGAGGTGATCAAGCTCGGCGCGCGCCGAGACAGCTCCTTGGCGATGACGTCCGCCGATGCCGGAGCGACGAAGGTGTCATTGCCGTCGACGGTGATCACGTAGCGGCCCGCCGCGGGATGGTCCGAGCGGATATCGATCCAGCTCAGGTACGACGGTGGGTGTGGTCGCGGTTTATGGAGAAACCGTTCGATGCGTAAGTGTCTCTCGGCGTTCGAGTAGCTTCAGGGTTTCGGCCGATTGCTTAGCAGATCTACTCTGCTTGGCCGATAGGTTCAGATCGGTGCAAGGATCGGTGGCCGTGCGGGAAGACGAAAAGTTGTTCGACCGGGTGCGTGGGGCGATGTTGGGTGGGGCGGTTGGTGATGCGCTCGGGTGGCCAATCGAGTTTTTGCAGTTGGCGCAGATCAGGGAGCAGCACGGGGCGGCCGGCGTCACCGATTTCCTGCCTGGCCTGATACCTGATGCGCCGCAACAGATCACCGATGACACGCAGATGACGATGTTCACCGCCGAAGGCTTGCTGCGTTGTCCGCCCGGCGCGGATCCAGCTCCAGTGCTGCGACGCGCGTATCTGCGCTGGCTGACCACCCAGGAGCAAGCCAAGCCCGTGCCAGAACCCGACGGCTGGTTGGCAGGGCGGCAGTTCCTTTATGCGATGCGGTCGCCGGGCCATGCGTGCACGAGCGGGTTGCGGCTCCAAGCGAAGGAGTATCGGGCGCCACATCTACCCGGTGAGCCGGGGCCGGTGAATCCGAATTCGAAGGGGTGCGGAACCGTGATGCGGTCAGCGCCATTCGGTCTCGCCGCGCTCGGTCCGCACAAGGCGTTCGACGCCGCGATGCGATGCGCCCAGCTAACCCACGGCCATCCGACCGGCTATCTTGCCGCGGGTGCGTTCGCGGCCTTGATCGACAGCGTGCTGAGTGGGGTCGAACTGCCGATCGCCGTGCGCGACATCATCATCCGACTCACCTCGATGCCGGCGGACAGCTCGGAGACGGTGTCCGCCCTGGCCGGTGCGCTGGCGTTCGCTCATCTCGGCCCACCGACGCCGGAGCGGGTCGAGCAAGTCGGGCAGGGCTGGGTCGCCGAGGAATGTCTCGCCATCGCCCTCTACTGCGCGCTGTACGCGTTCCGGACCGGCGACGTGCGTGGCGCGCTGCTGCTGTCGGTGAACCATTCCGGCGACTCCGATTCCACCGGTGCGGTGGCCGGCAACCTTATCGGTGCGGTCCACGGATTGTCCGCCCTGCCGCCCGAGTGGGTATCCGTGGTCGAGGGCCGCGACGAATTGGTCCAGATCTCCGACGATCTCGTCCTGAACTTCTTCTACCGAGACCGTTCCCGACTCGAAACCCGCTATCCGCTCGACACTTCGGTGAACTGAACTCAACTGAGCACCAACTGCTTCGAGGTTCGGCGCCGTCGTGTCGCGTGTACTTCTCGTACACGCGCGCGACGTCACGAGCGCCTTCGATACGAACTATCCGGAATTTCCGGACAGTTGCCTCGATCACACATTCGCCATCCGCGTAGATCGTCTTCCCCTTGGCTATCATCGGACGCAATGCATGTCGACTTGATGCTTGATTCTTTGGATGGACTGTCCGTGGGGGACGCTTTGGGCCAGCAGTTCCCGATCATGCGCCGATCCATCGCAGATCTTCGGGCAGGTAATCTTCCTGCCGGGCCGTGGGGGTGGACCGACGACACCGAGATGGCCTGCTCTGTAGTTACCGAGCTGTGCAGTCGCGGCGAGATCGACCAGGATCGGCTTGCTACCGCTTTTGCGCGACGCTTCGACCCGGCCCGTGACTACGGCTTCGCCGCGGTCGGCACTTTGCGTCGAGTCCGCGATGGCGTGCATTGGCGCAAGGCGGCCGCAGCGGCGTTCGGTGGCGAGGGTTCCTGCGGCAACGGCGCGGCCATGCGGGTTGCCCCGTTGGGTGCCTTTTATGCCGGCGATCCGGAAAAGGTTGTCGCCGAAGCGGTCCGGTCGGCGCAGGTGACGCATCTACATCCCGAAGGGGTCACCGGTGCCGTCGCGGTTGCACTCGCCGCAGCCCACGCCGCGCATGCCCGCCTCAACGGGACACGGCCCACACCGACCGAATTCATTACCGGCGTCCTGGACCGCCTCGACCACGGTGACACGACCCGGCTGATCGGCCGCGCCCGCACCCTGCTCGGAGCCTCCGCCGCCGAGGCCGCGAAAGAACTCGGCAACGGATCTCTGGTCATCGCGCAGAATACGGTGCCGTTCACGATGTGGGTCGCGGCCACATATCTGGACGACTACCCGGCCGCAGTCACCACATGCATTGCGGCAGACGGAGATATAGACACCACCAGCGCCATCGTCGGCGGAATCGTCGCCGCCTACACCGGCAACCGCACGGGTCCGATCGTTGGGATACCCCAGACATGGCTTGCCGCACGAGAGGCGTTGCCCAGGTGGTGCAACTCCATCGATCGAACACGCAGGCGCAAGAATTCTGTATTCGGCCGCGCTCGACGATGGCTGTCCGGCACATCGCCGAGATGACCACGATTGACCGGCCGGCATCCACTGCCTGCCGTCGCATTCGTGCCCAGGCGCCCCGCGCCCCGGGATCAGCCTCGGCATGCGCGGCCCGGAAACCCTTCGGCCAACGCTCTACTGTGGCTGGTCTCCATCATCCTCGGCAGACTTTCGCAAACGCTCGGCCAGTTCGCGCAAGGTGCTGGTTGCACGGCAATCACGACACCAGATGTCGAGCTGGTCGGTGAGGTGAGCCAGAGGCACCCCGGTCCGCTGCCATGCGAGCTCCGCCTCCACCGCGGCGAGCGGCCCCCGATGCATGGTTCGGATCGAGAGGTCTCTGATGGAACCGAACATGCGTGGTCCGCGTCTAACCTACTGAGACCACCGACCGACGACGGAGAGGGTTAGGTATGGCTGAAGATTCATCGGCCACCAGCTCACCATTTGCGATTGTGCCCGACCATATTTCGGATGCCGGACAGTATGTGCAGCGGACCGCGCAAACTCTCGTCAACGGTGTGCGCTCGGCCGACGCAGACGTGCAGGGGCTGATGACGAGTTGGAAAGGCACTGCGGCGACCGCCTATTCGACGGGGTGGGAGGAGACCCGCGACGGCGCCTTGCAGGTGCTCGAGGCCCTGAACACCATGGCGGAGCTGCTCGGTGTGGTAGGTGTCGAATACACCGGCACCGACACCACCAACGCCACCGGGCTGCGGCAATCCTCACTGGATCTCCCATAGCTGCTTCCGCGTAACCGAACAGGACTGTGGCACATGAGGTATCAGGTCGATCTCGACCACCTGGACGACGTAACCGCACGCATCGGCGGACTGAACGATTTCCTACGGGAATCGCTGCGCGAGATCGATGAACGCATGGCCGTGATGCAACAGAGCTGGAACGGCCACGCCGCCGACAAGCAAGCCGAAGCGCACCGGGAATGGGCTACTGCTGTGCAGGAGGTTCGGCAGGGAATCGAGGCCATGCAGGCCGCAGCCCGCACAGCGCACACCGCCTACAACGACGCGGTAACCGAGAACCTGCGCGCGCTGGGGCGCGCGTGACCGCAACCGTTCTCGATGTCGACACCAGCGTCTACTACGACGCCGGTAACAAGCTCATCGGTTTGGCCGCCGACTGGTTCGCCGCCGTTGATTCGTTCTGGCCGACCCTCAACGAGTGCCACGCCATGACCGGGTCCTACGACGAGGCCAAGAAATGGGCCAAGACCTACGACACACGCGCCGAAGAGCTATTGGACATGTCCAACGACCTCGCCGAAGCGGTGCACGCCTACGGCGTCCTACTGCTGGACATGGGCTACAACCACGCCGTTGCCGACTACAACGCGACGATCGGCACCGACACCCCGGCGCCGGATAAACCGGCCACCCCCGGCCCCGTGGCATACCTGTGCCGGGTACCGCTGCCGAGCGCCGGAGGACCCGGCCAAGGCCTGATCGACGGCGGTGTGCAGCTTGCCGAAGCCATCGGAATCACCATCCCCGATGGCAATGTCGATCTGCTCGCGCGCGCCGCCGACACCTGGACCAAGATCGCCGACGCCGGACCGGTGGCAAAGATGGCGGGTGAGTTGGAACGTGTCGCCTGGTCGTTCGAGGCGATTGTCAGCCCCGAATACGAACATATCGATGAGGATCTGCGCGCCCTGCGTGACGCCGCTCTGACCACCACCGCGGCATTCTATGAATTATCTGCCAGCGCGAAAGACCACCACGACGGTCTGGTCGAGCTGCGCGAGAACATGAAAAAGGTCCTCGAGGATCTGGGCGAAGAGCTGCTCAAAGAGCTGGTCATCACCGTGGCAATCGCCATCGCGGCAAGCGTGGTGACCTTCGGTATCGGTGCCGCCGTGGCCAGCGCGCGTGTCGTGGCCATCGCCGCCCGATTCGCGCGCCCGATTCGCGCGCTCATCGATGCGTTCAAGGCCAACAGGGCCATCGCAAAAGGGGTGAAATCCGAACAAACCCTCGCCAAACATGCGAAAGAACTGAAACGCATCAAGGATTTGAAGGCCAAGGCGACGCCGAAGGTGGAGCCGAAAACGGCACCGACACAGTTCACCGGTGAGATGTCCAACGAGGAACGATGGATGCTGACCCGCGGCCCCAGCCGGGACCTGATCCGCGGGCTGCGTGAAGGGAACCTCACCGCCGATCAGCAGGCGGAAGCTCTCCGGATCAATGCCGCGTTAGACAAGTTACCCCCGTACCAAGGCACGGTGACCCGACATGTTGATCTGACGCCCGAGGAACTCGCCCGCTTCCAGCCCGAACAAGCGGGACCGGTGAACGGGTTCATGAACAGTTCCAGCCGCGGCGGTAACGAACTCATGGCCAACACCACGAACACCGAATTCCAGATAGTGAGCAAGAGTGGGCGGCAAGTCCACGACTACGGCGGGACTCCCGACGAAGTGATGTTCAAAACGGGAACCGAATTCTACTGCAAGAGCAAAGTGCCCGATCCGGAAACGGGTCGCATCATTATCACGCTGATCGAACTATAGGAGAAACACCCATGCCGGAACCGGACTCGGAAAAAGTCGGCCGCTTCACCTTCTACAGTCGCGAGGAAACGAAAGCACGAGGCTTGATCCCTTCTGATGAAGAACTGGCGCGCGCCGACGAGATGCTCGCCGCATTCAACGAGAAACGCCGCAATGCCCCACCCGAACCTGCACGGTCCCCCTCACTCGGCCTGGGGGAACGCTGGGGGGTCGACAGCCTGATCGGCACCGAATTCGAAGGCTGGACCCGCGACGCGAACGGCCAGTGGTACGACAAGGACGGCCACCCCACCAGCCACGACCGCGACGCCAACCCCGGCAACTGAGCAGCAATCAGCGCCGAGCGCAGCACGGCGGGCCGTTCGGCCCGCCGTTTTTGCTTCCTGACCAGGGAGACCGTGGCGGCGCCCAGCCACCTCGTCCGGCACGAACCCCAGCCACGGCAGCGTGCACAACGTCACCGCCGGCCCGAGCCGGATACGAACCAGTCGGCCCGGTTCACCGACGACGCCTGGCGATCGGGCGATTTCGACCAAACGAACCGTCGCGGCTGCGGTACCTGCCCACGTGGTACCGACACACTCACCGAGTCGTACTGGATCCGCTGGGTGGCCACGTGGAACGGCCCCCGGCCAATGCAGTCGGATTCCGGCGCAACCTCACAACCGGAGCGCCGCCTTCGACCTGGCGGCGCTGGCACTGATCCTGATAACTGTCATCGTGCTCGTGGTCTTGAGCAACGACACCGCCCCCGCCCTGGCTACCGTCGCCGCAACCACCGCACGCTGCTACCGGACCTGGCGCGTGCACACGACCGGAAACCGGAAATGACCAAACCCACAGGCGCAGAATATGTTCCGACTAGCCTGCGTCTAAACCAATATCTGGGCAACGATATTCGGTATCGCACGGTAATCGCCGGACAGGCCCACTCTGCCAGTCGGTTCCTACGCGTTGACGCGCGGCGCTACCCGATCACGATGACAGCTTCTCCAGCGCGCGCTGGGCCTGTTTGCGCACAGCAGGAGTTCGGTCATGGACGAGCGGTTCAACCAGATGCCGCACATCGGTGGCTTTCATCTGAACCAACGCCTTGATCGCTCTTCCACGCGCAGGCCCGTCGAGGTATTCCACCGCGATATCGCGGGATTCCGGTGTCTTGACCTTCCCGAGGTACTCGACCAGCGGGATCATGGCGGTCCCCTCCGGCAATTCCTGAAGCAGTTCCGCAATCTGTGTGAAGTTCTTCGGCCCCGCGATCAGGCGCAAGGCGTCACAGGCCCAGGTCTGCATGCGCTCGGGAATCGGTGGCCTGCGACGGACCTGAGCGACCAGCAGATCGATGGCCTCCTGATTGCCGCGGGCGGCGGGATCGATCAGATTGCGGATGAGTCCGGACCGGATCGAGGACCGGTGCTCGGTTTCCGGCCCCGGGATCCGAGTCTCGAGATTGGCCAGCCAGTCGATGAAGATCGGGATGCCCTGCGGGATCGTCCTGGGACCGTTGGATAAATCATCCAGCGTGTAGCAGGGAACACCGACTGCGGCGAGATCCTGCATGATTCGTCGGTCGAATCCTCGCTCCCCGTCCTTGTAGCGGACAGGAAGGTCGTTCATCCACTCGGTGCCGCCGTTCTCGCTCCCATACGGCATGCGCGCGTACTTGATGATCATGAAGGTGGTCCTCATCCGAATCGGATCCCGAGGATTTTACGCAGTGACCACGTTGAGCTCAGAAAGCACGCCTTGGGGGTCGTTGAGGTAGCGGTATCCCTCCGCTGGGGGATTGAACTGGCCGAGCACGTTCGCCACCGCATCGCGTTCCGCTTCAGTGACCGGGATCTGGCGCTTGATGAGACTGGCACACAGCACATCGACGAGCATTGCCCACTCACCCACGTTGCTATAGGTCCGGTAGCTTTCGACCAAGTCAGAAGGCAGGCGGTCGGCGACGCTCTCGAGGAGGTCTCGCGAGTCCTTGCTCATCTTGTTGAGCCGACGGTTACGGGCTTCGATGGCCTGTGGGTCTCGCTGACGTTTTCGCGCTTCTCGTGCCGCCCTGTCCGGATTCATCGCTGTCCTAGCCTATTTGATCGGGTTGCCATTCGCGTCGTTCCTGACCACCCCATCACCGCCGATGGGGTAGCCGGTCACGACTGAGCCGTTGGGAGCGACGATGACTTCGATTTGGGCGCCGTTGCGGGTGCCGTTGACCTTCCAGTTGCCGTTGTCCTGGAGGACTGGCGGCTGGTCCGGGTTCTTCGCGACGTCGACTATTCGGTCGATGATTTTGTCGTCTTCCCAGTCATCGGTGTCGGGGAACTCGGTCTTGTTGGGCATTCCTGTCCCGGGCGCGTGCCCACCACCATTGATGTCGTCGCTCTCGTCGCCGTCGAGGATATGGATCCGCCGTTTTTGAGAGATGACCCACACAATGGCGGCCAACAATACGTGGCGAACGACAAAGGCCAACACCGTGCTCGGTCCTTATCGTCACCCCGTCATTCGGATCTACCGCTTCTGCGGTGTTCGAGGCTGAACGGGATTTGCATCGTGTTCAGATGTGTTTCGATCTCCTCGGCGGGCAGCGGTCTCGTGATCAGGAATCCTTGGGCCCGGTGACAGCCCAGATCGAGCAAGGTTCGTGCGGCTTCGGCGGTTTCGACTCCTTCTCCGATGATTTCGAGTCCGAATTCGTGGGCCAGTCCGATGATGGATTCGACGATGGCGCGGTCCTCGAGGCTGTTGTTGAGGCGCTTGACGAAGCTGCGGTCGATCTTGACAGTGTCGACGGGAAGTGCCTTGAGGTGCGACAGGGTGTTATATCCAGTCCCGAAGTCATCGATGGCGATCTGCACGTTCAGGCGCTTGAGGGCGTGCAGGGTCATGTGGGCTCGGCTCAAGTCCTCTACGGATACGTTTTCGGTGATCTCCAAACACACCGAGTTTCCGTTGAGCCCGTGCTCACGCAGGGCTTGCTCAACGCGCTCGACGAAGTTGGGGCTGGTTAGCTGTTTGGGGGATGCGTTGACCCGCAGTACTACGTCCGAGGCGAACCCGCGGCGGCGCCAGTCGGCGAATTGTGCGAATGCATTGCGGATAACCCAGTTGCCGAGCTCGTCGGCGAGCTTGGTGGTCTCGGCTACCCCGACGAAGGTGTCCGGCAGCAGTAGGCCTCTGGTGGGATGCTGCCACCTGACCAGTGCCTCCACTGCGAGTACACGACCGTTGCGCAGGTCGATCTCGGGTTGATAGTGCAGCACCAGAGAGTTGTCCGAGACCGCACTGCGTAGGTTGAGTGTGATGTGGTCTGCGAGCTCGAATTGTTCGTAGAGCGTGACGGTGAACACGGCAACACCGTTGCTATCTTGCGTTTTCGCCGCTCGCAGCGCCAGATCCGCCCGACGCAGTACGTCGGCTGGGGCATCGCCGGGGATGCCTACCGCAACGCCGATGTCGACACCGTAGCTGACAGTTTCTCCGTCGATGGTGACACCACTTCTCAGTCCGTGTTTGATCTGGGAAGCCAGGAGTTCGGCGGAGTAGTTGTCCATCGGCCTGTTCGGAACGACCACGAACTCATCGCCCCCGAACCGAACGATCATGTCGTTGAGTTCCAGTTGCTCCCGGAGCCGAGACGCGACGTCGCGGAGAATATCGTCGCCCGCGGTGCGCCCGAGGTAGCTGTTGACAAGCTTCAATCCGTTCAGCCCGACACACAGCGCCGCTACCGGTCCGGGGCGTCCGGGGCGAAGCCGTTGACCCAGGTAACCGAATAGCGAGTGGTGGTTGGGCAATTCGGTCAGTTCATCGTGAGTCGAGAGATGCCGCAGCCTGGTCTCCGTATCGACCCGTGCCAGCAACTGAGCCAAAAGTGCGGCGATCACCGTCAGGACAGCCAACTCCCGGCGACTCCACGCCCAATCACCATGCTTGACGAAACCAAGCAGCCCGATCGAGTCACCATGCAGCACAAGCGGCACCACCGCAGAGGTCACCTGCTGGTCGAAGTAGGACTCCGCGCTGGTGATCATCGGCTCGGTCACCTTCTCCACCGCGTGGAAGGGGGAATACGCCTGGTCGAAGTACACGACGTTGAGGGGATCCGGATCCGGTGCCGACCTGCGCGGCCACTCGGCCACCAAAATGGTCGCTTGGCGCTCGCGGTCGATACGCCGCAAGTAGCCGAAGTCGACATCGAAATGTGCGATCAAATCCGCGAGCACGCACTCGATCGTCGCCGGCATAGTGACCTCATCGACGGTTGCGAGTTCGGAAGCGATTTGTGTGACCAATGATTCCAGTAGCCCTGAGGCAGGGCGGTCGTTGCGGTCGGCGGATGATGTCAGCTTGTCGTGCCAGTCCGGTGAAGCCTGCGCAAAGGTGTCCTGGCCTAGATCAAGTTGCGCGCGGATTCGGTTGACTTGGTTACGAGATGCCCGGTTCCGCAGCCGACGAGGTCCTTCTTCCCCGAGTGATGAGCGCTCGATGAGGTCCTGCGTGTGAGCGGCCAGTCCCGCGGCAGTGGTGAGGTCGTGTTCTTTCATTCGTGGGTCCTCAGGTTGAGTCGAGCGTGCTCGCGAATCTTCCGTAGTCGGTGTTCGACAACCTTGGTGGTCAGATTCGTATTCGGGAACAGATCTGCGATTTCACGCTGGGTGTAGCCATGCGCGACTTTCCACACGATGATCCTGTCGGTCGGTGACAGCGTCGCCAGGAACTCCAAGATCGCCATCCGTTTGGTCACCACCGACATCGGATCGGTGCCGGACTGGGATCCCACGCAGCCGCGGGCATCCATCAACCCTTCGATGCCATCAACCCCATGGGATACAGGTTGATTGGTGCGCCTCCACCGGAGGTCTTCCTCGAAGACGCGCCGGAACTCATAAAGGCAGGCCCCGAGGAAGAACGTCCGCACCATCGCCCCCCGACATGGATCCCAGCCCTTTCCGGCACGCATATCACCTTGGAACTTCGTCAGCGCGTCGACCACGGTCCGATCGATGATCTCGATTCGGCGGTCCCGATCTACAACCAATGCTCTGCGCTCGTCAGCGCCGGCCTTGAGACCGATCCTCTTCTCGGCGAGCCTTCTGTAGATCTCGCCGGTACAGATCCACGGGTCCAGAACCTGGGTCGCGTACTCGATCAACGTGGTGGCCACGATGTCCCACACGAGGCCGTGGACTTCTTTGGCGCGCAACAGTTCGAATAGCCCACGTTCGGCAACTGCTTGGTCCAGCACTTCGAGAGCCTGCTGTTCAACAGGAGCCGGGGGCGGAGTAGCCGTGCACACTTGACAGATCGAGCACGGTGACGCGTTCTGCTCCGACGACGTTTTCCTATGGTTACCTGCATGTTTCACAACCTCGCGAGCCCACTCGGCGCGGTTGGCGTAGGAACCTTGCTTGCCTACGAGATAGCTGTCCGGATCATTTCTATCCGGGGGTACGGCCTCCACATCTGATGTCCCCATGCGTTTCCTCCTCCGCGCACGCGCCATCCCCTGCAACGGCCGCCGACTGGTGTTCGTCTCGGCACGCGGTCGCGCACCGACACCACAGTTGTAGGGGCCTGTGGGCCGATCCCCCCGAAACTCGAAAAATTCTGTGAAAACGCCATTCTCGGGGGATCTCACCACTCACAGCACTACTAGATCGGGGTGAGAGCACAAACCGGAAGGACTCATCGATGCCGATCCCCCCATCCGCGCCCCGCCCCAATCGGACCGCCGCCTTCGACCTGGCAGCGCTGGCACTCATCCTGATAGCAGTCATCGCGCTCGTGGTCTTGAGCAACGACACCGCCTCCGCCCTCGCTACCGCCGGCGCAACCACCGCACTCTGCTTCCGGACCTGGCGCGGGCACACGACCGGAAGCAAGTAACGACCAAACCGACAGGTGCAGAACACAATCCGGCTAGCATGCAGCTAAAACAACGTCCGGGCTATCGGGACCGGTGGCACCGGTGACACCCGGAAAACTTCGAGTACACACGGACCGGACCCGTTGTTGGTGAACACGATCAGGAAGTCGACAGTCCCAGCCGCGGCGGTTTCCGGTCCGAGAACGGCCGCCGGATGGGCTGCTCCTCGAACGCCTCGTGTACAACCAGGCGATGGACCTGGCCGACACCATCACCAAGTCCATGAGCTTCCAGAATTTCACCCTCCCCTTGGGCGTATGGGCACAGCTGATCCACAGTCCCATGCAGGATTCCATGAAGTCCCAGATCTCGCTTGCCGTCTATCCTGAGTTCGTACAGGGCGGGAATCACGACCTCCAGCGGCGGCTGCGGCTCCAGTTTCGCCATCGGCAAGGCCGTCGATACCGATGAAGAAGGCTAAGAGGTCCGCTCGAGATGTCGTTCTCCCCCCACGAACACAATCACCTCGCGCATCAACTCGCCGGATGGCACAACGGTGCGGTTCGACTTTACGAGGCCTCACTACGCACCGTCGAGCAAGAGCTCGGCTCGGGTCATCCCCAGACCTTGGCAGCGCTGCTACACGCACAGAAATACGCCGACGCGGTCCCGGTGTTCACCAGATTGCTCGCCGACTGCGAACGGCTCTACGACACAGACCATGAGAAGACGATCGACGTGCGCACCGCGCTCGCGGTCTGCCTGAATCAACTCGGCCGACACGACGAGGCGACCATGCTGCTCGAACGCAGCCTGGCCGACAACGAGCGAGTCCGAGGCGCGGACAGTCGCTTGACCCTGGAAGTACGGGAGCATCTGGCGCTGGCCTTGCTGAGCCTCCCAGACCGGCTCGAAGACGCGATCGCCGTGATGCAACAGGCGCTTCTCGATCGGGAGCGCATCGTCGGTCTCGACGATGCGGTCGCTGTCGCACTGCGTGACCGGCTGCTGTTGTATTACCTGGAATCGGGACGTGACGAACTGGCGATCCCGCTGCTAGAACGCGACCTCGACACCGCTGAACGCGTTCATGGAAAAGACCACACTGAGACAGTCCGGACCAGAAAAGGATTGGCTGCACTGTATCGGGCGACCAACCGATACGCCTCCGAGATTCCCTTGCTGGCCTACGATCTGGTCGTTTGCGAGCGAGAACTCGGTCCCGACCACGACGACACCACCGAAGCCAGGTTCCAACTCGCCTGGAGTTCATGGCAATCCGGCCACGCCCACGACGCGCTGCCGCTGTTCGAGCACGTCCTCGACGACCATGAACGACTGCGCGGCCCCGGGCACGACGACACCATTCCCGTGCGCCGGATCCTGTCTCACCTCTACGCCGAATTCGAACTGTTCGACAAGGCGGCCGACCAGTGCGAGCACCTGCTCGCACACCACGAGCGAAAGTTCGGCCCGAAGCGCAACGAGACCCTCGTTGTATGCAACAACCTCGCTCACGCTTACCACAGGACCGGTCGCATTGCAGAGGCGGTCACTCTTCACGAACGCGTCCTCGCCATACGCATGGACACCTTGGGATCCGATCACCCGGACACCTTGACCACACTGCACAATCTGGCCGCGATCTATCAGCAGTTGGGACGACACGATCGCAGCGTCGACTGCTACGAGCAGATTCTCGCCGCCAGCAAACGCGTACTCGGCCCGGATGATCCGAAGACACTGTTCACTCGCGACAATCTCGGCGCAGCGTACTGCGCGCTGGGCCGCCTCGACGAGGCAATCGAGCAGCATCGGCTCGCCCTCGCGGGGCGTGGACATGTTCTCGGTCCAGAGCACCCGAACACGCTGACCTCCTCGCACAACCTCGCTTTCGCCTTAACGGCGGCGGGCCGCCTCGACGAGGCGATCACGCTCGCCGAGCGCACCGTCGACGACCGAGAGCGGGTACTCGGCCCGGATCACCCCGGCGCCTTGTCGACCAGGCACTTGTTAGGTCGCGCCTATCACAAGGCCGGTCGCCGCGACGCCGCAGTCGCAACGCTGACCCGGGCCTTGGCCGACCGAGTCCGCGTTTTCGGCGAAGATCACCAGTACACCGCTACCACCAGAGAGGCCCTGGCCCGCGCGCAACAGGCCTGAAAACCCATGACGAAGTACGCCGCTCGCTTTTGACGACGACGGTGGGTGACCGCGGCCGGCACTACCCGCCGCCCACCACAACCGAGGTCGACGTAGACGATCTCGAACTCACCTCCCGCTGGCGGCAAAGGCACGTCCCCGCGGACCGGGGCGGGATCAAGCTCGGCACAAGAAGGCATTCTGGCCGCTGGGACCGGCCTACGTCACTCAGAAACCGCAACCTATGTCCGAACTCCGCAACAACCCCCGCAACCTAATGGGAATTGATCGGCGAACCTACGACCGGGTTTGAGTGGTCGGGGGAAAGCTGATCGACCGAGCCGTCGGCCGGTGAGCACTTCCTCAACCTGGAGTGTGTTCGACTCCTAGGGTTAGATCGTGCCCCGGCCCGGTCGGTGAGGCTTCCTGTAGCGCTGATGGGGACCGTCCGCCCAACGTCACATAATCGGCATGTCAATGCGTGCACGTGGCTGAGATGATCTCGCCGCGTTGACCTGTGGCAGTACAGCGACAGTTCGAGCCGCGCCTCGAGCTCGAACAGAAACCACTACCTCATCGGCTATGGCGACCGGCCGCCTCCAACCCAGCTGAACCGGGTTCAGCGAATCGGGCCGGAAACACCTTTAGATCCACCGTCCCGCATCCAGGCTCGGCCTCAACCTGCCGCCGCGACCGCCCTCCACGCCTTTCTGGCACGTGAGCGGGCCCGCGGAGCGGCGCATTCGATTCGCCGACGCGCCTCGGAGGCACTGATCCGCAGCAGATCACTCAATAGCTCCGCTGTGTCCCGGTAGCCGGTGTCGGCGGCGAGACCACGGCGCTCGGCCTCGGCGACGGCCGCGACCATGGCCGCACCCAATCGACGCTGGCGGCGTTCGGTTTCAACGAGAGTGCGCAGCAAGTCGACATCGGCCAGTTCCGACCATCTTCGTGCCGGAACATCCGGTGCCAATGCAGTCGAATGTGTGTTCACACGAACTAGGCTACTTCATTCTCGAACATTTGTTCGATAATCGGTTTGGCTGGGCATGCCATGCTCGGGCCGCACCCGGACGGAGTGTTGGTGATGGCCGGGCCGGATGCTCGGGCTGTTGTCGCGCGCCGTGCCGACGTTCAGCCGAATCCGACCCCGCCGCTTCGCCGATCGAGAGAATGCACATCGGGAAACGCTGCCAGCCAACCCATTTCGGGTAGCCAGTTGACATACAGTAATCGGCAGTTCCGCACGTTCCGCGCGGACGCCAACGGCCCGAGATTTTGCCGTCGCCATGATCGGTCGACATAACGAATCTGGAACATGTTCTCCCAGCGGATCGCCTGATGTCAGTGGTCCCACGACTGGCAGCGCGGTGGTCCGACAACGGTGGCAACCGACTTGACCAGCGGCGATGGCTCTAATTCCGGGTCCAGGCATCCAGTCGCGTTCACCGATTAGCGGCCAGCACTGCCGCGAGGCCTTCTTGCAGGTCCTTGACGAAATACTCGGGAACCTCCAGCGACGGGAAATGTCCCCCAGTTTCGGGCGACCTCCATCGGACGATCTGTCGGTACCGCTCCTGTGCCCAGGGGCGCGGACACTTATCGATGTCGCGGGGATACATAGTGATTGCTGACGGGACGTCGACCCGAAGTTCGGGGTCGAGCGAGTTGTGGCTTTCGTAGTAAATGCGGGCCGACGATGCGCCGGTCCGCGTCAGCCAATACAGGGTGACGTCGTCAAGAATGCGGTCTCTGGAAATCGTCTCGAACGGGCTGTCTTCGGTATCTGTCCACTCAGCGAACTTGTCAAGGATCCAGGCAAGAAGCCCGACCGGTGAGTCGACGAGCGAGTAGCCGATGGTCTGCGGTCGGGTCGCCTGCTGCTTCGCATACGCTGCGCGGTGGCGCGTCGGCGATCCGCCCCAGAAATCGCGGGTTTCCTCGGTCCACTTGCGCTCGACCGCCGTCAGCCCGTCCGTTGTCAACCCAGGCGGTGCCTCCGCGAACGTTGTATGGATGCCGAGAACGTGCGCCGGGAACCTGCCGCCGAGAACCGTCGTGATATTTCCTCCCCAGTCGCCGCCGTGGGCTGCGAACTTGCTGTAGCCGAGCCTTCCCATCAGTTCCACCCATGCGGCCGCGATCTTTTCGGTTCCCCACCCGGTGGTGGCCGGCTTGTCGCTGTAACCAAAGCCTGGTAGCGATGGAACCACGACGTGAAACGCCGGCGCGTCTACATCTTTCGGATCTGCCAGCTCATCTACTACATCGATGAACTCGGCAATGCTGCCTGGCCAACCGTGCGTCAAGATCAGGGGAGTGGCATCTGCGCGGGCGGATCGGCGGTGCAGGAAGTGGATTCCCAGATCGTCAATGGTCGTGTGGAACTGACCGATTCGGTTGAGGCGCTCTTCGAACGACCGCCAGTTGTACCCGGTGCGCCAGTAGTTCACGACATCGACGAGGTCGGCGAGAGGAACGCCCTGTTCCCATCGGCGAGGGTCGGGCGCGGCGCGATAGACCGTCTCGGCCTCCGGTAGCCGCGCCGCGGCTAATCGCGCGTGCAGATCGTCGAGGTCGGCGTCAGTTGCGTGGGCTTCAAATGCTTGCACGTCACTGGTTGGACGGGGCATGAGACCTCCTGGCCATCGTGGAACCGGCTACGACCTATCGCGAACCGGAGCAGATCATCTCACCAGGCACCGACACCGCCATCACCGCTGGTCAAGGCAACTTCGTTGGTTTTTGCGATTACTACCGGAACCCCTTCCTAGACCGGTTCGGCCGGAACCGAACGCATTCCGACGAACCAGCAGTCGAATCGCGTGGGGTTCCCACTGACATTCCGTCAGCCACAGTGAACCACTGCTTTCTGACCCGCAAGATATTCGAAAACGATGCACTTCCCCACGGCGCGTGGGTGCTGCTCCGGAACGAGGGCTCCCGCTCAACGCTCATCCTCGAGCAAGTCAACGATGCCAGCACAAGGACATTCGTTCACGCCGGGAGTGGCCGCACTCGGACTGGCGAACCCGCGTCCAACACGCTTTCATTGTCACAGGGGAAGGCGCGCGGATCGGCCTGTGACGAGGTCACAACTCAATGCAAACAAGCGTTTTCCGGACGCAAAGGTCACTGACCCGCGTCTGGCCGGATTCCTATCCCTCAGAATCGGTTGCAGCGCCGCCCCTTTCGCTCGCCGACACCGAGGGGCCGCCTTCGACCTCACACCTGCGACGGTCCCGCCCTGTACCCAATCAGGTTGTCGCAGATGGATAGTCGTTCAAGTGAACCGTCCACCGAAGTCGGTCACGAGATATCGCCCCCCACACGAGCCCACATACCCAGTCGAAGTAGGCGCCCGGACTCTCGGCAAATCACGACGCTGGTACCCCATACAGCTCAGAACAGGCAACCTACCGGACATAAGGCAGGCCGGACGTGGTTCCTCACCGCCTCCGACATCACCGCCGCAATCGACCAAACCAGCAAACCAACGAAACGGCTCCCCCCGCCCGGCCCACACGCCCTCACCGGAAACGACCAACGAAGCCGACTACCCCGAACAGCGACGACGTCGCCGACCTCGCCGACGAATTCCACCCCAGCACATCACCTGATGAGCACCCTGCCGCGCTGAAAGCCGGCAGCGCAGCAGGGAACTGCACGGTCTGGAGGAGACCGCCAGGTGTTGCCCTACACCTGCCTCCAGGCCGTGCCCACCAGCAACAAAGCATCTGTCCGTTGCCAGTTGATCTGGTGTGTGGTCTCGCAGATGAGCTGCGGTACTTCAGGTACGTGCCGATTGTCGCGGTCGGTTTCTGCCGGATTGGTGACGCAACCGCGCATAGATCCCCGCGCCGGTTGGGATGTCGTGGCCGCAGCCGCACTGGACAGGGCCGAGGTGCTGGACGGGGCCGGGACAGCGGCGCCCCCACTGTCTGTGTCGCCGACGACGACACCGAGACCCAGCACCACCGCCAGCCTGAGAACACCGGCAACTATCAGACCCGTTCTGCCGCAGCAACAGAAACTCGCGATCCTGCTCGACGAGCACGACGTGACCGATCGGGCAGTCGGCGACCAGTTCGGCCGCACCTTCACCACATCCAAGGAGCTGACACCAAAACCGAGGCGTCACAGCTCATCGACTTCTTGGAGAACCTACCCGCCGAATCCGCCGAACAACTGCCTACCGAGACCGGAGGCGGAGACCAGTGAACGCGCATATCAACCCACCGTCCACCGCACCGCCGCCGATGACGAGTTGGCACGGGTAGGGGTATGCCTAGAGATGTGGTGGGCCGCCGTAGGCACCTCATAGGGAGTCCCCATTCCGCCGTAGGGAACTCATAGGGGTCCGCCGTAGGGACCTCGTAGGGAGTCCCTATTCCGCCGACGCCGAAAATATGAAACCTTCAGCGTTGTCGATGAAAACCCGTTCTAGGTAGGCGGTTTCGTAGGTAGTTACGCATTCATCGAAGCCGAAAAATGAAATCCTTTGGCGTCGAAAGTCGTCGAGCGTGCCGCCGACGAGTGTTACGGCGCCCCTGATCCCCTTAACGAGGAGGTGCCCCAGTGGGTCTGCCCAGGGCGCGGATGGATACAACTTCCCAACGCACGACAAGGTGCTCGAAATGCTCGACGAGGCTAGAGCATTCGTGCGTACATGCGATCTGTCCAGCTACAACTGCCACATCCTGCACCCCTGGTCGCTACAACGATTCCTTACCAATTACGGGAAGGAATTCACGGGCGATGAACGAGATGTTCGCGGGCGCTGGGGCTCGCGGTAGTGGACGAGGAGCGCCCGCAGAACTCGGGGCGTGCCAGCCCCGGTGCCGCGTCAGAGATCTGCATCACGTTCTTGTGGTGTTCGGCGGTCTCCTGGCCCTGAACATGCGAGCGCCTCGGGCGCGACGATCCGAGAAGGGAGGTGGACGCCGATGCTGGGTGAGCTGTGGAGCAGCGTGAAGGGTTTCAGATTCTGTTCGGGCATATGGGCGTACTTCACTGCACGGGACCGGAACCGAACCGAACGTGATCTGAACAAGCAGCACGACGAAGGCACTCGGTCCATCGCCAAGGAGATCGAGAACGGCGGGGTGGTGTGGGAGACACAGCCGGGCCGTAGCCGGTTCATCTACCGGCCGGTCCCGGTGAGTGCGGATTCACCGCGGGCCAGCTCCGGCGCGTCGTGGCGCGGCAGCCGGATCCCCAGGCACGGGTTGTAGGGGATCAACGGCGTCGGTCGTTCGGCCACAGCCGCGTTCAAACCAGCGGAGTGGAATCCGTGTTTGTTGTGGATGGTTTTCGCGCCGTTGCCCTTGTCCTGTTCCAGGTGCACGATCCACGCCGCGTCCAGATCCTGGTTGAACGCGGTGATCGGCAGCGACGAGCCGAAGAACGGTTCGATGTCGACGTCGATGTAGCGGATGTAGTTCGCAGCGCGTGCGTTCCTCGATACCGGTCAGGCGCGCGGTGTACTTGCGCAACCACTCCACCAGCGTCATGCAGCCGACCACAGTGCCGAGCTGAATCTCCCGGATCCGGCGCGCCTCGGGGACACCGACTACCTCGGCCAGCTCACACCAGCGCGCGGCCGCCTCGTAGTCGTCGAAAGTCTCCGACGTCGACCGTCAACGCCCGGGTCTCGTCGTAGTAGTGGAACGGAACCTGCCGGCGATCGACCCGTTGCTACGGGGTCGCGGGCGGGGTGTGAGCATGAGGTCTCCAGAGCTGGTAGTTGCCCTGAGAAGCCGTTGTGACCGCAGTGGTGACGTGGTGACACACACGTCTGCACCAGGCTAGCTCACCCTACTGACCTGGCATTTTCATGGAGCGGATGACGGGATTCGAACCCGCGACCCTCACCTTGGCAAGGTGATGCGCTACCAGCTGCGCTACATCCGCATGCGCTCGATGTGGCCCAGAACTCGGCTGCATCGGCGTGCGTCCAAAACTGTAGTCCGACCTTGGCCCCAAATAAAAATCGGACATTGCTGGCAGGGGCTTTGGGTGCCGGGGATGCGGATGCGGTTCGGTCAGCGAATGCTCTGGTCGGCGGGGGTTGGGGTGAAGGCTGCGGCGTGGTCGGCAGCCCATTCGGCGTAGGTGCGGGGTGGGCGGCCGAGGATTTGGCGGACGTCGTCGGTGCGGATGGTATTGCCGCCCGCGCGCACATAGGCCTGGCCCGCCAGTGCGCCCTCGACGAATTCCGGGGACATGCCTGCCGCGATCATGTGTTCGCGCGCAATATCTTCCGGCACGTCGACCACCTCGAGCGGATGGCCGAGGACGGTCGCCAGTGCTGCGGCTTGGTCTGCGGTGGTGAGCAGTTCGGGGCCGGTGAGGGTGTAGACGCGGCCCGTGTGGCCGGTGGTCGTCAAGGCCTCGACGGCGACCGCGGCGATATCGCGTGGGTCGATGACGCCCTGCCTGCCGGTACCGGTCAGATTCGGCACGGGCTGACCGGACCGGATGGCATCGGCCCAGCTCAACGTGTTGGAGGCGAAGCTGGACGGCCGCAGGACGGTCCACTCCAAACCGCTCGCCCTGGCCGCTTCCTCGCCGGGAATATGCCACGTGCCGACCCGGCCGAGGCCGGGTTCGCCGGTGCCTATGGCGGAAAGTTTGACGATGCGGCGCACGCCGACCTCGCGGGCCACGGCGACCAGCGCGCGGTCGGTCTCGGCATATTCCGGGCCGAGCACACCCACGATGAAGGCCGCCGCCGCGCCGGACATCGCGGCGGCCATCGAGTCGAGGTCGTGGTAGTCGCCCCGGGCCAGCTGCACTCCGGCGGGCACCTGCGCCCGGTCCGGATCGCGGGTCACCGCACGGACCCGCTCGCCGCGGGCGACCAGCTGACGGATGATTTCACTGCCGATGGTGCCGGTGGCACCGGTGATCACGATCATGCGGCCAGCCTGCCGCCCGGGCCACCTGGGTCGATAGGAAATTTCGGCACGTTTTCGGTCGCTGTATCCGGCTGTGAGCTGCTTACAGTGGGTCCAGTGACCATGCCGACCGCCGACCTCACCGAGTCAACGGTGCCCGCACCCGAAGCACTGCGGCCGTGGATCACCGAATTCGGCAGCATCCCAACCGGCACGGATACCTCCGTGCCGTACACGCATGTACCGCATGCCGGGACAACGATCGTGCTGCGGGACCGCCGCGACACACTCGTCGTCGGGCCGCAGACCCGCGCCGCCTACTCGGCCGCGGATAAGCCCGCCGGATGCACCCGGCTGCGCCTGGCCCCCGGCGTCACCCGGCAACTGCTCGGCGTCCCCGCCGCCGACCTCGCCGATCGCGTCGTCCGCCTCGCCGACCTCCCCGGCGTCGCCGCCGATCTGGCACACGAACTCGTCACGCTGCCAACCGAAGATGTCCTGCCATTCCTGGAAGCGATTCTCCCGCAACGCATCCCCGAAGATCCGACCCAGCGCGCACATCGTGAACTCCTCCGCGACGCCGTCGCCGCCATCGCCACGGTCCCGACGGTCCGCGGACTCGCCGCCGACCTCGCGGTCAGCGAGCGCCAACTCCGCAACCTCTTCACCGCCGGAATCGGTATCTCCCCCAAGCATTTCGCCCGTATCGGCCGTGTTCGCCGCATCATTGCCAACGCGGGCAAAACCCCGTGGTCCCAATTGGCCGCCGCCACTGGCTATTACGACCAGTCCCATATGACCGCCGACTTCCGCATGCTCATGGGCGTCCCCCCGACCTCCTTCCTCCGCGGCGATCTCCCGGCCCCTAGCCGTTGCAGAATCCCCTGGTCCTGAGGCTCAGTGGGTTCGACGTTGGGCGGCGCGGCGAGCCATCTCCGCCCGCTCGAGCACGGCGGCTTCGGCGAGGGTGGGGGCGGTGCCGCCGATGCGAGCGGGTACCCACGGTTCGCCCGCTGGCATCGGGTAGTTCGCCTGAGCGTCCGCCAGCAGTTCGCTCATCCGAGCGCGGAGTTCGACCGTTAGATCGTCGGTCGGGTCGACGGGCGGGATCGGGTCACCGATGCGGATATTGATCGGAAAACGATGGCGGCCGAGTTGCTTCGGGAAGCCCTTGGTCCAGATGCGATGGGCACCCCAGATGACGATGGGAATGATCGGGACGTCCGCGTCGATCGCCATGCGCGCGGCACCGGACTTGAATTCCTTGAGTTCGAAGCTGCGGCTGATGGTCGCCTCCGGGTAGACCACGACCAGCTCGCCCGCACGCAGCGCCGCGACCGCGCGACGGTAGGAACCCGCACCCGCGCTGCGATCGACACCGATTGCCTTGCAGTGCTTCATGAGAAAGCCAACGATGCCGTGTTCGAGTTCGGCCTTCATCATGAAACGAACATTGCGCCGCGAATTACGCCCGACCAGACCGACCTCCATGAAGTCCAGGTAGGCGGTGTGATTCACGGCGATGACGGCGCCGCCGGTGCGCGGAATCCGTTCCTGTCCGGCGATATCCACCCGCAGCCCCTGCACCACGAAAAGCGTGCGGACCAAGCCCGTGAGAATGTCATAGACCGGTTCCCGCGACATGGCTTCCCCTACAGCGAACCCTTGGCTGCCCGGCGCGCCGCCTTCTCCTCGGCCTCGGCGGCGTCCAGGGCATTGGCTGCCTCGAGGGTGGGCGCACTGCCGCCCAAACGTGCTGGCACCCAATAGGCGCCGGGTTCGTGCACATAGTCCTGCTGCAGATCCAGCAGCATCGCCTGCATGGTGCTGCGCAGCTGAGCGGTCAGCTCGGCGGCGGGTTCATAGGGCTGGATCGGCTCGCCGACCGCGATGGAGATCGGCGTATTGGTGCGACCCAGACGCTTCGGGAAGCCCTTGGTCCACACCCGCTGAGCGCCCCAGATGACGATCGGGATGATCGGCACATCCGCCTCGAGCGCCATGCGCGCGGCACCGGACTTGAAGTCCTTGATCTCGAAACTGCGGCTGATGGTGGCCTCGGGGTAGACGCCGACCAACTCGCCTCTGCGGAGGTATTCGACCGCCGCCTTGTACGAGTCGGCACCGGCCGCACGGTCCACCGGAATGTGTTTGAGCGCCCGCATGATCGGGCCGGAGATGTTGTTGTCGAACACCTCCTGCTTGGCCATGAAGCGGACATACCGCTTGGGGGTGCGCGCCGGCAGACCCGCGTAGGTGAAGTCCATGTAGCCGGTGTGGTTGATCGCGATAACGGCACCACCGCGCGCGGGGATACGTTCAGCGCCCTTGACGGTGAACTTCAGACCTTCGACGAAGAAGATGGTACGGGCCAGCCCGATGATTGTCCGGTAGACGGGTTCCACAATTCCGCTAGCGTAGTCGCTGACTGTCCCATCCGGCAGAGCCGCCGCATCCGCGCGCGTGCCGGACCCATCGCTCATATGCCGAACGCCTACGAAAGAGGACCCTCGAAGTGGAACGCGCTCGCCCGATACCGCGTGAACACGACCGGAAGGACCCGCGGACACGAAGGGCGCTCCTCGCCATTACGACTGGCCTGGCACTGACCAGCGCTGTTCTGCTCACCGGATGCGACTCTGTCTCCGGCATACCCGGTGATGAGCCGCCCCACACATCGGCGAAGACCACGACCCCGTCGGCCGCGATTCCGACCACGGCCACACAGGCATTGGCGCAAGCGTTCAGCGTGCCGGTCGGTGAGGTCCGCGGTGTGCCCGGCGGGGCGGATGTCGTATCGCGCTTCGGCGCGGCACTCGACCGGTCCACGCCCGCCGAATTGCAGTCCAAGTGCTGGATGATGGCCCCGGGCAATGTCAGCGATATGTCCGCCGACAAGAAGACGATCCTGACCGCCATCGCACAGCCCGCGACGGTCACGAAGAGCAGCGTCAGCTGGCAGAGCGCGGGCACCACGATCAGCTTCGACCGCGCGGCGATCGAGTCGGGCATCAAGAACTCGAACCAGACCGTCTGCCCGTGGGTGGCGCAGGACGGCGCCGACCCCGGCCCCAATGAGGCCGACGCCAGGCATACCGTGCGTCGCTATCTGGCCCGTTTCGTCGGCACCCCGCTCGATCCCTCCGATAAGGAGGGCACCTATCCGCTGGTCTGCAAGGCGAGCCCCGCGAACTGGGATCCCACCGGAACCGGCAGCCCGACATCCGCACCGCTGGCCAATAACCCCGGCAGGCTGACCGGCATCACGAAATTCACCGATCAGGAGATCCGTTCGGAGCGGCTGCACGCGAGTTACGTCACGGTCGAAGTTCCGGTCACCAACTCCTCGGGTGTGACCCAGACCCGTACCTTCACCCTCACCGAGGGTTCCGAGGGCTACTGCATCGGCGACGTTTCCGCCTAGCCACTACCCTGGGTGGCTGGTAACGGTCAGGAGGAGCAGCTCGTGCAGATCACCAGCGTCGGACACGCCGGATTCCACATCCGCACCGCGGCCGGGTCGATCCTTTGCGATCCCTGGGTCAATCCCGCGTACTTCGGTTCGTGGTTCCCGTTTCCGGACAACACCCAGTTGGACTGGGATGAGCTGGGCAATTGCGATTTCCTGTACGTCTCGCATCTGCACCGCGACCACTTCGACGCGGCGCACCTGGCCGAACACGTCAACAAGGATGCGACCGTACTGCTGCCGGACTATCCGGTGCCGGACCTGCGGCGCGAACTGGAGAAGCTGGGCTTCCACAAGTTCTTCGAGACCCAGGATTCGGTCAAGCACCGGGTGAGCGGTCCGGGCGGCGAGATCGACATCATGATCATCGCGTTGCGCGCGCCCGCCGACGGTCCGATCGGTGACTCCGGGCTGGTGGTCTCCGACGGTGAGACCACCTGTTTCAACATGAACGATGCCCGTCCGGTCGATATGGATGTGCTGCACGACGCGTTCGGGCACGTCGATATCCATCTGCTGCAGTACTCGGGCGCGATCTGGTACCCGATGGTCTACGACATTCCGAATCGCACCAAGTCGAACTTCGGCAAGCAGAAGCGTCAGCGTGGTATGGATCGCGCCCGCAGCTATATCGAACAGGTCGGTGCCACCTGGGTCGTCCCCTCGGCCGGTCCGCCGGTCTTCCTCGACGATGAGCTGCGCTACCTCAATGACGATCGCGGCGACGAGGGCAATATCTTCCCGGATCAGATGGTGTTCCTGGAGCAGATGAAGATCCACGGCAACGAGGGCGGGATCTTGATGATCCCGGGTTCGGTCGCCGAAGTCCGCGGTGCGGAACTGTCGCTGACCCATCCGTTCGAGCCGGGCCTGATCTACGACAACAAGGCCGAATATATCGAGCTCATGGCGCAGCGCCTCGCGCCGGTGCTCGCGGCCGAAAAGGCTTCGTGGGCAACAGGTGACGAGCGGTTGCTGGAACAGTTGCAGGCGCTGTTCGAGCCGATCATGAAGCAGAGCGATCTGATCTGCGATGGCATCGGATACCCCGTCGGCCTGGTCATCGGCGAGGAAACCGTGGTGCTGGACTTCCCCAACCGCGTGGTGCGCGCGCCGATCGAGGGAGAAGGCAAGTACCGCTACGGTTTCCGGATCGCGCCGGAGTTGGTGCGGACCGTACTGCGCGATGAGGAGCCGGACTGGGTGAACACCATCTTCCTGTCCACCCGCTTCCAGGCGTGGCGGATCGGCGGCTACAACGAATTCCTCTACACATTTTTCAAATGCCTCACCGATGAGCGGATCGCATACGCGGACGGCTGGTTCGCCGAGGCGCACGACGATTCCGCGTCGACGGAATTGGCCGGATGGGAAGTGCAGCGGCGCTGCCCGCATCTGAAGGCGGATCTGTCGAAATTCGGTGTGGTCGAGGGCAATATTCTCACCTGCAATTTGCACGGCTGGCAGTGGGATCTGGAATCCGGTCGGTGCAGAACCTCCAAGGGACACGAGCTGCGGTCGCGCAAGCTCGGCTGAACCGCGTGTAGTGGTTCCGGCCGACCACACACGGCGATCGTGATGTGTTGTGGCTCGGCCGGTGGTTGAGGTAGTGGCGGTACGGTGCGGGGATGGCGGTGCGGGCGAAGGTGGGGTTGGCCTTCGGGTTCTGTATCGGGGCCGGGGTGGCCGTGCAGGGCCGGATCAATGGTGCGCTGGGGGCGCGGCTGCAGGATGGGATCGCGGCTGCCTGCATCAGTTTCGGCCTCGGGCTGGCGGTGTTGCTGATCGCGTTCGCGTGCAGTCGGCGGCTGCGTGCTGGGCTGGGGCGGGTTCGGGCGGCGCTGTCGCGCGGTGTGCTGCGTCCATGGCAGTTGCTCGGCGGGCTGTGCGGTGCGTTCTTCGTTGCGTGCCAGGGACTTACGGTGGCCGCGATCGGTGTCACCGCATTCACCGTCGCCGTGGTCAGCAGTCAATTGCTGAGCAGCCTGGTGGTGGACCGGCTCGGATTGGCCCCGCACGGCCGCACCCCGATCACGGTGGCGCGTATTTGTGGTGCCGCATTGGCCATCGCGGCGGTGGTTCTCGCCACGACGGGCCGCTCCGGCGTACCGGCCGGATCCGCCGCGGTTCCCGACTGGCTGCGCACCGGCCCCACCACACTGCTGGTCATCCTGCCCGCACTGGCCGGGATCGGTCTGGCCTGGCAGCAAGCTGTCAATGGGCGCGTCGGCGCGGTGGGCGGCCCCTTCTCCGCGACCCTGGTGAACTTCGGCATCGGCACCGCGGCCCTGTTCGCCATCGAAGCCGCCGTCCTCGTCGGCAGTGGCCGGCCCACCGAATTCCCCGGCGAACCGTGGCTCTACCTCGGCGGACTGATCGGTGTCGCCTTTATCGCCCTGGCCGCCCTGACCGTTCGCTGGATCGGCGTCCTGCTGCTCGGCCTCACCTCGGTGGCAGGCCAACTCCTCGCCTCCATCAGCCTGGACATCCTGACTCCAACCGGCGCCGGACTATCCCGCACCGCGGCAATCGGCTGCACCCTCACCTTCGTCGCGGTCGTCGTCGCCACCCGTTCGCGAACTTGATGCTCCCGACCCGCGCGCTGCTGCGCGGGGTTACATGTCACGGCGGGCGTGACGCATTCGCCACCTTTACCGGGCGCGGTGGCCCCTGATGCCTATGGGCCAGGCGGCGCCGCCCTCCCTGCGGCAAGGCCGAGGGGTACTCGGCGCGAATCGACGGCGAAGATATTTCCCGATGCGTCGGCGAACAGCAGCGGATGCACTGATTCCGGATCGTCGAACTGGTTGCCATACCGGCCCGAGGCGACGAGTGCTCCGGCGAACGGATGTCCGGTATCGAGTTGCTCGCCCGCCAGCACCCGGCCGCGACCTCTGCGACCCGGCCGCGGGCAAACGATCGAACAGCTCCCACACTTGCTCCGCGGTGCACCGGCCACCGAGCAGTTCCGCCAGCTCGACAGCGGCTGCCCCGCGTGTCCCGACCGACGCGCCGTTCGCCGAGGGCCTACCCCGCACGCAGGGCAGTGCGTGGATTGGCGAACGTGTCGTGGCGGGCGTAGGTACGGTCGCCGCCATTGCGGGCGATGGAGCCGCGGACCAGACGGGAGCGGACACGGGCGCCGAATTTTTCCTGGATGCGGGTGGCGCCGGGGATGAGTTGGCGCGGGACTTCCAGGGCGCCGTTGACGACGGCGGTGGCCAGGACGGCGCTCTGGAAGAACTTGCTGTTCTCCAGGCCGAGGAAGTCGGAGTTGCTCGGGCCGAGCACGATTCGACTGTAGGCCACCATATAGCTGGTGAGCACCCGGCGGATGACGCGTTTGGCGACGGTGTCGGTGCCGATGAACAGCCCGCCCGCAGCGGGAACCAGGGCCTGGGCCAGACGGCGGGAGTCCTCGTCGGGAATGAATTCGGTATCGGCGAGGATCCAGAAGGCGCGCCAGGTATCGGTTTCATTGGTCGGCAGGATCTGGGCGTCGATGCCGAGCAGGAAGCCGACATAGCGCCAGAGCTGGAATACGGCGTCCTTCTCCTCGGCCGAAAAGCGCAGGCCGAGCGCCTGTGCGCCAACCAGATTCGCCATCGAGAACAGCCCGAGCGTGCCGACGGTGAGCACCTGGTTCACCGGATGGTCCCAGGCCGCGTAGTCCCAATCGGGTCGGCGATTCATGCCAGCGCGGACCAGCGCGTGCATGAGCCGCACCCGCAGCACGCTCTTGTAGCCGACCTGATTGCGCCCCAGCCCACCGGGAGTCGTCACATCCAGCCACCACTGGGTGGTTTCGGCGAGGCGGCGCGGCGCCATCGCGTCGAGATCACCGGTGCCGACCAGGGTCTTATCCGCGCGGGCGGCAAGGTAGCCGCCCATCAACGCGAACATCCCCATCGCGATTCCGCCCCACACGCTGGTGCGTTCCACGACCCGGGCACCCCGGTCGATCTTGGTGCGGTCCAACCAGTAGGGATCCGCCTCGACCTGCCCGAAGAACGCCACCAACTCCGCGGGCGCATCCGGCACCGCATCGATACCGCGCTCGACGGCGGTCTCGAACATCCGTCGTCCCGCACCGACCGGCAGCTGCTTGAACATTGCGACCACAGCATCCGCCAGCGGATCCCCGACCTGCGCGAACCGACGGAACGAATCCCGCTGCGCCGCCGTGCAGCGCAGATCGCCCGGCGCCATGAGGGGCACCGCGTACCGGAACGGAAACTCCGTGAACAGCGGCGGAGTCGGCAGCAGCTGGTTGTCATGCGTCATTGCATCGCACCCATCGGAAGAGATGTTCGCACTCGGCTGCGACGTCGAGCGCATTCTGACAAGACCATCCCACAAATACGAATATCTGGCAACGCTCCATGCCAGAATGGAGCGCGATGGCTGCCACCGCACGGTCTTCATGCTGGCGGTCCACGCCGCAGAGATCGGCGCCCACATCATCGAAACCGCAAGCACCCAAGCCGGATTCGCCGCCACCCACCTACCCGGCGCCGCGGTAGTGGGTCAGTTGGGGCGTTGGGGGAGCCAGGAGGGGGTCAGGAGGGCTATGGCCAGAAGGAGGGTGCCCAGTAGGGCCACTGTGGTGGACATCGAGAACCACAGGGTGGCTACGGCGGTGAAGCCGAAGACTGCCAGGGCTACCACCTCGGAGGCCAGGCCGGATACCGAGGTCACTGTGGCGCGGGCGGGGCCTTCGATTGCGTCCTGGAGGCGGGCGCCTGCTACGACGGTTGCGTTGTAGATGATGCCGTAGGACGCGCCGATCGCGGTGAAGCCGAGCACCGCGAGTAGGTACACCGCGGCGGGCCAGCGGACGGCGAGGCCCGAGATCAGGGCGCCGCCGACGAACAGCACACCGGCGATGCCGACCGCGCGGGCCATGGTCCGCGCCGATATCGCTTCGGTGCGACCGGCGAGCACGGAGCCGATCAGTGAGCCGAGCACCGTGATCCCTACCAGTAGCGGCACGATGGCGGTTGCGACACCCACTTCCGCGGCCAGCAGGGCGAAGTACTCGTCGAATGCGGTGATTCCGAACAACAGCGCGCCGAGCATGACGCCATTGCGCACGGCACGCACCCGAATCGCCTCCCCGACGCCGGTACGCAGCATGCTCAGGTATGTCACGAATGGTCTAGATACAGACTCGTCGCAGTCCGATATGGCAGTTTCACCAGCTGCCGCTGGCGCACGATCGTCACAACCTTCGTGCTCAGTCGGGACCAACCGAGGCAGTGTCGACTTGCGCGCCACCGGACCGATCGATGTCGCCGTAACCGCAGGGTCGACGCTGTCCGCTCGTTGGCGTGCGATGGATGAGTTGATCGAGGCGTCCTCGTCCGACTGCCCAGCGGGGCCGAGCACCCGCGCCCGTCGCGCAGCGGCGGTCACATCGGCCGCTACCGGGGTACCACCAGCTGGCTGCTGCCCCGATGACGAATCACCCCCGGCCGCATCATCTTCCAACTCCTCGACATCGGCCGCGGAAACCGCCTTCGGCGCACTCGGCAGCGATAACGCGATCAGCGTGTGCACCGCCGCGAACAGCACGCTGGACCAACCGAGCAGCGGATAGCCACCCCAAACATAGAGCGGCGTCGCGGCAACGATCGCAATGACGATCGCCGCTTCCGATGCGGCCCTGGCATATCCGATGATCTGTGGATATGCCTGCCGCGCACCATGCGCCACGAGTTCGTCGTAGAGCAACGCCTCGAAGGTTCCCGAAACGAGCGCACCCGAAGTACCCCAGAGCAGGAAGCCGAGCGCGAAGCCAAGATAGGTCGGCAACACGGTCCACAAGGTGAAACCGGCGGTCAGCAGCACACCGCTGGAGACCAGCAGGCCACGCCGCGACACCGTATCGGCCCAGGCACCGGAGGGCACCTCGAGCAGGAACGCCGTCGCCGACCAGATCGCCAGCAGTGACGAGATCTGCCCGGTACTCAGTCCGTGATCAGCGAATAGCACCGCGTACAGCGCATACAGCGGAATCAGCTCACCGATGCCTTTGAACAGGACCGCTCGTACCGTGAGCCCGCGAATACCGTATTCGTCGGTGCGCCCCGTCAGCCGGGCGCGCAGCGACTCAGCGGTTCAACTGCCGTAGAAGAGCAAACGCATGCTGTGATGCTCGATCACCCGACGGCATCCCGTCAAGCGAATTTCCCACGCGCCAACCTTCGGGCGCTGCAGTTCGACGCAACTAACGCCCTGTGGGGCAACTGATCACCAACAGCTCCCGTATCGGCCCCATCGAGCACCCCTATCCGACGGGCAGTGACGCCATGCCAGCGCCCGCGGGGCGTCCTCGCCACCGTCCCCCGCAGAGCCCTGTCCAACGGGGCAGTGACCCCGTTGGGGTATGCAACTAACCGGCGTTGAGTTTCCGGTTACCCCTGCCCGACTCCCCCGATCGGCAATCAGTTCCGAAACCGAGTGCGGAAATGCTCACCCACCGGACGCACACCCACCAACCCCAGCACGTTCCCGACCCAACCGAGAGGCAGCCACCCATCGGCGGTATCGACGCACCGTCGCTGTGTTCCCGATTGCCCCTGCCCTCCGATCGGCAATCAGTTCCGAAACCGAGTGCGGAAATGCTCACCCACCGGACGCACACCCACCAACCCCAGCACGTTCCCAACTCACCCGAGGGGCAGCCACCCATTGGCCGCATGCAAATCCCCATCACCGAGTTCTCGATCACTGACCCCAGGCCCAACCCGCCCCTGGTGCTCATTCAGATCGGTGATCAGTTCCGAAACCGGATGTGAATCGCTGTAGTGGTACCCCTGGGCCAGCGCGAAACCGAGTTCGGTGAGCACGGCGGCCTGGTATTCGGTCTCCACCCCCTCCGCGATGACCTGCAGATCCAGCGCGCTGCTGAGCGCGGCGATCACGCCGAGCAGCGGCGGTGCCGGCGAATCCGAGCGGATCGCGGCGACAAAGGACTGGTCGACCTTGAGGATGTCACTGGGCAGTGTGGCCAGACGACTCAGCGAGGAGTACCCGGTGCCGAAATCGTCGATGGCAATGCGAACACCGCGCTCGCGCAGCGTGTGCAGATTGCTGATGGCCGTCTGGGATTCGGCGGCCAGCTCGCTCTCGGTCACCTCGAGTACCAGCTGGTCGGCGGGCCACCCGGTGCTCGCCAGAATCCCCGCGACGCGATCCGCGTAACCGGTCTCGGCCAGTTCCAGGCCGCTGACGTTCACATTCAGCGTCAGATCCAATTCCGCGAAGGTCTCCTGCAGCCGGGCCGCATCAGCGCAGGCCCGGCGCAAGACCAACTCGTCCAGATCGGCGATGAGGTCGTACTCCTCGGCGACCCGGATCAGTCCCTCGGTGGTGACATCCGGCTGCGCACTCGACGACCAGCGCAGCAGCGCCTCCACACCGACCGCCTTGCCGCCGCCCTCGGTGAGGCTGACGATCGGCTGATAGTGCACATCGAGTGCACCGCGGTCGATCGCCTCGCGCAGTTCGACCGCCAATGGCAGCTGCCGCGACGACTCCAGCACCGTGCGGTTGCGCCCCGCCTGCTTGGCCCGATACAGACCGACATCCGCCCGGCTCACCAGCAGCGATCCCGACTCCCCCGGCTGCCACGAGGTGACACCGGCGGAACATCCGGTGGTCACCGATGCCCGCAACTGCTCGGTCAGCAGAATCGCCGCCTGCTCGGTGGTATTCGGCATCAACAGCGCGAAGGCGTCACCACCGTAGCGAGCCAGTCGCTGATCCGGCGCGAGCAACTTCGACCAGGTATCGGCGACCCGCTGCAGCACCGCATCGCCCGCGCGATGGCCGAGGTGATCGTTGATCTTCCGGAAGCGGTCGAGATCGACGAGTACCAGCGCCAGTCCCTGTCCGGTGCGGGTGGCCGTTTCGATCGCGCTGTTCAACGCCCGGTCGAAACCGCGCCGATTGAGCAATCCGGTGAGCACATCGATATCGGCCTCGGAGGCCATGCGGGTCAGAATGCCGACCACCACGCCCACTCCGAAGGTCACGCCCGCCGGAATCAACCCGGACCACCATGGCAATGCGGGATGGATCGGCCGCGACGGCATTACCCACAGGCACATGGCCATTGCGAAGGCTATCTGCGCGAACGCCTGCGGCCATGCGAAGAACAGCGCGGCATCACAGGCGACGAATACATAGAACGAGGCGAGACCGATCGCGCCGACGGTATTCGGGAATGCGTAGACCGCGATCGTCACCAATACCGTCGCGATCGCGACATAGCCATGGTGAATCCCATGTGGCAGCCGCGGACCCCAGCCCAGCAGGCTGAGTCCGAGCAGCAGCGCCACCGCGGCGGCGGTACCCACCAGCGCCCGATTGCCTTCGCTGCCCGGGGCAATTCCCGTGATCAGCAGACCGAGCGCACCCCCCATTACATAGAAGGCCCCGGTGGTCCGGGACATGACCATAGCCGTCGCCAACGCAGACGCGGCCCGCACCCGGGTTCGGGTATCGCCGCGAGACCCGATTCCTCGCACGGTGAATAGCCTAGACATAACAATTCCTGCCGGTTGCCACATCCCGCGAATCCGGCATGGCGAACCACCAGCTATTTACCTCTAGGCAATGTGGGACGGGCATTTTCGGCCCATCTACTTCGACGGTCTCAGCACCTCGGTGCCGACGAATGGCACCAGCGCGGCGGGCACCCGCACCGAACCGTCGGCCTGCTGATGGTTTTCCAGGATTGCCACGATCCAGCGCGTGGTCGCGAGCGTACCGTTCAAAGTGGCTGCGATCTGCGGTTTTCCGTTTTCGTCGCGATAGCGCACGGCCAAGCGGCGGGCCTGGAAGGTGGTGCAGTTCGAGGTCGAGGTGAGTTCGCGGTAGGTCTGCTGGGTGGGCACCCAGGCCTCGCAGTCGAATTTGCGGGCGGCCGAACTGCCGAGGTCACCGGCGGCGACATCGATGATCCGGTAAGGCACCTCGACGGCGGCGAGCATGTCCTGCTCCCAGGCGAGCAGGCGCTTGTGTTCGGCCGCGGCCTCATCCGGCGTGGTAAAGACGAACATCTCGACCTTGTCGAACTGGTGCACGCGGATGATGCCGCGGGTGTCCTTGCCGTAGCTGCCCGCCTCGCGCCGGAAGCACGACGACCAACCCGCATAGCGCTTCGGGCCGTCGCTGAGGTCGAGGATCTCGTCCGAGTGGTAGCCCGCCAGCGGCACCTCCGAGGTGCCGACCAGGTACAGCTCGTCCTCTTCCAGGTGGTAGACCTCGGCCGAGTGCTGACCGAGGAAGCCGGTACCCGCCATGATCTCCGGGCGCACCAGCACCGGCGGAATCATCATGGTGAACCCGTTGGCCACCGCCTTCTGCGCGGCCAGCTGCAACAGACCGAGCTGCAGCAGCGCGCCGTAACCGGTCATGAAGTAGAAGCGCGCGCCCGACACCTTCGCGCCGCGTTCCATATCGAACAGACCGAGCGATTCGCCGAGCTCCACATGGTCCTTCGGCTCGAAATCGAATTCCCTTGGCGTGCCGATGGTCTCGAGCACGATGTAGTCGTCCTCGCCGCCCGCGGGCGCACCCTCCTGGACCACATTCGAAATGGCCCGGTGCGCGGCGTCCATATCGGCGTCGGCGGCATGCTGGGCGGCCTCGGCCTCCTTGACCTTCGCCGACATCTCCTGCGCCTGTTCGAGCAGGATGGACCGCTCCTCCGGCTTCGCCTTGCCGATCAACTTGCCCATCGCCTTGTGCTCGGCGCGCAGGTTATCGGCGGTGGCCACCGCGGCACGCCGCGCCGCGTCCGCCTCGAGCAGCGTGTCGACGAGGGCGGGGTCTTCGCCGCGGGCGCGCTGCGAGGCGCGGACCGCGTCGGGGTTGTCCCGCAGGAATCGGAGGTCGATCATGGGTGACCAGCCTAATGGTCGCGGTATTGCGGTTTCACGCCGATATCCCAGGATGCGAACCGTGCGGGGGTGTACGCGCGCATAGTTGGTTTGTGGGCACAACTTTCGACAAAACCGCGATTGACAACGCAGTGGCCGATCTGGTCGCGGGCGAGAAGACGTGGGCGCATACCTCGCTGCGTCGCCGCCGCGAACTTCTCGACGATATCCACACCCGCACCGGCCGCTTCTCGCACGAGTGGGTGCGGGCCGCGCGCACCATCAAGGGACTGGATCCGGACTCGCCGCTGGTCGGCGAGGAGTGGATGTCGGGTCCGATGACACTGCTGCAGGCCACCGCCGCGCTGTCGGCCACGCTATCGGCGCTGGAGCAGGGGCGCAGTCCGCTGGACCGGGTCGCGCTGGCCGAGGCGCCCGGCGAGCGGGTCGCGGTGCCGATTCTGCCGCTCGATCTCTACGACCGGCTGCTGCTCAGTGGGTTTCACGGCGAAGTATGGCTGCGGCCCGGCGTCGATGCCGATACCGCGCGCAGCCGCGCCGGACTCGGCCAGCTCGATCCGACCGCGACCGGGGGCGTCGGCGCGGTGCTCGGCGCGGGCAATATCACCTCCATACCGCCCCTGGATGTGCTCTACGAGCTGTATGCCCACAACCGGGTGGTCGCGCTCAAGCTGAATCCGATCACCGACCCGCTGTTCACGGTGTACGAAATGGTCTTCGCGCCGCTGCTCGAGCTCGGTGTGCTGCGCATACTGACCGGTGGTGCCGAGGCGGGCGGGTATCTGGTGCATCACCCCGATATCACGCATGTCCATATGACCGGCAGCATGCGCACCCACGACGCGATCGTCTGGGGCCCGGACGGCAAGGCCGAGGGACGGCCACTGCTGGACAAGCCGATCACCAGCGAACTCGGCGGGGTATCGCCGACGATCGTGGTGCCGGGCGAATGGGACGACGCCGACCTGCGCTTCCAAGCCGAACACGTCGCAACCCAGCGGCTGCACAATGGCGGCTACAACTGCGTCGCCACTCAGGCGGTGGTGGTCAGTTCGGATTGGCCGCAGAAGGACAGGTTCCTCGCGGAGTTGCGTACCGCGATCGAGCGGGCGCCGCGGCGCCGGGCCTACTACCCGGGCAGTGACGATCGGGTCGCCGGGGCGCTGGATTCGTATCCGGAGGCCGAGCGGCTCGGGCCGGATCACGGGCGCGTACTCGTCGAGAATCTGCCGCGGACCGAAACGCCGCTGCTGCGCACCGAGTACTTCGCACCGGTCCTGGGTGTCGTCGAACTGCCGCATACCGGCAGCGAATTCCTCCAGCATGCGGTCGATTTCGCCAATGACGAGGTGATCGGCACACTCGGCGTCAACGTGATCGCACACCCGAGCACCATCAAACGGCTCGGCATCGCCTTCGACCGCGCCATCGAGCGGCTGCGCTACGGGGCCATCGCGGTCAATGCCTGGACCGCACTGGCCTTTTTGGCCCCGCGCGCCTCCTGGGGCGCCTATCCCGGCCACACGCTCGATGACGTGCAGAGCGGAATCGGCGTGGTGCACAACGCTTTTCTGCTCGACGATGTGGAGCGCACGGTGGTGCGCGGACCGTTCCGGCCGTCGCCGCGGTCACTGCTGCGCGGGGAAATGGCGCTGTCGCCGAAGCCGCCGTGGTTCGTCACCAATGCCACCGCGGCCGCAACGGGGCGCAAGCTGACGGAGTTCTACGCGACCGCAAATCCGGCGCGGCTGCCGGGTCTGTTCCTGTCCGCATTCCGCGGATGACGCACCTCGCATAGCCACTACCGGGGCGCTTCGGATCGATCCGACCAGGTCGTGGCACCCGAGATCAGACGCTGACATGATGGATCGCGATGTCTGCTGATGATCTGCCCCAGGACCCGCGTGAACTCGAGCCGCGCTCGGGCGAGTCGTCGCGCGCGGAATCGTTCCCGCAGTCGGTGATCATCGACCGCGACGCGGTCGCCGACGGCAAACTGCATCTGTCCGCGCCGAAACTGCGCTGGGTGCTGCTTGCCGCGGCGGCGGGTGCCGTCCTCATCTCGCTGGTCGGCCTGTTCATCACCGGCTACGACAATGAAAAGGGGCTGGAGGCGCACACCCCCGGTGCACCCGGCGAGACGGTGTTGGACCGGGAGTTCGGCACCGCGGCGAAGGGCGATTGCCTCAGCTGGAGCAAGCAGGATCGCAGCGATCTGGTGAAGGTCGCCTGTTCGAACAAGCATCTGTTCGAGGTCGCGGCCGATGTCGATATGGCCAAATATCCCGGCGTGGAATTCGGTCCCGGCTCACGCTTCCCGGACTCGCTGCGGCTGACCGAACTCAAGGAAGAGCACTGCAACCCGGCGGTGACGCAATATTTGAGCGGCAGGTTCGATCCGCGCGGCCGCTATGTCGTCGGCCTGATGTACCCCAGCCCCGACGGCTGGAAGCACGGCGACCGGACACTGCGCTGCGGGCTCCAGTTCTCCGGCAGCACCGGCACCCCGCTGCCGACCACCGGCAGCGCCGCCGAACACGACCAGTCGAAGGTGTTCGAGCCGGGTACCTGCCTGGGCATCAACCAGAATCTGCCCACCGATCCGGTGGACTGCGCACAGGCGCATGCCGTCGAAATCGTCTCCACCGCCGACCTCGGCCAGCGCTTTCCCGGCGGACCGCCCAGCAAGGACGACCAGGACAAGTTCATGGAGGACGAATGCGGGCGCGCGGCCAACGACTACCTCGGCTCCCCCGACGCGGTGCGCAATAAAACGCTGACACTGTTCTTCGATTACCTCGACGCCCGCAGCTGGTTGTCCGGCAGCCACAAGCTGGACTGCATGATCGGCAAGGGCACCGACCGCGAGGGCTTCGCACCGATCACCGGCTCGGCGAAGGGCGAGATCCTGATCAATGGCCAGGCGCCGGTCCCGCCGCCGAACTCCGGGCGCTCGACCCCGGCACCGCTGCCCGGCGCGGCGCCGCTGCCGCCGCAACCGCAGCCCCGCTGATGTCGGTCACCATGTCCGCGGACCGGTTCGAGGAGCTGGTCGGCGATGCGCTCGATCTCATCCCGCCGGAGCTGGCCCGTGCCATCGACAATGTGGTCGTGCTGATCGAACCGCGCAATCCGGAGGATCCACATCTGCTCGGCCTGTATCACGGAATCGCGCTGACCGAGCGGGACAGTCACTATGGCGGATCGCTGCCGGACACCGTAACCATCTATCGCGAAGCGATTTTGGACATCTGTGGCGATGAACGTGAGGTCGTCGAGGAGGTCGCAATCACCGTGATCCATGAGATTGCACACTATTTCGGCATTGACGAAGACCGGTTGCATGAGTTGGGATGGGGCTAGTCTTTACCCAGCTGTGTGGGACCGGAAACAGCTGAGACAGACCGGGATAGAAATGTGGGGATTCGATGGAACCGATCGCGTGGCTGTCGCGTCCTATCACTCGTAGGGGGAATTCTCGTGGTTCCGCCCAGTAGTTGCCACTAGAAGGAGTCGAGCCATGGTTGGCCTTGTAAACATCTCACCCGAAGCCGTCCTCCTCGCAGCGGGAGAGCTGGATCTGCTCGCCGAAAGGCTCACCGCCGCACAAGCTTTGAGCGCTCCGGCAACCCATGTCGTCCCCTCTGGAATCGACGAGGTGTCCCTGCTGGCCGCGCAGCATTTCAACAAGGCGGCGATCACGCACGACCAGTCGGTGGGCCAGCTCGTACTCGAGCTGCATCACGCCGCCGCGACGCTGCGCAGTCAGCTCGCCACGCACATCGGCGAAGACATCGTGAAGGCGGGCGTCATGAACGTCCAGGCCTCGACCATCATCTGAGCTGCGATCACGGATTAAGGGGAGTTACTGACATGACCGCAGGTGTTACCGGGGTGTTCTGGCTGCCCCGCCTGGCAGAAGCAAATTCCATCGCCCTCAACGCGGGTGCGCACGGCGTTCCGATCTCGGCCGCCGGCACCGCGTGGGGCGCGCTGACCGGTGCGTGGGTGGACGCCACCGCGACCGTCGCCCGGGTGATGGCCGAACTCGGCGTCGGCATGCAGGGTGTCACCGGTCTCGCCGTGCTGAGCCGGCTCGGCGGCATCACCGCATGGGCCGAACAGCAGAGCGTCATGGCGGCCACGATGGGCGCCAAGGCGGCAGCGAACGCGACCGCGTACACCGTCGCCTCGATCGCCATGCCGAGCCTGCCGGAGATCGCGGCCGTGGACGCCGCCCGGGTCGCCGCGCACTCCACCGGCGGCGTGCTCAACGGCTCCTCGGAAGCCGCCGAGGCCGCCAAGGCGGCGCTCGATCTGCGGGCCGCGCTCACCATGGAGACCTACGAGGCCGCGACCAGCGCAATGGTCGTGACGCCCGGTGAGTTCATCAGCCCGCCGCCGATCGCCAACGGCGCCGGTACCGCAGACGCGAGTCAATCGTCGGACACGGCTTTCGGGGGCGACCCGGTGCAGGGTGCGCTCGCCGCCGCGTCCGCATTCGTGCAGAACCCGGCAGTGGTGAGCGCAGCGACCCAGGCGGCCAATGTCGCGGGCGGGGTGCTCTCCGGCGGTGTCACCACGGCCGGAAATATCGGCGCGAGCGCGATCTCGGCCGTCACCAGTGCGGCGGCGCCGTCCGCGGCCACCACGGTCGCGCCGATGGCCGCCATGGGAATCGGCGGCGTGGCCAGCGCCGCCACCGCGACCCGTTCCGCATCGTCGGTGCCGGGTGCCACGCTCAACAACGGTTCGCTCAAGATCCCCGAGGGCTGGGGTGCAGGCGCGACCAGCGGTGGTACGCCTGCCGCGGCGGCGACCGAGAACGTCTCGGTTCGGCTCGATAGTGCGCCGGTGCGCAGCGCGTCGACATCCAGCAGCCCGCTGATGGGTCACGGCACTCACTCGGATGAGGACGATGAGTCCGAGCACAAGACCCCGGATTACCTGGTCGCCGATCACTTCGCCGACGGCCGGTACGCCGCCGACGGGGTCATCGGTGCCGACGCCTCCGGGACGGCTAAGTGACGGTGCTGGGTGCGGGCCGCGGCCCGTCCACGCTCGCGTCGGTCGTGCTGTCACTCGACGAGATGCAGTATCTCCTGGAGACACTGGAGATCGACGAGCTCCCCATCGTGCTGCAAGCGATGGGGAGCTACGACAACGTGACCGATCACGATGCCGCGATGGCCCTGGCAGCCCAGTCGCTCACCGATCGGGAACTCCTGATCGATGGTGCCGTCCACCACGAACTCGAAGACCGGCTGCGCGCGCTGTACCGCCCGCACTGGGTGGTCGCGGTGCGGCTGATCGTCGAAGGTCAAGTGAGTCGCATGTGTCTGGCGAAGGGCGATGACCTGGTGGCCGTCGCCCTTCGCGGGCCACACTCCTACGTGATCGACCAGGTCGAAGAGGATCTGCCCGCGCCGATCCTCGCGGCACTCGGCCCCGCCGAAGCGCTCGAGCTGACCGGTATGAACGCTCCAACCGAACAGCTCGTCCCGATCTTCGACGATGCGGGCGATGCCGCGGCAACCGCGGCCCGCCTGACCAAGGTCGGCAACCCCCCAAGGGATGCGCAGGTCCTGGCCTCGGCCATGGTGCAGATCCACTCGCACACCGAAATCGTCGGCGTTATCTATGGCGACGGCACGAAGGACTACGCCGACAACCACATCGCCGTATTCAACACGCGCGGTGGACGATTCATCGCGACCGCGAGTGTGTCCGATGACGGGACGAAGTGGACGTCACTGAGCAGCGGAACGACCGCGAGGCTGCGGACGGCGTTGTTGGATTTGATCAATTCGCTGCCGGAGCGTGCGGAGTTTCCTAGGAATCCGAAGTTGGCCTAGGTGTATGAGGCCGTACAACGTCGACCTCCTCCCCGGCCCCGGCGCAGCCACCTAACCGAGCCGGGCCCCCAACTGGTTTCGCCTCCAGCACAGACCGCTCACCACCCAGCTCGTAGCAGGGCACCGAGTATCCCCACCCATCAGCGATGCACTCGACATCGATAACGATCACCGCTCGAATGCCCAGATATTCGAGGCCGAAATCCGTTCGAAGGTAGATGAACTCAGGGTCGTCAGATCGAACTCCCCGCCCAGAGCCGACACCCACAGAATCCTGGACTTCCGTCCGAACATGACCGTGATCCGCCCGTCGTCCCACAGATCCGAACCGCTCCCAACGCCACCCCCCAACACCGATCACGCACCCGTCGAGAATGCGCTGATGCAGGGCGCTCTCGACGTTTACCTGCATGAGCGCATGGTGATCATCCGTCCAGGGGACGGGCGGGGGGTGTGTTGTCCCCGGAGGGTCGAGGAGGTGGGTGGTGGTGAATTTGGGTTGGTTGCCTGCGGTTTCGACGAGATCCGGGCTGATCTCTTTGGGGCGGATCCTGATCTGGGTGGTGCTGTCCCGCGTCACTGGATCGAGGGAGACGGCCGTCCGGCAATAGCACTGGAACTCGCTCAGCGTGTCGAGAGGATTCAGCCCATGGGGTCGTCGGCGGTGGGGGCGACTTCGTAGCCGAAGGGTGGGGTGAAGCGGCCCCAGCGGGTGCATTCCCAGCCGCCGATGGCGCGGGGGAGCAGTTGGATGGTTTCGGTGTTGTCGAGGTGGTTGTTGGTGGTGAAGGGGGGAGCTACGCCGCTGAGAGTGCGGGAGACCAGGCGCATGGCGGCACCGTGGTTGACCAGCATGATGTCGCCGTCACTGCCGTCGGTGAGGTATTTGGTGCGGAGGTCTTCGATGATGGGGAGGAAGCGGGCGAGGACGTCGTATCCGGACTCGCCGCCGGGGACTCGTTCGGCCAGATCGCCCTCGTGCCAGGCGCGGTAGATCCGTAGGAATTGTCCGTGCGCTTGCTCGGTGTGCTGGCCCTCCAGTTCGCCGACCTGCACTTCGTGGACATTGTCGAGGACCTCGACGGGTACACCGGTTGCCGCCTCGATATACCCGGCGGTCTGTCTGGCGCGCAATGCCGCCGAGCAGAACAGCGCCTTGGGCGGTCTCGAGAGGCTCGAACCGAACGTCTTCGCTTGGGCCGCACCACGTTCGGTCAGCGGCAGGCCGGGCACCCGGGTGTCCAGGATTTTCGCGACATTGCCTTCGGTCTCGCCATGGCGGACGAGAATCAGCTTGCCTGTCATAGGTCGGTCACCCCCTTGCGCAGCTGGGTGAGCCACTCCGCGGCGGGCTCGTCGGAGGGCGGTGGGGTTCCGGTCGCCGAGGTCGCGGGCCAGGAGCCCAGGAAACGGATCCGCGCCGTGCGGTGCAGTGCCTTGAGCGCCTCGGCGACGGCGGTGTCATCGATGTGCCCGACACAGTCCAGATAGAAGCGGTAGACGCCCAAACCCGTTCGGGTGGGCCGGGATTCGATTCTGGTCAGGTCGATGCCTCGGGTGGCGAATTCGGCGAACGCGCGCATCAGTGAGCCCGGCTCGTTGGGTAGTTCGAGCACAATCGACGTGCGGTCCGTGCCGGTCGCGGGCGGTGCCACCCTGGGGCTGGTGACCAGTACGAAACGGGTGATCGCCTGCTCGTGGTCGGCGACGCCGGACACCAATGCCGTCAGACCGCGACGCTCACCGGCAAGTGCGGTGGAGACCGCGGCGTCGGCACGACCGGCCGCGACATCCTCGGCCGCGGCCGCATTCGATGCCGAGGTGTACAGCTCGACATTCGGCAGCGTGCCCGCCACCCACTGCCGCACCTGCGCCGCGGCCACCGGATAGGCGGCCAGGGTGCGGACATCGGCGAGCGTCGTCCCGGGCCTGGCCACGATCGTGAAACTCACCTCGAGTTCGGTTTCGGCGATGATCTGCAGCCGCGGGCCGATGGCGAGCGAATCCAACGTCGCCGAGATGGAACCCTCGACCGAACTCTCGATCGGCACGACAGCACCCTCGACATCGCCGGACCGGATCAGATCGAGCGCCGCACCTTGACTGGGCGCGGCAATCCGCTCGACCGGTCCGTCGAAGGCTTGCGAGGACTCGAGTTTGGCGAGGGCCATCTCGGTGAAGGTTCCGGACGGCCCGAAGTACGCGATACGCGGCACGGTTACGAGATTACTTGCGTGTGCTGAGGATGCTCAGAGTTCGAGCTAGATCGTCGGGCGCAGCGGTTTCGATCGCCAGCAATACATTGCGCGCTGCCTCGACCGCGGGCGGCTTCAACGAGGTCAGAAAGGCGATATCCGGCTGAGCCAGCGCCGCCCGGATATCCTCACCGCACAGCGCGGCAACCGTTCCCGCGACGATAGCCAGGGCGCGCTGCCCCTCGTCGGTTCGCGCGATGAAGCCACCATCAGAGTGTGCGATCTCGGCCAGAAAATCAGCCACTGCGGCATCGGGCTCAGCCGCATCGAGAATTCGAACGCCGGTCTCCCCGGCCCCGATCCCCCGCACCAACCCTTCGTCCAGACTGCGCCGCGCGGGCGTCGGCGCCGACAACGAAAGCAGCACCGGCTCCCCCGCCACTCCGTGCGCCGCCTGCACTCCATCCGCCATACCCCCACCGTAGCCGCGGCCGGTCACCGCGCTGGTGACATGGGTCTGCCCGACCACCCCGAATCCACCCAACCACTCCGGATCCACCGCGGGTCACCCGACAGCCGGTACCAGTCTCGTGCGGCGACCAGGCCCAGGCGTTGGCGAACACAGCCAGCACCGATGCGGCCGAAAGGTGCGGGAATCCTCAGGATCCAGCTGACGCGAACGGTTGCGGAAAATTCGGCGGTGACTTAGCTTAGGGTAACCTAATTGAGATGCTTGGAGGTCTGCATGCCGAACCCGACCGTCGCACCGTCTACCGCCGAGCGGGTTCGGAGTGCGTGTGCCCATGCGGAGCAGGCGGTGCTGGCGATGCCGGGCATCGATCCGACGCCGATCTCGGTGCATCATGTGCGGCAGTGCGGTGATGCTGTGATCGCGGTGCCGACCGCATCCATGGCCGCGGTGCTGGCCGGGAATTCCGGAGAGAGCGGCGCCCCCGCGGTGCTCGAGCTCACTGATCACGCACCGCTGCCGCTGCGGGAACCGGTTCGGGCGCTGGTGTGGCTGCGCGGCTGGGTGCGGGCGGTGCCGATGCAGGCACAGCGGGCGCTGGCCACCGAGGTGGCCAAGGATCATCCGCATCCCGACCTGCTCGATGTCGGGTACACCTCGACCCTGCTGCGTGTGGTGATCAATTCCGCAGTGGTGGCCGACTCCACCGGCGCCGAATCCGTCTGCGTCGACGAACTCCGGCTGGCCCAACCGGATCCGTTCTGCGCCCTGGAATCGGCCTGGCTGCAGCATATGGACGCCGACCACGCCGATATCGTCGCCCAACTCGCCCGCCACCTGCCGCCCCGCCTGCAGCGCGGCACCGTGCACCCACTGGCCATCGACCGCTACGGCCTGACCCTGCGCGTCGAAGGCCACGACGGCGACCACGACTTCCGCCTCTCTTTCAACACCCCCGCCGATAACATCGAATCCCTGAGCCGCGCCGTCCGCACCCTCGCAGGCTGCCCCTTCCTCAACGGCCTGCGCCGCATCTGATCCGAACGGCGCACCGGCCACGCAAAGCGATCAGCCGCCACCCACGCAATCACCTCCCCGACCGCCGTCCGCAGCCTCGCGCAGTGCGCCCTTCTAACGACCTGCGCCACACCCCGACCTGCACCAGCATGCTACGGCTGAGCACGTCGATGGGCATCCATATGCAAAGGCATCAGCTGCCAGCCGTGCACCACCTCCCCGAGCCGCACCACCCCCACCCTCGCGCACTGCCTTGCTCGACGGTCTGCGCCACCTCTGACCCGGCCGCCGCACCCGCGCGGCCGAAATCGCTGCCAAGATGCGTACAACAGCGGCGCGATCGGATGCCCTCCCGCGTATTCACCCCAACGCGAGCCGTCTGCTCGCACGCATTCCTCGTGGCATGCGCCATATCCGACCAGCCCACGCCGCCGCACCCAGGCCGTCGAGATCGCTGCCAAGATGCGAACAACAGCAACGCGATCGGATGCCTCCCGCACTCACTCGTGTGACTCACCCCTTCGTCGCCGTCGTCCGGCACAACCAGCAATCGCCTTCGACAAGCAAGAACAGCACTCCGGCCGAACCAGCACAGGTGGGCACCTCGGCCGACCGGTAGGCACGCCCAGCAGCGCACCGATCGCTACGCGACACGTGGATCACCCGCGCAGGAGGTATGGGCAATAGATTCGGACGCATGCGTGCAGAGACCGGTCCCGATCGGGACGAGCCCGTGAGCGATCGGGAGCGGCTGGGGATACGGCTCGAGATCCTGGTCGTTCTGGTCGTGACCTTTGGGCTGAGTGGGCTCAATGCGGCGCTGTCGCTGCTCGATAGTGCATTGTCGCCGGGTGGCGTCGGCGGGCGGACCGTTGCGCTGAATCCCACGCGAGCGGCGCAGTCGACCATCGATCTGCTGTTCCAGTTGCTCAGCGCATTGCGTTTGGGCGGATGGGCCGCCCTGGGGCTGTATCTGTTGTGGCGCAGCGGAATCGGGCCACGAATGATCGGGTTGGCCCGGATTCATTGGCGTTCCGATGTGGTGCCGGGCCTGGTGCTGGCGGCCGTCATCGGGTTGCCGGGGCTCGGGTTGTATCTGGCCGCACATGCGCTGGGGTTCAGCGTGACGATCGTGCCGAGTTCGCTCGGTGACCACTGGTGGCGATTGCCCGCGCTCATTCTGGCAGCGTGTGCGAATGCGGCGGCGGAGGAGATCGTCGTGGTGGCCTATCTCATTACCCGGCTGCACAGGCTGGGTTGGTCGGAGAACCGATCGCTGCTGGCCTCGGCGCTGCTGCGGGGCAGTTATCACTTGTATCAGGGCTTGGGCGGTGGGCTCGGGAACCTGGTGATGGGCTTGATCTTCGGTCGGTTCTGGCAGCGCACGAACCGGCTGTGGCCGCTGGTTTTGGCCCACGCCACCATTGATGCGGTCGCCTATATCGGCTATACATTGCTGCGCGGTCACGTTTCCTGGTTGCCGTAACATACGCGGGTCCGGGCAGCGAATTATCGAAGAGCGCTCATCCGAGCGAACGAACCAGCGGCCGCTCGTCAAGCCCCCCGACGGCCCACGATAAGTAAAGTCTGAATGATGAACGGCGACGACCCCCAGCGCTACGAGCGGACGCGGCGGGCGCCGCAACCCTTCGGAAACCCGGGTGCGCCGTCCAAGCCACCGCAGCGACGCGAACCGCACCACCCGGCTCCGGGCCGTGATCCACACAGCCAGCCCCCGGGTCGTCGCGAGCCGCACCCGCCCGGACACGACCCCGGGCGCGTCGAACGCACCAAGGTGATCCGACGCGACGGCTCGAACCACCCCCAGCCACTCGCGTACTCCCAGGTGCCACCGGAGCCCGCCGCGGCACAGATGCCACCGCCGCCCCGCAGGCCTGGGCGGACGCACGCACCGACCCAGCAGCCGCAGCCGTACCGCGATCCCCAGCACCGCGGTGTGCCCGGCTACGCACCGCCGCAGCAGCCGCAGCCGTATCGGGATCCGCAGCAGCTGCGCCCGCGCCGCGAGGTCCCACCGCCGCCCCCACCCTCGTTGCCACCGGCGCGGCGGGAGCGCGAACCGCGGCCGCCGCGCCGCCGCCGCAAACTGCACCTGTTCCGCTGGTTCCTCGTGCTGTTGGTGGTGCTGGTACTCGCGGTGGTCGGCGCGATCGTCAAACTCGACGGTTCGCTCAATCGGATCGACGCACTCGCGAATTACGCCGACCGCGTCGGCGATACCCCCGGCACCAACTGGCTGCTCGTCGGCTCCGACGGCCGGGCCGGGCTCACCCCCGAACAGGAACAGGCGCTCGCCACCGGCGGTGAGGTCGGGCCCGAGCGCACCGACACGATCATGCTGGTGCACATCCCGAAATCGGGCGCGACCACCCTGGTCAGCCTGCCGCGCGATTCCTACGTGAGCATTCCGGGCCACGGCAAGGACAAGCTCAATGCCGCCTTCGCCTTCGGCGGCGCGCCGCTGCTGGTGCAGACCGTCGAGACCGCCACCGGAGTGCACATCGATCACTACGCGCAGATCGGCTTCGGCGGATTCGCTGGCATCGTCGATACGCTCGGCGGCATCGATATCTGCGTGCCGAAGGCCATCGACGATCCGCTCGCCGGCGTCGATCTGCAGGCGGGATGCCAGACGCTGGATGGGCCGCAGGCGCTGGGTTTCGTGCGCAGCCGCGCGACCGCCCTCGCCGATATCGACCGGATGAACCACCAGCGCCTGTTCATGGCCGCCCTGCTGAAGAAGGCGACCAGCGCTGGCACACTGGCTAATCCCTTCACACTGTGGCCGCTGGCCAGCGATACCGCGAAATCGCTGAAGGTCGATAAGGGCGATCACATCTGGAACCTCGGCCAGCTCGGCTGGGCAATGCGCGGCGATACGGTGGCGACCACCGTTCCGATCGGCGGGTTCACCGATACCGACAGTGGCAATGTGCTGCTGTGGGATAAGCAGAAGGCGGGCCAATTCTTCGACGACATCGCCAGGGACCAACCGATTCCGGAAGATCTGCTGACGAGGTAGCGTCGGGTCCATGCCGGACACCGACGCAGACGAGCCCTTCCCCGCCCTGCTGCGCGACCAGATCCGTCGTGGCTTGACCGCCGCGCAGCAGTATCTGGCCGCGGCCGTCTACTTCGATTCGAATCGCCTGCCGCAGTTGGCAAAACACAGCTACAGCAAGTCCGACGAGCACCGCTCGCACGCCCTACGCATGGTGCAGTACCTCCTGGATCGCGATCTGGAGGTACAGGTGGGCGGCCTGGATGACGTGCAACCCACCTTCGAATCGCCGCGTGGGGCCGTCGTCTTCCTGTTGGAATCCGAACGCGCCCGCAACGCGCAGATCTCCGAACTGGCTCGGACCGCCCGTGCCGCAGGCGACTATCTCGGCGAGCAGTTCATCCAGTGGTTCCTCAGGGAACAGGTGGAGGATGTCGCCGGGATGACCACGTTGCTGACGGTGATCGACCGTGCGGCAGGTGATCTGTTCGATGTCGAGGACTTCATCTCGCGCGAGCTGCGCACCACACAGCGCGCCGACATGACCGCACCCAAAATGGCGGGCGCGCGCCGAAATTAATTAGGCAATACTTGCCTCAATAAGGCTGCACTTGGATGACACGCGCCCTGACCAGCGCTAATGTCGCAACTATGTCCAGCCATCCGGAGTCCCCCCGCAGCAAATTCCACGGCCTGCTCCACGACCAGATCCGGCATGAATTCAATGCCGAACATCAATACATCGCGATCGCGGTGTGGTTCGACAATGCGGATCTGCCACAGCTGGCCAAGCGTTTCTATGCGCAGGCGGTCGAAGAGCGCAATCACGCAATGATGATCGTGCAGTACTTCCTCGATCGGGATATCAGCGTCGAACTTTCCGGTATCGACCCCGCGAAATCCCATTTCGAGAACGCTCGCGAACCGATCGCGCTGGCCCTCGCACAGGAAAAGAACGTCACCGATCAGATCATCCAATTGGCGAGCACGGCCCGCGAAGAGGGCGATTACCTGGGTGAACAGTTCATGCAGTGGTTCCTGAAGGAGCAGGTGGAGGAGGTCGCCAATATGACAACCCTGCTCACCATCGCCGATCGCGCCGGATCGAACCTGTTCGACCTGGAGGATTTCATCGCCCGCGAAATGAGCGGTCCGAGCGATACTTCCGGGGCCCCGTCCGCGGCGGGCGGCAGCATCTAGTCCGCGATTTCCGAGAGCGAAACAGGGTCGGCTCGCCGCGACGAGCCGACCCTGTCGCTGTTATTAGAACGCGGGGCACGCAACCCCCGCTATCAGCAATACGACTTACTTGGCACTCATGGTGCTGAGCAGCGTCTTGAGCAGCGTGAGAATGGCGTCCATGATGTTCCCTACTTTCCTCATCATTCGGTGAGAGTGTCCCTCACCACCACCAGCTTTCGGTGATGCAGTGAACCTAACCGAGTGCGATTAGAAAGGGGGGTGTTTCACAAAATTCTCTGTGATTTTTTTCGAATCACCGAAGGGTGACCTGACGAGACCGCAGTCCGTCGCGGGACCGACGCTCGTCCGCCGAGAGCGGAGCGGTATCGGCCAGCGCCGCCACCAGTCGGTCACCGAACTCGATCGCAGGTTTGGTCCATTCGCTGGCATGCAACTCCGGGTCCAGATCGAAAACCGGCACCAGCAGGCCGTGCGTGCGGAACGAACCCGCGAAACGCGAACCCTCGCCCAGCTGCAATCCACCCGCGGCGTGCAGCCGGGCCAGCGCCAGCATCAGATCGTCCTCATGCTCCGGACGAACCCAGCGCACATGCGCCTTCTCACCCGCGTCGACCCACCAGGCGGCACCAATGGCATCCGGACCGAGATCCAGTCGCGCCGAGGGCATGATCGCCTGCTTGGCCTGTTCGATGGTCGCGGCGACCTGCGGATCGGGCTGTACGCCCTCGGGCACCCACCAGTCGAAGTCCTGGTGCACGGTCAGCTCCAATGCCGCGTCCGGGTCGATCACATCGGCCAATCGCGGTCCGCCCGCAACACTTTCGGCCGCGGTCAGCGATTCGCCCGGTTCAGCGGACTGCGTCCAGAGGATGGCGGCCGCGAGGTCGGCGGCCGGATCCACACCCTGGAACTGCACCTGCGCGGCGACATACCCGGTCGGCGGCTCGCCCGCCCGCACCAATGCGGCGACCGCGCCCGGCAGCACCGTGGCGAGCACGACGGAACGCTCCGCCGCGATATCGGCCGATAGCTTCAATGTCGCGGTCGCCGACGGCACGAACTCGCGCAGCGCCACGAGATCGCATTCCGCGGCCAGCCCCTGGAACGGACGCGTGACGGCCTGCGCCGCCTGCTGTTCCAGGGTGGCCCGCCGCTCGGCGAGACGCTGGGCCCGGTTCCCTCCGGGCTTCGGACTATTGCGCTTGCTTTTACCCACGGCAGGTCAAACTACATGGTGCGGATCGATATGTGCCGCGCGCCGCTCTGAGTCATTTGCTGCGCTACGCGCTGCGTCTTCGCCGCACCCGATGCTTCGACGACTCGGCTGCCTTAAATAGCCATGACTTCGCGCGACCGAATCGATGACCGTGCTTATGCCCGGCCGCGAACGGTCGCTGGTGAGAATCGCTCTGCGAGTGGCTGCGCTGCCACGAAAAGCTATGCGGCCGAAGCAATTCGACTCAGGCGGCCGCCAGCAGCGCCTTGGTGCGGGCCGGGTGGTTGGTGGCGACCCAGCTGACGCCGAGATCGGCGCACAGGCGCACATCGTCGGGGTCGTCGACGGTCCAGCAGTAGGTGGCGCGCCCCGCCGCGGCGGCCTTGTCGACCAGGTCCGGATGCTCGCGCAGGGTTTTCACCGAGGGGCCGACGGCGGTGGCACCGACCGTGGTCGCGGCGCCGCCGCCCAGGTAGCGCGATGATTCGCCGAGTAGCACCGTCGGCAGCAGCGGCGCGGAACGGCGGATCCGCCAGACCGCGGTCGCCGCGAAGGACATGACCACCGCGCGGGAGTGATCGGCGGAGGCGGGGGTGGCGATGCCGAAGCGTTGGAGTTCGGCGAGCAGCTTGTTCTCCACCAGCGCGCCGTAGCGCACCGGATGCTTGGTCTCGATGAACAGCTTGGTCGGCCTGCTGCGCCAATCCAGGACCAGCTCGATCAATTCGCTGAGAGTGAGCACCGAAGCCGGTTCGCCCGCCGCGCCGAAATCGAGGCCCTTGAGCTCATCGAGGGTCAACTCGCTGACCAGTCCGGTGCCCGATGAGGTCCGGTCGACGGTGCGGTCGTGCACGCAGACCAGGTGCCCGTCCCTGGTCAACCGGACATCACACTCCACGCCATCGGCGCCCTCCTGTAGCGCCAGCTCGTAGGCGGCGAGCGTATGTTCCGGGCGCGCCGCCGAGGCTCCCCGGTGCGCGACGACGAACGGTGCGCGACTGCCCTGGCTCACTTGGCCAAAACCTCCTCGTGCTCACGGTGCGGTGTAGTTGTCTCGGGCATGTCCACCGGCTCGGCGGCTTGCTCTTTCACGGCGCCACCCGGCTGCACGGGTTCGATCACCGGCACCACGGGGTCGACCGCCATCACCCACCGGCGCGCGATCCTGGTGCGGCCGAACAGATCACGACCGGTGATCGACCGCTGCACCCAGAGGGTGAGCACCGCGACCGCCGCGGCGGCGAGATCGGTGAACGCGGCGAACAGCACACCATCCGCCTTGGCCTGCAGGGTATCCGCGGTCCGCCACAGCAGCGCCGCCACCGTACACACCGCGCCGAGCAGCCATCCGAGCCACCAGATGCGCACGGCCCGCAGCGCCCGGGGATCGGCGCGCACGGTGACCAGCTCGGTGAGGAAAACGCCGGGCCACAACAGATTCACCACCGGAATCAGACAGCCGAGCGCGAGCATCCGGACCGACCGCGGGTCACGCCGTCCGGCCTCGGCGAAGGCGGTTCGACGCGCCTCGATCAACCAGCCGAGCAGCGCGAGCGCGCAGACCAATCCGAGCACCAGGCCGACCAATGCGGACAGCCACACCATCACATCGGAGAAGTGCAGCAGCAGCGACGGGATCAACCGGGTGCGGTTGCGCAGCAGAATCAGGTAGCGCCCGAGTTCGGCGCAGGCGGCGACCGCGAATACCCCCGCGGTTGCGATGAGCAGCGCACCGGCCCGGTTCGTCAACCGGTCCAACGGCCGCTGGACCTCGGCGGCGGATTCGACCGGCGGATCCACCAGACCCCAGCGCGGAATCTGCTGATACCGCGGAGTTTCCAGGGACGGCCGCGGCCGGCTCGAGCTCGGCCTGCGGATGCGCTGATCGGGGCGGCGTGCCACCCAGCGGTAGTTACGCCGCTCGGCGGGTGCATCGATGGGCGCCGGTGACAACAGCACGCCACGGCAGCGCGGGCACCAGTGCATCGGGGTCGTCTGCACGGCCCAGCGCGCGCCACAGCGCGCACAAGGTTGTACCACCGTACTCATGGCGCCCCTTACTCTCTCGCCTCAGTAAATCTTTGCCTGGTGATCGCCGTCCGCGACCAGCGGACGGCCCGCCCGCTGCCAGGCCACCATGCCGCCGCTGACGTTGATCGCCTCATATCCGATGTATGTCAAGTACTTGACCACCTCGAAGGAGCGGCCGCCCTGTCGGCAGACCACATAGAGCTGGGCGTCGTAATCCAGCTCGTCGACTCGCGCGGGCACATCGACCATCGGGATATGGATCGCTCCCGGCGCGTGCCCGAGGTCCCATTCGTCGTCTTCGCGCACATCGAGCAGGATCGCCCGCGGCATGTCCGCGGCGACCTGCTCGGTCTGATCGAATTCGCCCGGCACGGCTTCCACCGGCACCGACGACACTTCGGGGCTCGTCACGCTTCGATCCTGCCATGGGTGGCGCACCGCGGGGGAGTTCCGGGCCCGCTGCGCGGGGGATGGACGGGGCACTTCACGGCCTCGACATCGGCACGTTACCTCAGGTATGTTCTGTGCTTCCGGATCCGGTTCGACGCCCGCTCCGGGGCCGCTTGTGCATATCCTCGGTCGAAGTTATCCACATAATCCACAACTTGATCCACAGGCCTCAGCTATCGAATAGCACACGAATCACAGGCCTTTAGCTATCAAGAAAATGTTGGGAGAATTGGTTCTACGAGGGTCGATGCGACTATCAGCGGATCGATGACGCCACAATTCCAGGTTGCTGATAGTCCGCTCGACGCTCTTCCGGGCGATCCGAAGACGCGCGCTGGCGGTACGAACGACCGATCCGAGACTCCCCTCCTTGCCATCCCGGAGCGGTCATTCGCCGCGGCTTCGGGAACTGAGGCTGTGCAGTCCCGATATCTACTTGGACGCCGCTGATCGCCGATCGGTTCCGTAAAAACGAGAACACCGACGAAAAACTGAAATACCGGGTTCCCGCAGGTGGTGTCGGTAGCCTGGGTGCATGGATGTGAGCAGGGGGCTTCTCGACGGAATGGATACGACCGAACTCGACACCGCACTCTCCGAGGCCGCATGCCTAGGGCTGCAGGTCGATACCGAAAACGCACAGCTGAGTCTGGATCTGGAGGTTCTTACGCTTCCGGTCGAAGGACCCGCACCGCAGGACTATCGCGTGAAGCTGACGTTCACCGGGGTCAGCCGGGTCGCGGCCTCGCTGCGCACTCAGCATTGGGACGATCTGGCCCCCACCGTGCTGCCGCTGCAACTGGACGGCCTGGACAAGGCCATCCGCAGCTTCGGCGGCGGACGGCTACACGGCTGGGAATTCATCGATCTGGACGACAGCAGCTGGGTGCACTGGAGTGAACTGCTCAGCTTCGACACCAAGATCGACTCGCACGCCTCCGCGCATGTGCTGGAGTTCTCCCAGGAGGAGGGCATCGATCCGCGCGAACTCGACGTACGAGTCTGGTTCGACAGCATGACGATTCACGACGCGAACGGCACCGAGATCCCGGTGGCGCAGTTCATCGCGGGAGGGGTGCGCTGGTGGCAGGCGCATGACGCCGGCGATCCGCGGACCATGCGGCCCGGAATCGTGCCGCAGCTGTAAACATCGTCGAAATCGCCTACCGCACACCCGGTCACCGGGTGTGCGGTCGTATTTCAGGCCCCCGAACCGACCGGACAGGTGACACCGGTGGCATGCACCGGGCAATAGCCGCCCGGATTCTTGGCGAGGTACTGCTGGTGGTAGCTCTCGGCGTAATAGAACCCGGGCAGCGCGTGCCGCGGATCGGTCGCACCCAGTCCGGGCAGATCCGTAATCTCGGTGGTGATTTCGCCGTAGCCGACCGCGGCGAGTCGCTCGCCGTAGACCTGTGCGGTGCGGTGTGCGAGCTGTGCCTGCGCCGGATCGACGGTGAAGATCGCCGAGCGGTACTGGGTACCGCGGTCATTGCCCTGCCGCATGCCCTGGGTCGGGTCGTGGTTCTCCCAGAATTGCTGCAGCACGGCGCCGTAGTCGATGACCGCCGGATCGAAGACGATCAGCACCGATTCGGTGTGGCCGGTTCGCCCGCTGCACACCTGTTCGTAGGTCGGATTCGGCGTGTACCCGCCGACATAGCCGACCGCGGTCGTGTACACGCCGTCAAGTCGCCAGAATTCTTGCTCCGCACCCCAGAAGCAGCCCATCGCCAGCACCGCGACCTGCAGGTCTTCCGGAAATGGCGGATGGATCGGGTGACCGTTCACATAATGGATATCCGGCACCGAGATTGGGTCGGGGCGGCCGGGCAAGGCCTGCGCCGGCGTAACCATGACCGGCTCGGGTAGACGGAAGCGTCCGACCAGTTCGTCGTACCACGACATGGTTCGATGCTAGTCCGCCTCCCCGAATCTCTTGGCCGATGAGTTTGGTACCCCATCAGGTCTATACCGGACCACCGGTGGGGTAGATGGCAGAGTTAACCCATTCCGACGAATTACCCATGTGCTCACGAAAACCGGTCGTTGCGAAGGCAACCGGAATGAGGGGGCACAGGGTGAGGTTGGAACCCATCGGGTGTACGAATGATGGTTGGATGTGCTCGACGACGAGGGCGCACCCGGCCCGACATTAGGAAGGGACATCGTGGCTGAGTACACGTTGCCAGATCTGGATTACGACTACAGCGCCCTGGAGCCCCACATCTCCGGGCAGATCAATGAGATTCATCATTCCAAGCACCACGCTGCCTACGTCGCGGGCGTCAACGCGGCCCTGGAGAAGCTCGAGGCCGCGCGCGAGGCGGGCGACCACGCCGCCATCTTCCTGAACGAGAAGAACCTGGCCTTCCACCTGGGCGGACACGTCAACCACTCGATCTGGTGGAAGAACCTCTCCCCCAACGGTGGCGACAAGCCGACCGGTGAGCTGGCCGCCGCGATCGACGACCAGTTCGGTTCGTTCGACAAGTTCCGCGCGCAGTTCACCGCCGCGGCCAACGGCCTGCAGGGCTCCGGCTGGGCGGTGCTCGGCTATGACACCCTCGGCCAGAAGCTGCTGACCTTCCAGCTCTACGACCAGCAGGCCAACGTGCCGCTCGGCATCATCCCGCTGCTGCAGGTCGACATGTGGGAGCACGCCTTCTACCTGCAGTACAAGAACGTCAAGGCGGACTACGTCACCGCGTTCTGGAACGTCGTCAACTGGGAAGACGTGCAGGAGCGCTTCGCCCGCGCCATCGGCCAGGCCAAGGGCCTCATCTTCGGCTGAGTCAGCTCACCTTCGGGCCCGCGAACCCGCCATCCGAGGCGACCGGTTCGCGGGCCCGATTGTGTTTTGTGGCTCGGCCTCGGCTCAACGCTGAGACGTTCGATGCCTCGTGATTCAGCGCATCGGCGTACCTCAGGTTTCGAGCGAAGCGAGTCGAGCATGCGCCGCTCGCGGCCCCGGCCAGAAGCACTAGCACTCTTTGGTACTTGTGTGCCAGGTGAGTATTGGCGCATTCTCGGGAATCCACAGTTCGAGGACGGGCAACGCCGCCCCCGGTTCCATGACGGGAGGCATCATGCATACGAATGGACCCATCGGCATCACGCCGTTCCATGCCCGCGGATCGCTGCGGGGGTTCGTCATATCCGGCCGCTGGCCCGATACCACCAAGGAATGGGCGCAGGTGCTGGTGCTCGCCGTGCGGGTGGCATCATTTCCCGGATTGCTGACCACCTCGACCGTCTTCGGCGTGCGCGAGGAGCTGCCGGATGATCCGGCGCCCGGCACCGTCGGCCTGGTCCTCGCCGAGGGACCGGTGCTCGGTGAGCAGGCGCTGGCACCGGGTCGTTTCGCCGACCACGTGCCAGCGGCCCTGCTGATGCTGCATCCGCCCTCGGAGACCAGGCCGTCACTGCCGGAATGCGTGGGCGCGGCATCGGGCTGTGTGCTGCTGCCCGGCGTCCCGCACCTGGGACTCGAGCATCGCGCCGCCTGGGCCGAGGCGGAATCCGACGGCACCGTCACCTCCCTGGTCAGCCGGGTCGGTCTGGACCCGATCAGCGATCCCGACACCGCGGTGCTGGCCATGCTGCTCGCCGCATAGGCGGCACCGACTCCCCACTTGTAGAGATCCTGTGGCGGATCTGTCGAGATGTGGTGGGCTGCGGCGGATTACTATCTGGCGCTCGCGGAGTTGGGCCGCTACCTGGACCGCATCGGTCGCGCCGCCTGGCGCACACCGATGAGACCTTCGGCTTGCATGCACTGTGCGCGGTCGGCGTCTTCCTCGGCCGCTGGGTTTCGACAGTTGGGAACCGGTGGTCCAGCCGCCCTTCGAATGCATGATGCTCGCACTGACCTGGTCCTGGGCGCCGATCCGCATTGCGGTCGTCTTCGTGGTCACCGCCATCGGGCATCTCGTCACCAAGGCGATCGCCGAAGCGGCGGTGGCGCCTACGCGCATCGGAATGCGCTGGATTCGCGGAGGGCGGAGCGTGATAAGGCCAACACCACGCAATGCGAGCAATTGCGCACAATGAATAGTGTGCAGAAAGTGAACGGGCCGGTGATCCGGGCCGCCCGTGCCGATGACTATGACGCCATCGCAACCGTCATCGATGACTGGTGGGGGCGCTCTGTGCTATCCCACCTGCCGAGGTTGTTCCTCGATCATTTCCATCGAACCAGCCTGGTCGCCGAGGTTCCGGTGACGCGGATGCGGGAACCGACCGATTGGCTGGCCGGATTTCTGATCGGCTTCCTCTCGCCGTCCGAATCCGATGAGGCCTACATCCATTTCGTCGGCGTTGATCCGCAGTCGCGCAAGAGCGGCCTGGCTCGCGAACTGTACGAACGGTTCTTCGCGATCGCCCGGGCGAACGACCGGCACATCGTGAAGGCGATCACCTCGCCCGGCAACGACGCGTCGATCGGCTTCCATCGACACCTCGGTTTCACGGTCACCGGCCCGGTGCGCGACTACAACGGACCGGGCCACCACCTGATCACCTTCGAACGCAAGATCTGATCCGCTTCGCGCGCAGCGAGATTCGCCCGTGTTGGTGGGTCCGCGGGGTGCGGCACGGTTTAGCCTTGGACCGTCGAAAGGATTGTCAGCAGATGTCTGGAAACCCGCTTGCCGCCGCTGAACCCTGGGATCTCGTTGCCGACGGATACGCTGAATTCGGCCCGTCGATCATGGCGCCCTTCTCCGCGCACGCACTCGAACTCGCGGGTCTGTCGGCGGATTCGCATGTGGTGGACGTCGCCGCGGGGCCGGGCACACTGAGCCTGCCTGCCGCCGAACGGGTGGCTCGGGTAACTGCCATCGACTTCTCGGAGCCGATGCTCGAGCGACTCGCCGAGGACGCGCGGGCGGCGGGGCTGACCAATATCGAGGTGAGCGTCGGCGATGGACAGGCGCTGCCCTTCGACGATGATCAATTCGACGCGGGCTTCTCGATGTTCGGGCTGATGTTCTTTCCGGATCGGGCCAAGGGTTTCGCCGAATTGTTCCGAGTGCTGCGCCCTGGCGCCATCGCCGTGGTGTCGAGCTGGGCGCCGGTGGCCGAATCGCCACTCATGCGACTGATGTTCGGGGCGTTCGCCGCCGCCGACCCGTCCATCCAGGAGCCCCAGCCCAACTTCCTCAACCTGGAGAATCCGGAGGTCTTCGCCACCGAGATGCAGACCGCGGGCTTCGCCGGGGTGAGCATCCAACGGCATACCAGCGCACTCGTTTTCGCCAGCTCCGACGAGATGTGGGAAACCATGATGCGCAGCAGCGCGCCGCTGGTGCTGATGCGGCGCACCGTCGGAGAGCAGGTGTGGGCCGAACGAGCCGAGATCATGCGCGCCTACCTCGCCGAGCACTACCGCCCGAATATGCCCCTGTCCACTACGGCATTCCTCGGCATCGGCCACAAACCGAACCGGTAACCCCCTGCTCAGCCGAGGAATCGGTGAGCGCGGCGACAACTGCCTCGGGCTGCTCTTCGGCAAGGTGGTGACCGCAGTTCGCGATCTCGCGCACCTTGACATCGGTCGCCTTGGCCGGCAGGAGATCTCGCAGCGCCGGGGTGATCTGGACGCGCGGTTTCCCGGGCTGTCGGATCTGGTGCTCAGTCGGTCATGACAAACGCCCCGCCATGCAGACGGATGGCGGGGCGTGGTTGCCTTGCGGCGCAGGCAGTTAACGGGGGGCCATGCGCAGGGCGCCATCCATGCGGATGGTTTCGCCGTTCAGGTAGTCGTGCTCGACGATGTACTGCGACAGCTGGGCGTACTCGTCGGGGCGGCCGAGGCGGGACGGGAAGGGCACACCGGCCTCGAGGCCCTTGCGGTACTCCTCGGTGACACCGGCGAGCATCGGGGTGTCGATGATGCCGGGGGCGATGGTGTTCACGCGGATGCCGAACTGCGCCAGGTCGCGCGCGGCCGGGACGGTCATGCCGTGGACGCCACCCTTGGAGGCCGAGTACGCGATCTGGCCGATCTGGCCCTCGAACGCGGCGACCGAGGCGGTGTTGATGATGACGCCGCGCTGGCCGTATTCATCGACGGTGTCGGTCTTGGCGATCGCATCGGCGGCCAGGCGCATGACATTGAAGGTGCCGAGCAGGTTGACGGTGATGACTGTGCGGAACAGCTCCAGATCGTGCGGGCCGTTCTTGGACAGGATGCGTCCGGCCCAGCCGACACCGGCGCAGTTCACCACGATGCGCAGCGGCACACCGGATTCCACGACCTTCGCGACCGCGGCGGAGACCTCGTCGTTGCTGGTGACGTCGGCCGGGATCAGGGTGACGCCGTCGGGCACACTGTCCCCGGCCCGCTCGATGGATTGGGGTACATCGAGTCCGAAGACGGTTGCGCCGAGATCGGCGAAACGCTTGGCAGTGGCGGCGCCGAGGCCGGATGCGCCTCCGGTGATGATGGCGGCGGAACCCGAAATCTCCACGATGGTCCTCTCGTTCGTGACAGCCAGTTGGCCCTTCGTCAATTTGCACCCTAACGGGTCCTATGTGAGAGCCCGATCACGGCTCCCTGACACTCGGAGCCCACCGCGCACAACGTGGTCGAATAGACAGAAAATTATTTGCGAACATATCTGTTCACAGCTGGTATCGTCGCTGGTATGAAGCTGTTTTCCGCCGCGTCCGTGGCCGGGCGCCGGATTCTGATCACTGGAGCGGCGCGCGGTATCGGTGCCGCATTGGCACGCCAGTTGCACGCGAAAGGGGCCAAGGTCGCCCTACTCGGCCTGGAGGCCGACCTACTCGCCGAGGTGGCGCACGAATGCGGAGACGCACCCTGGCGGTATTGCGATATCGCCGATCACCTGCAGGTCGAGCGGGTGGTGAACACGCTGGTCAGCGAGCTCGGCGGACTGGATGTGGTGGTGGCAAACGCCGGGGTGGCGAAGCAATTGGCACTGCTCGGCGGGGATCCGCAGGTCATGGAGGAGACGCTGGCGGTCAATGTGCTCGGGGTCTACTACACGCTGCGCGCGGCGGGACCGCACATCTGCCATCCGAACGGATACGCGCTGGTCGTCTCGTCGCTGGCGGCCGCGGTGAATCTGCCGCTGGTCGGGGCGTACAGCGCGTCGAAGGCCGGTGTGGAGGCGCTCGGCAATACGTTGCGCCATGAGATCAGGCATACCGGGGCCAAGGTCGGGGTCGCGTATTTCGCCGAACTCGATACCGATATGACCTCGCGCGGTTTCGGTACCGCCGCCGCGCGGGCCATCCTCGGCCGGTCGACGGTCTCGGGGGTGGCGCCACTCGGTCCCGCGATCGATGCGGTCGAGCGCGCCATCGCGCGACGGAAACGTCAGGTCGTTTCGCCGTGGTGGGTGGCGGTGGCGCTGCCCTTCCGGCCGATCGCGCAGCGCGTCATCGATATCTCGCTGCGTCGCGGAGTGGCGCGGGCATTGGAGATCGCGCGTACCGAAGAGGCGCCGTTCACCACCGACCAACCGGCCCGCCCCCGCAAAATGGACCGACCGGCATAGCCGGACACCGTACGACCGACCATCGGAGCCACCGCATGCCCCCATCCGCCAGCAGCGCCCGCCAACTCCCCCGGGGCAGACACGGCCTGCCGAGGGAGGAGGTGATCGCCTCGCAGCGCGAGCGGATCCTGAGCGCGATGGCCGAGGCCATGGTTGAGAACGGATACGTCGGGACCTCGGTCGCGGCCATCCTGAAGCGGGCCGGGGTGTCGCGGGAGACCTTCTACGAGCAATTCCGTTCCAAGGAGGACTGCTTCGAGGCCGCCTACGAGCGGGCCGTCGAGCTGCTGATCGCCAATATCGCCGATGCCATCAGTGGGCCGGAATCCGATGCCGAGACCGCGGACCCGGCCGATCCGGACCGGTTGGGCCGGATCCTGGAGGCGTATTTCGATGGGCTGATCGCCGAACCCGCATACGCCCGGCTCTATCTCGTCGAGGTATACGCGGTGGGTTCGAAGGCGGTCGCCCGGCGCGCCGAGCTGCAGGAATCCTTCGTCACGATGATCGCCGATGTCCTCGACGCCCGCACCGAACAGCAGCACTTCGCCTGCCAGACCCTGGCCGCCGCGGTCAGCGCGATGGTCACCGCACGCATCGCCGTCGATGATCTGGCCGGACTTCGGGCTCTCCGGGAACCGCTGTTGGACCTGCTGCGCCGCAGCGGCGATCTGTACGGCGAGGCGATGTCGCACTCTGCGGTGCGTGCCTGAGCGCTCGCAGCGCAGCGGCGAGCTGGCGCCGCTGATGGCGCGATCCAAGGTGCGCCACGATCGGATGTCAGCGCATCACGGTTAGCGGGTTGCTCGACAGCGCGATCCGAGGTGCCTGCCGCAACGGTGCATGCCCAATGCATCGCCCGGGCCACCGAACAGCGCCGCCGCCGGTGGCACGCCCGCCGATTCACCGAGGTCGCCGCCTGCGATCGGGGACCGCAGGTCGGGGCCATCGCCCGACACCGACACCGCGACGTCGAGACCAGCAGCGGCAGCCGGACCGCAGTGCATCGGCACTTGCGACTCGACGGCTACCGGTGGAGCAAATACGGGTGCGGCACCGTGCGGCCGGGCGGCAGCAGACGGGGACGATCGGTCAGTGCATCTCCTCGGCGGGCTCGGCCGCTGGCCGGTCCGGAACAAGTTCGGTGCGGCGTGCAAGCCGTGCTCGGATCAGCAGGGCAGCACCTGCGGCGGCCGGGGCAAGGATGGCGAATGCGCCGCCGGTGAGCACGCCGATGCCGGGGATGGCCGCGGCGAGCAGGCTCGCGGTACCGAAGTAAAGGAACAGCAGGCCGGAGCCGATGCCGATGACATGTTCCGGAAGGTGTTTGCCGACCAGGATGCCGACGGCGATGGCAAGGGCGTCGGCGGCCACCATGCCGATGGTGGAGCCGATCCAGACACCGATCCAGCTGTTGTCGGTGGCCAGTGCGGCGGTGGCGAACATGGTTCGGTCGCCGAGTTCGGCGAGCAGGAATGCGGAGAGCACCACGAAGTACGGGGCGGTATTCGTGCGCGGCGGCTTCGGGTCGGCGTCGTGGGCGTCATCGCCGCCGAAATGCTCGCGCAGGGTCCACAGGCCGACGGCCAGGAAGGTGATGGCGGCCACCAGTGCGATGGCGCGGGTCGGCAATGCGGCACCGAGGAAATAGCCGACGCCGACGGAGATCAGATGCACCGTCGCGGTCGCGGTCGCGATGGCGCCGAGCACCACCCACCAGCGGTAGCGCAGCGCGAACGTCAACGCCATGAGCTGGGACTTATCACCCAACTCGGCGAGAAAGACTATTCCGACGCTCAGCAGGATCGTGGCGATCATGTGGTGTGTACTCCCGGGTCTCCGGCCTGTCGGCCAGGAGATCGGGTACGCCTCCGGCCGACAACGAAATGGTTGTCTCGGCCGAAGGTCTCGCCCACCGGATCTACGCCGGTTCACGCTGCCGGATCCACGCCCTCATGAGGTGACGGACCAGTATGTCGACAGCGCAATTGCGGGCTACTCCCCTTCGCTGGCACCGACTCTACCCCCGCGACCGCGCCCGCGGCAAACCGTTGTAATCGAAATCGCAATGCGCACAATAAGTTTGGCGCTCCAATGGTTGAGTTTCGGGTGCCCTTATAGATACGGCAGGAGGTGCTGATCCGAAAATCAGCTAGCCCTTGGCAATCGCATCGGCACTGCCACCCCAGCAGAAGCTGTCGCATAAGCAAATGGCCGCCTCACACAAGGTGTGAGGCGGCCAGTGCGGCAGCGATGAAACTACTCAGAGCGTGCGGGTGAGCCGCTCGGTGAGGATCTGTGCGAATCGGGCCGGATCCTTCAGCTCCCCGCCCTCGGCCAGAACCGCTGTGCCATAGAGCAATTCGGCGGTTTCGGTGAGCTCGGGGACCTTACCCGCGTCGGCGTCCTGCTTGCGCGTGTCGTAGGCGTCGCGCAGACCGGTGACCAGCGGATGAGTCGGGTTGAGCTCGAGGATCCGCTTGGTCTCGGGCACCAGCTGCCCGGACGCGCGGTACATGCGCTCCAGCATCGGGGTGAAGTCGAAGACATCACCGACGAGGCAGGCGGGCGAGGTGGTGAGCCGGTTGGTCAGGCGCACCTCCTTGACAGTGTCCAGCGTCTTGCCGAGCCAGGTGAGCACCTCGGCGAAGTCCTTGTCCTGCTGTTCGCGCAGCGACTCGGTGGCCTTCTTCTCCTCCTCGGTCTCCAGATCGACCTCGCCCTTGGCGATGGACTGGAACGGCTTGCCGTCGAATTCGGTCACCGAGCCGACCCACATCTCGTCGACCGGATCGGTCAGAATCAGCACCTCGCGGCCCTTGGCCTTGAAAGCCTCCATATGCGGGGAGCTTTCGATCTGCTGACGGGTCTCGCCGGTCATGTAGTAGATGGCGTCCTGGCCGTCCTTCATGCGCTCGACGTACTGCGCGAGCGTCGTCAACTCCTCGTCGGAATTGGTCGAGGCGAACGACGAAACCTGCAGCAGCGTCTCGCGATTGTCGAAGTCCGAGAGCAGCCCCTCCTTGAGGACGCGGCCGAACTCCTTCCAGAACGTCTGGTACTTCTCCTGATCCTCGGCACCCTGCAGATCCTTGACCGTGGACAGCACCTTCTTCACCAGACGCTTGCGGATCATCTGGATCTGCCGGTCCTGCTGCAGGATTTCCCGGGACACATTGAGCGACAGGTCCTGCGCATCCACTACACCCTTGACGAAGCGCAGATACTCCGGCATCAGCTCCTCGCAGTTGTCCATGATGAACACCCGCTTGACGTAGAGCTGCACACCGCGCTTGTGCTCGCGGGTGAACAGATCGAACGGTGCGTGTGACGGAATGAACAGCAGCGCCTGATATTCGAAGGTGCCCTCGGCCTTCATCGGGATGATCTCCAGCGGATCGTCCCAGCCGTGGCTGACGTGCTTGTAGAACTCCTTGTACTCCTCGTCGCTGACCTCGCTCTTGGGGCGGGTCCACAGCGCCTTCATGGAGTTGAGGGTCTGCTCCTCGAGAATCGTCTTCTCGGTCTTCTCCTCGCCCTCACCCTCGGTGACGGTCCGCTCCACCTGCATGCGGATCGGCCAGGCGATGAAGTCGGAGTACTTCTTGACGATTTCGCGGAGCTTCCACTCCAGCGTGTAGTCGAAGAGATGATCTTCCTCGTCGGCAGGCTTGAGGTGCAGCGATACCGAGGTGCCCGGTGGACCGTCATCGATGGTTTCGATGGTGTAGGTCGACTGGCCCTCGGACTCCCAGCGGGTGCCCTCGGTCTCGCCCGCCTTGCGGGTGGTCAAGGTGACCTTGTCGGCGACCATGAAGGTCGAGTAGAAGCCGATGCCGAACTGGCCGATCAGCTCCTCGGCGGCCGCCTCGGACTTGGCCTCGTTCAGCTTTTTGCGCAGCTCGGCGGTACCGGATTTGGCCAGTGTGCCGATGAGATCGACCACCTCGGCGCGGGACATGCCGATGCCGTTATCCCGGACCGTCAGGATCCGGTTGTCCTTGTCGACCTCCAGCTCGATGTGCAGATCGGAGGTGTCGACGTGCAGATCCTTATCGCGGAAGGACTCCAGCCGCAGCTTGTCCAGCGCGTCGGAGGAGTTCGAGATGAGCTCCCGCAGGAACGTGTCCTTATTGGAGTAGACCGAATGGATCATCAGCTCGAGCAGCTGATGGGTTTCTGCCTGAAACTCGAGTTGTTCGACGTGCTCAGTCACGTCGCGATAGTACGACTTTTGAAATCGGCCAGGCCAGGAACCTCGCGATCGGCGCTGTGCGGCCCCGGCTGGCGCGGCTTCATCCATTCGCGCAGCACCATGGTGGCGCGGACATCGTCCTCGTTGTATTCGAGCAGCCGGGTGCGCTGGCTCAGGTCGGGTTCGCCCTCGTAGCCGACGGCCAGCCGATACCAGCTCATCGACGCCTCGCCGCCCGCCTCGGGATCGCGCCAGGAGAATCCGGCCACCGGCGCGATCTTCTTGAGCCCCTTGCCATTCGGGCAGATGAACTGGTCGGTGACGGCCTGGAACATATCCACCCACTGCGGTCCATCGACGAACGCGCGCACCTGATCAACCGTCGGCACCCCCGGCCGACCAGCGAACCGGCGCGCCGATTCGTAGAGCCATTTGTCTTCGGCGGTGCGCGAATAGCAGTAGGCGGCAAAGGTTTTCCCGGCCGCAATGGCCTCGGCGCGCACGGTCATCAGCCAGGTCCAGAATTCGCCGAAGGACCGCCCCTCGTCCTCGGTCGGCAGCGGATCCCAGGTGACGAACGGGCGGTACACGCCGTCGAGCAGCGTGCCCCACAGGTAGGCGCCGTACTCCTGGAAGCTCTCCAGATCGACGTCCACCTCGACATCGGCTCGGCGCACCCAGACCCGCTCGGCCCGGCGCACCAGCGGCGCACCAGCGAGCCAGGCCCGCGCGGTGACGACCGCCTCGTCGAACGGGCCGTGCTGCCAGTCGTCCGGATCGTCACCGACCCAGGCGGCCAGATCGTCGATGGTTTCGACCCCGTGCCCGCGCAGCACATCGGCGCGCGAGCCGGGCGCGACCAGGCTGACGTCCCGATGTTCGGTCAGCCAGCCCTCGCAGCTGCGCCCAGCGACCTGCGCCTCATCAGCGGGCGCCCCGCGCGTCCACCACGGGCATTGGCGGCATTCGGGCACCTTGGAGGGAACGGTCGGCAATTCCCCGCGCACCACCGCGATGCGATCGGCGTAGCGCCGGTCGTAATCGTCGAGCAGCGCGCCGAGATCATGCACCAGGATGCGGTCGAAGTGGTAGCCGATCACGCCGCCGACCAGTGCCGGACTGGCCAGACCGTGCCGCTGCAGCATGCGGTACAGATGCACGAGGCGCTGTTGGTCGCGGGGCTGCTGGCGCAGTTTGCGACTGGGATCGGGTTGCGGATCCCAGTGATACGGATCCGAGGTGGTCGGGTGGAAGTCGGCCGGTTCGGGCTGACGCGGGTCGGTCACCTTGTGGTTGACCACGATCACCGGGATATAGCCGCCGCGATCGAGATCGCGCAGCAGGATCTCCGAACCGCCTCGACGCCCGGTATCCGGTTCCTGCGGCAACAATCCGCCCCAGATGTGTTGTGCGCCTTCGGCACACGCGCGCATGGTGGCCGCGGCCCGCTCGCCCGCGCGCAGTGTCGGATCGATCACCACCCAGTTGTCCGGATCGGCGGCGATCAGCGCCTCGCGGACCCGCGTGCGGTGCGCCATCGCGGCCTCGCGGCGCTGGCGGACCCCGGGATCCTCGCTCACCTCGGTCAGCAGTTCGGGGTGGGCCGCGTTCAAATGCAGTCGGTGACGGCAGCCGATCAATGCCCTGGCATCGACAAATGCGGTCGGCACCGCGGGTGTCGGCACCGCACTCACCTCGGCCTGCCGCTCGTCGGCTCCGCCTTCGTGATTGCGACCGTCGCGGTCACCGATGCCCGAATACACATACGCAGTATGGTCCAGACCCCTGACAACTCCGCGAGCCGCATGACATGACGGTGCGCAGACGGCTTCTCTGGTAGACAAGCATCGACCGACAAACGATTCGACGCCGACTCGAGCACGCTCGGAGCCAGTCCTACGAGCGAGGAGTTCGCGGCCCGTCTCGGGTCCGAGTCGTCGAAGCGCATGCGACCGAGTCGCGAGTCTCGACGGCTCGGACCCGAAACATATGGGGGCCGCGAACACGCCGTGCCGTAGGCCCGGCAAAATGACACAGTGAACCAGCATGACGGAGGGCCTTCGATGGGTTTGTTCACGAAGCGCAAGCGGCGGCCGAGCCGCAGGGCAGAGGCGAAAGCCCTCAAGCACAAGGCCGCCATGGAGGCAAGACTCGGCGCCAGGAACGACCGCAAGGCCCGGCGCGCGGAGGCGCGCACCCAAAGCAAGGTCGCCAAGGCCCAGATCGCCACCCTGCAGGCGGAGGAGAAGGCCGCACTCAAGGTGGCGGCCAAGGCCGAACGGGATCCGTTCAGTGCGAGCCAGGTCCGCAAATACCTCGGTGTCGCCCGGGTGCTCGTGCCCGTACTCGCGCCGCTGGCCTACCGCGCCGCGACCTTCATCCGCGGCCAGATCGATACCCGGCGGGCGCATCAGCTCGGCATCGGCGTCGAACAGCTCGGTGATTTCAGCGGCCACGGCGGTCGCCTGCAGGCCAGGATCACCAATACCGAAGCCGCCCTTGACAAGATCGGCGCACAGCCCGGCGACAAGGCGAACAAGGGCGAGACCCAGAAGTTCGTCGCGGCCACCCAGGACCGGCTCGGCAATCTGACCGCCGCGATTCAAACCGCCGAGCAGATGCCCGCGCCGCGCCGCCGCGCCGTGCACGCGTCGATCTCGAACGAGCTGTCCGGTATCGAGGCCGACGTGCTGGCGCGCCTCGGCGTCAGCTGAGCCAGCGATGCGTCCCGGTCCGTCCACCGGCAGCCTGCGCGGCTGCCTGGTCGGCGGCACGGTCGGGGCGCTCGCCATCGCGGCACACGGTGTCGCGGGCGGCGGATTTCCGGATTCGGCCGAGGCGGCACTGCTGCTGGTTGTTTCGGCGCTGACGGGTTGGGCCGCGGCCTACGGTGCGAGGTCATTGCGGCGCGACAGCGGTGCAGCTGCGGCCCCTGGCGCGGTACTCGGTCCGCTCGTGCTCGGCCAGCTCGCCGGACATGCGGTGTTATCCGGACTGATCGACCACTCCCATACCCACGATCCGAGCTCGACAGATCTCGCTCGGTCCTCTCTGCCCACCGGCTGGATGCTGGTGGCGCACCTGATCGCGACACTCGGCTGTGTCGCGCTGATCCTGTTGGCCGAGCGCCTCTATGCCTTGGCATCCAGCGTCATTCGGGCGGTGTCGACCGCCGGGTCACCGCCCGAGATCACCGGCCCGATCCGCTGGCCGAATCCCGGTCTCGGGCACTACCGCTTTCCACCGAAGGGCGCGTTCGGTCCGCGCGCGCCACCGGTGTCGGCCTGACCCGCCACACCCAAACCCCTTCGGACAGAAAGCACTTCACCCATGCGCACGCAGATCTCGCGCGCCTGCACGGCCGCAACCGCAGCCGGCCTGGTTCTCCTCGCTGGCGGTACCGCCTCCGCACACGTCACCGCCGACGCACCGGGCGCCACCCAGGGCCAGTATTCGGTGGTCACCTTCAAGGTCCCGACCGAATCGGAGACCGCGAACACCACCGCGCTGACCGTCACCCTGCCCAACCTCAAGAGCGCACGCACCGAACCCATCCCCGGCTGGACTTCCAAGGTCGGCCGCAATGACAAGGCCGAGGCCACCTCGGTCACCTGGACCGCCGATCCCGGCGCCCCCGGCGTCGGCCCCGGTCAGTTCCAGCGCTTCGTACTCTCGGTCGGCCCACTGCCGTCCCAGGACACGCTCAGCTTCCCGGCCACCCAGACCTACAGCGACGGCAAGGTCGTGAAATGGGATCAGCCGATGGGTGCCGACGGCTCCGAACCCGAGCACCCGGCGCCGACGCTCACCCTCGCCGCAGCCAAGGGCGGCGAGGGCCATGATGGCCACCACGTCGACAGCGAAGCCGCCACCGAGAAGTCGAACGACACCGACAACACCGCGCGCTGGCTGGGCGGCATCGGCCTCGCCCTCGGCCTGCTCGGCGTCGCGCTCGGTCTCGGCAATGTGATTCGCGGACGCCGGGCATGAGCGGCATCGCGACCAAGGCCACGCGCCGTCTGATCGCCGGATTCGTCGCCGGTCTGCTCCTCGTGGGCGCCGGCGCGCTCGCCGCCGGAACGGCCGCGGCACATTCGGCCCCGGTCAGCAGCATGCCCGCCGATGGGGCGAGTGTCGAAACCGGTCCGGAGCGGGTGAGCATCACGTTCAACGAACCGCTGCAGACGAGCTTTCCGGCACTGACCGTGGTCGGCCCGGACGGCAACCTGTGGTCCAAGGGCGACCCGACGGTGGATGGCCCCACCGTCAGCGTCGCGGTCGGCGAACTCGGCCCGACCGGCGTCTACAAGATCGGGTACCGGGTCACCTCGGCCGACGGACATCCGGTCAAGGGCGAGCTGACCTTCACCCTCACCAAGGCGGGCAGTGGCACGCCCGGACCGAAGGCCAATAGCCAGAACGGTTCCGGCGATAAGGGCGACTCCGACGGAATTCCGTTGTGGGTCTTCATTGTCGGCGCCGTCATCCTGTTCGGCGGTGGTCTCGCGTTCGCCCTGTTCGGCGGTAGGGGCCGGAAACCGCAGCGGTGAGAAGAGCAGACGGGTGAACAAGGCACAGGGCACGACCGGCGGGCACGCGCAAGCGTTACTGCTGGTCGTCCCGGCCGGGATACTCGGGGTGGCACTCGCCCTGATCCTGGCCACCCCGGCTCCCGCCCAAAGCGCGAGCATCGTCCGGGTGCTCGCGGATTGTGCCGGTGCGACCGTGCTCGGGCTGGCCGCGCTACCCAGGCTGCACGATCGGCTGCGGCCGCCGTGGCGAATGCTCGCGATACTGGCCGGGATCTGGTGCGTCACCGAATTCGCGGTGCTGGTCTTCGAGGCGGCCGCGGTCGTCGGCGTGCCGGTCGGCAAGCTCACCGCCGCCCAGTTCGGCAACTTCCTGGTCGAGATCAGCGGCGGTCAGGTCGGCATCGCGGTGCTGATCGGCAGCGGTGCGGTCGCCTGCTACGCGGCGCTGGCGTTCCGACGACCCGAGACCGCATCGGCCGATCTGGTGCTGGTGTTCGCCGCGGTGGCGCTGGCGCTGCGGCCGATCACCGGACATATGTCGCAGCAACCCTTCGGTTCGGTGCTCGCCGCGGTGCATGCGCTGGCTGCGGCGGCCTGGTTCGGGCTGCTGGTCGCGCTCACGCTGGTGGTGCGTACCCGCGGTGAATGGGCAGTGACGCTGCCCCGGTATTCGGCGGTGGCATTGCCGCTGGTCGGCATCGTCGCGGTGACCGGCATTGTGAACGGACTGGTGCGCGTCGGCGGGATCACCCCGTTCGTGACGACCGGCTATGGCCGCATTCTGCTCGCGAAAACCCTTGTGCTGGTCGGTTTGCTGGTGCTGGGCTGGTGGTGGCGGCGCACCTGGGTGCCGCTCGCGACCAACCACCGGATGCTGGCCGAATCCTCGCTGCGGCGGGCGGTCATCGAGGTTGTGGTTATGTCGGTGGCATTCGGTCTGGCGGCGACGCTGGCGGTCACCGCCTGACGCTTGCAAATGCAAGCACGTGCGGCCGCACAGATAGCAACCCGTTACAGTTGGGCCATGACCGAAGTGAAGATCGTCGAGGACTGTGTGGCGTCGGCCGAAACCGCATTCGCGTATGTCAACGACTACCGGAATCTGTCGCGTTTCATCACCGAGGTCCACGACTTCACCCCGCGCACCGAGCAGGTGGAGGGTGTCGGCGCGACCTTCGACGGCGTCATCAAACTCGGTCCCGCCTCGCTGCATTCGCGGCTCGAGGTGGTGCGCTGGGAGGAGAATTTCGCGATCGCGGTGAAGTCGATCAAGGGCTTCGAGATCGAGTCGACCTTCCTGTTCCACGACAAGGGCCCCGATCTGTGCACCGTCGACGCGATCGTCGACTATCGGGTGCCCGGCGGTATCGCCGGAAAGGTGCTCGGCAAGACCATCGAGCCGTTCGTGAAGATCGCGGTCAAGCACTCCACGCACAACCTGACCACCCAGATCGCCGAATTCCACACCAGCAGGCAAGGCTGACCGACCGCTGCAGGCATTTGCCGGGGGTCCAGACGGCGGGTGGGCGAACTTGTCCGGGTGCACCCGGGCGGAGGATGCTTAGCACCATGGCGGAACGCACGACACCGACGCTGCCGCAGCGCATCGGCTATATCTGCGGGCGCACGCTGCCGGAGTCGATGTCGGCGTGGGTGCTCGAGGATCTGACCGGACCAGGCGCGGCGCGGCGTTATCTGATGCGGTTCCTCATTCCGATGATTCCGGTACTGAGCCTATTTCTGCTGGTACCAGGGCCGCTGTGGATGGGCTTCGCGATGATGGCGCTGCTGTACCTGCCGCTGATCTATTTCACCGCGGCATTGATGTACGTCTATCGCAGGTCGCGTCTGGTCAAGCATGGCCTCGATCCGGCGCTGGCCGATTTCGCCTCGCGCAAGCGCGCGGAATCCGAGCGTCTGGCCTACGAACGCCGTCACGGTCGCGCCTGATTTCGCCCTTGCCGGATATTCGCCGAACCCGGTGGTCACTTTTCGCTGACCTACCATCAATCTGTAGCGGTGGCGTATATCACAGGCATAGCCTTGGCATATGAACCGCCCCACATCTGGGCATATGAAACGCCCCACATTAGGCCAACGGATCGCCTACGATCTCGGCCGCGAGCTCCCCGAGGAGCTGCACGAGTGGGTCATCCACGACCTCGTCGGGCACGGGGCCATGGAGCGCTATCTCGTCCGCTTCCTCGTACCGTTCATCCCGTTCTTCGCGCTGTGGTTGCTGTTCCCCGGCCCGATGGGGTTGAAGATCGGCATGATCATCATGATGATCGTGCCGCTGGTCGTGTTCACGGTGTCGCTGAGTTACGTCTGGCGTCGGTTCCGGCTGGCCCAACACGGCATCGATCAGGAGTGGATCAACCACAACAAGATGCGCGAAACCGAGCGGATCAAGTACCAGATGCATTACGGGCACCGCTAGCGGACTGCTTGCGGGACGCTCGAAAAGGTCAGCCAGCAGCCGCCCGGACAGACCGAATGGTCCGTTCGGAGTCGACTGCGGCCCGAACTCTAAGCTGACACCCGTGACCGAATCGCAGAACATCGTTGCCACCGCGGATCTCGCCGACGAGATCGGCCCAGAAATCCGCAGCTGCGACACGCAGTTCATCCAGTTCGGCGGGCGCGCGGCGTTCTCCGGGCGCATCACCACCATCAGCTGCTTCCAGGACAACCTGCTGGTCAAGCAAACGTTGAGTGAACCAGGCAATGGCGGCGTGCTCGTGGTGGACGGCGGCGCGAGCGTGCACACCGCACTGGTCGGCGACATCATCGCGGGACGCGGGGTCGCCAACGGCTGGTCCGGTGTCATCGTCAACGGCGCGGTGCGGGATTCAGCGGTTCTGCGCACGCTCGATATCGGCATCAAGGCACTGGGCACCAACCCGCGCAAGAGCACCCAGATCGGCTCCGGCGACCGCGATATTCCGATCGAATTCGGCAGCGTCACTTTCATCCCCGGGGATATGCTCTATAGCGACCACGACGGCATCGTGGTCCGCGCCGAGGGTTGACCTAGATCGCCGCGACCCTGGCCTTGTGACCGGCGATGGCCACAATGTCGCCGACATGCAGCTGCCGTCCGCGACGTAGTTCCACCTCCTCGTTCACCCGGACCAGCCCCGCGGCTATCACGGTCTTGGCCTCCGATCCGGAATCGATCAGATTGGCCAGCTTGAGGAACTGGCCGAGTCGAATGACGTCGTCATCGATCGGCACATCGACTGCTTCGGACATGGAATACATCCTTACTCCGTGCGGGTGTCCAGCGAAACGCCAACCCCCGCCCCGACAAAGGACACGCATGAATGAAACGCCGATAACCGACATGCCCGGGTCTTCGAGCACCACTACTGCGGCACCGTACACACTGGTCCTGTGACAATCACGCACGCCGGGCAACGCATCGACACCGAACCGCCCTCGGGCAGACCGGCACCACCGGTTCCGCATCGCGGACATGGACGGCTGCGCGAGGTCCCGCATATCGCGGGTCTGATGCTCGGTGTGTTCGCCGTGCTCTGCTTCCTGTGGAGCCTCTCGCCCGGACTGCGCTATCTGACGCATGTGCCGCGTCGCTATATCGACCTGTACTACTTCGACGCACCGGACACCAGCCTGGTGTGGGCGCTGGTGGTCGGCCTACTCGCCGGGGCGACGGCCAGCCGCAAGCGGATCGCCTGGTGGTTGCTGCTCGGCTATATCGCGCTCTACGCCCTGGCGAACGTGTTGGAGTTCGCCGACGAGGGCAATACGAACTCGCTGGTGGCCGCGGTGGTGCAGATCGCCGTGATCGGCGTGCTGCTCGCGTCCTGGCGCGAGTTCTATACCAAGGTGCGCCGCGGTGCGGGCTGGAAGGCGCTCGGCGTACTGGCCGGTGGCCTCGCGATCGGCTGTCTGCTCGGCTGGGGTCTGGTCGAACTGTTCCCCGGCTCGCTGCCGCAGGGCGTGCAGCGGCCGCTGTGGTCGGTCTATCGGGTGACCGCCGCGGTGCTGGTGGACAACGAACACTTCGACGGCCACCCGCGTCCGTTCGTCAACTTCCTGCTCGGCCTCTTCGGCGCCATCGCGCTGTTGGCCGCGGTGGTCATCCTGCTGCGCTCGCAACGGGCGGGCAATGCGATGACCGGCACCGACGAATCGGCGATCCGCGGGCTGCTGGAGCGCTCCGATGTCGAGGATTCGCTGGGCTACTTCGCGACTCGGCGCGATAAGGCGGTGGTGTTCGCACCCAGCGGCAAGGCGGCGCTCACCTACCGTGTCGAACTCGGAGTCTGCCTTGCCAGCGGTGATCCGATCGGCATCCGCGAGGCTTGGCCGCAGGCGATCGACGCCTGGCTGCAGCTGGCCGACCAGTTCGGCTGGGCGCCCGCGGTGATGGGCGCGAGCGAACTCGGTGCGACGGCGTACCGGCGCGCCGGACTCTCGGCGCTGCGCCTCGGTGATGAGGCCATTCTCGACACCAGAACCTTCTCGATGGCCGGTCCGGAGATGAAGCAGGTCCGTCAGGCCGGGAACCGATTGCGCAAGCACGGGATCACCGTTCGGATCCGCCGCCATCGCGATATCCCGGCCGAGGAATTCCGGCAGGTGATCGCGCGCGCGGATGCATGGCGCGATACCGAAACCGAGCGCGGCTTCTCAATGGCGTTGGGGCGGCTGGGCGATCCGCTGGACGGCGACTGCCTATTGGTGGAGGCGGTCAACCCTCAGGGGCGCGTCCTCGGCATGTTGTCGCTGGTCCCGTGGGGTCGCACGGGTGCATCACTCGAGCTGATGCGCCGCGATCCGCACGGCCCCAATGGCGTGATGGAGCTGATGATCTCCCAGCTCGCGCTGACCTCCGAACAGCATGGCATCACCAAGGTCTCGCTGAACTTCGCCGTGTTCCGCTCGGTCTTCGAGGAGGGCGGACGCATCGGCGCGGGTCCGGTGCTGCGCCTGTGGCGCGGTGTGCTGCTGTTCTTTTCGCGCTGGTGGCAGCTGGAGGCGCTGTATCGGTCGAATGTGAAGTACCAGCCGCACTGGGTGCCCCGGTTCTTCCTGTTCGAGGAGCGCAGGCAACTACCCCGGGTCGCCATGGCCAGTGCGCTCGCCGAGGGCTTCCTGCCGCGTTTCGGCAAGGAACCCGAAACCATCACCCATACCGGTCTGCACAGCGCGGTGCCCGTGGGCGTTATCGGACTACACGCCGATGGCAGTCCGCCGGATCTGCCGGACACCGTTGGTGTGGAACAGCTGCCACGCCGGCCGGAGCAGGTGCGGGTGCGCATGGACAAGCTGGACCGGCTCGCGGCCGCGGGTGTCGACGCCTATCCGGTGGCCTATCCCCCGACGCATGCCGTTGCGGCGGCTCGCCGTTCACCGCGCGGCACCACGGTCCGGGTCTGCGGTCGGCTCCTGCGCATCCGCGACTACGGCGGCGTGATCTTCGCGGTACTGCGGGACTGGACCGACGATATCCAGCTGGTCATCGATCGCGATCGGGTCGGTGCCGAGCGCAGCGCCGAATTCGGCGAATTCTTCGATCTCGGTGACCTCATCGAGGTCAGCGGCCAGATCGGCCACAGTCGCCGCGGCGAACTCTCGCTGCTCGCCGCGGACTGGCGGATGATCGGCAAATGCCTGCACCCACTGCCGGACAAGTGGAAGGGCCTATCCGATCCCGAGGCCAGGGTGCGCCAGCGCTACGTCGATATGGCGATCAATCCCGAGGTCCGCGAAGTGCTGACCAAACGCACCGCCGTGGTGCGCTCGCTGCGAGATTCGTTGAATGCCTGGGGATATCTCGAGGTGGAGACCCCGATCCTGCAGAAGGTGCACGGCGGCGCCAACGCGACCCCGTTCCAGACCCATATCAACGCCTACGATCTGGATCTGTATCTGCGCATCGCACCCGAGCTGTACCTCAAGCGACTGTGTGTCGGCGGCATGGAGAAGGTGTTCGAGATCGGCCGCAACTTCCGCAACGAGGGTGTGGACTTCAGCCACAATCCGGAGTTCACCAGCCTCGAGGCCTATGAGGCGCATGCCGATTACGAGCGCATGATGCACCTGGCCCGCGAGCTCATTCAGAACGCCGCGCTGGCGGCCAATGGTGCGATGGTGGCACTGCGCCCCAATTCGGACGGATCCTTCGAGCACGTGGACATCTCCGGTGAGTGGCCGGTGAAGACCGTGCACGGCGCGGTATCCGAGGTGCTCGGCACCGATATCACGGCGCAGACCAAGCTCGAGGAGTTGCGCGAACTCTGCGATAAGGCACATGTGTCCTATCAGCACGGCTGGGACGCCGGACAGGTCGTGCTGGAAATGTACGAGCATCTGGTCGAATCCCAAACGCAGGAGCCGACTTTCTACATCGACTTCCCCACCTCGGTCTCCCCGCTGACCCGTGCGCACCGCAGCATCGCGGGCGTGACCGAGCGCTGGGATCTGGTTGCCTGGGGCGTCGAATTGGGTACGGCCTACAGCGAACTCACCGATCCGATCGAACAGCGGCGCAGGCTCACCGAACAATCGATGCTGGCGGCCAATGGCGATCCGGAGGCGATGGAGCTCGACGAGGACTTCCTGCAGGCGCTCGAACATGCGATGCCACCGACCGGCGGACTGGGCATGGGCGTGGACCGCATCGTCATGCTGATCACCGGCCGCAGCATTCGCGAGACGCTGCCGTTCCCATTGGTTAAGCCGCGCTGAGGATTTCATCGGTGCGTATCGCCGGCTCCGAGGATCTCACTATGAAAGATTGCAGCATGGAAAAGTTTCCTTTGCCGTAATCGCCAGCTAACCTTGGTGATTCGGCCCCGGGAGGAGGCCGATACCTTCAACCATGGGGATGGATATGTACGTTGACCTGCTGACCAATACCGCTCTGCTGGACCCGCAGGTGTGGGCGAGCGCGGACACCTGGACCAACTCGGACACCATGGCCTCGGCGGTCGAGTTCGCCGCCAAGAAAAAGAAGAAGAGCAGCAGCGCGCTGATCATCGGCGGCATCTGCTGCCTGGTCGTCATCGGCCTGATCGTCGGCGGCATCTACCTGCTGACCCAGCGCAAGAAGCAGCAGTAGGCGAAACCATACGAAACGGCCCGGCTCGCATTCGCGAACCGGGCCGTTTCGGTAGCTGCGGCCGACGCTAGATGGCGGTGCGTTCGGACGCGACCTCGGCCTCGAGCAGCATTTCTTCGTCGAGGTCGTCCTGCGGCCCGTGCGGCTGCGCCGGTACCGACTTCAGCACGACCACCGCCGCCACCAACGCGGCCACCACCAGTGCCGCGCCGATCCAGAACGCCAGGTGGAATCCGCTGGTGAGCGCCTCATTCGGTACCACACCGTCCGTCAGCAGATGCTCGGTCCTGCTCGCCGACAGCGTGGCGAGCACCGCCAGGCCGAGCGCACCACCGACCTGCATGGTGGTATTGGCCAGACCCGAGGCCAGACCGGCCTCCTGCGGCTCGACACCCGACATCGCCAGGTTCATCAGCGACGGGAACGCCAGACCGGCCCCGGTGCCGAACAGCACCATCGGTCCGAAGATGTTGAGCCAGTAGTTGCCATCCACCGGCGCCTGGGTCAGCCAGAGCAGCGCGATGAGAATCAGCGTCAGACCCGGAATCAGCACCTTGCGGCCACCGAAGCGCATCACCAGATGTTCGGAGTAGCGCACCGAGAGCAGTCCCATGATCGCCGCGACCGGGAAGAAGGCCGTACCGAGCTGGATCGGCGAGTAGCCGAGGACCTGCTTCAAGTACAGCGAGCCCATGAAGAACATGCCGAACATGCCCGCAACGGTCAGCACCTGGATCACGTTGGCGCCGGACAGATTCCGCGAGCGGAAGATCTTCAGCGGCATCAGCGGGGTGGTCGCCGTCGCCTCCCTGGCGATGAATCCGGCCAGCAGTGCCAGCGCGGCCGCACCGAGTCCCAGCGTGACCGGATCGGTCCAGCCGAATTCGGCCGCCGGCTTGACGATCGTGTAGACACCGAGCATCAGCGCCGCCGTGATCAGCACCGCGCCGGGCACATCCGCGCCGTTCTTCAGTCCGGCGCCCTTGTCCTTGTCCAGGATCTTCAGCGCACCGAGGCCGACCGTAATGCCGATCGGCACATTGACCAGGAAGATCAGCCGCCAGTCCAGCGCGGTGAGGAAACCGCCGAGCAGCAGACCGATGGCACCACCGGCCGAGGCGACGAATGCGTAGCGGCCGATCGCCTTGGCCTGCTCCCGCGGATCCGGAAACATCGCGAAGATCATGCCGAGGATGACCGCCGAGGTCATGGCGCCGCCGATGCCCTGCAGGAATCGGGCCGCGATGAGGGTCACCTCGTTCACGGCCGCACCGCACAGCGCCGAGGCCAGGGTGAACACGACCAGGCCGGACAGGAACATGGTGCGGCGGCCGATGAGGTCACCGAGACGACCGGCCAGCATGAGCAGGCCGCCGAAGGAGATCAGATATCCGTTCACCACCCAGGCCAGACCCGAGGCGGTGAAGCCGAGATCGGTCTGGATATCCGCGAGCGCGACATTCACGATCGTCGCGTCGAGCACGATCATCAACATGCCGCCACACAGCACGTAGAGGGCGAGCCAGCGCTTGCTGTCCGGACCGGAGTCGGCGTCCCCCGCCTGTCTATGTCGTTCTTTTGCTTCCGTCACCACATACGCCTTCCAGCCGAAGATCGTTACCGTGGCACGCTATCAGCGGCTAGTCCTAAAAGACAACTAATTAATTCAGTTGAAGTATCAGCTGATATCATGTAGTTCATGACTGTTACCCCGGAGCATCGCGCGAAGCGCAGCTACCACGACGCCTGCGGTGCCGCCCGCGCGCTCGACCTGGTCGGCGAGCGATGGACGCTACTGGTGGTGCGCGAACTACTCCTGGGCCCCAAGCGCTTCACCGATCTGCGCGCCGGACTGCCCGGCATCAGCCCAAATGTGCTCTCGCAGCGGCTCGAAGAACTGGTCCAGATCGGCGTCGTGCACAAGCGCAAGCTGCCACCACCGGTCAGCGCCGCCGTCTACGACCTCACCGATTGGGGTCGCGAACTCGATGAGGTGATCGTCGCGCTCAATCGCTGGGGCGCCCGCACCCCCAACATCTACAACTGCTCCGATATGTCGACCGATTCACTGGTGGTCACCCTGCGGACCTTCTTCCAACCCGAGCAGGCCGCAGGTGTACACGCCGACTACGACCTGTACTTCACCGGATCCGATTCCGGCACCGATGAATTCCACGCCGTGATCTCCGACGGTGCGTTCACCATCGGCCGCGGCGCCACCGGCACCGGTGCCACCGCTATCCACACCACCGTCCCGGCCTTCATCGCCATCACCTTCCACGGCCGACAGCTGGCCGACAGCTTGGCCTCCGGCGAAACCAAGATCACCGGGTCTCCCACGACCATCGAACAATTCCTCAGCTTCTTCGAGCTGCCCCCTGAGTGCACGGCGAGTCCCCGGAAGTAATCAGCGGCGAATCTACAACCGGTCGATATCGGTCAGATCGATGTCGATGTCGAATGGAACGCTCAACTTCAGCTGGTCGTGATGAATGCCGGTGAGCGCGTAAGTCTTTGTGGCGGGATCGAGTTCGTAGACATAGACCACCGGACGCTTGTCTACATTCTCGACACGCCAAAAATGTGTGATGCCCGCCTGGGCGTACAGCTGAGGCTTGCGTTCCCGATCGCGGGTGCGCGATTCAGGGGAGACAACCTCCACGACGACGACAACATCATCGGCCTGATACGTCGTGAGTTCGAAGTCCCCATCGCGGTCGGCATGAACCACGACGATGTCAGGCTCCACACGTTGGTCACGCCCCAACGTCACCATCATCTCCCGCCGGACCCGCAAGTCAGTGGGCACTAGACGATGCAAGGCGATATCAAGCAAGGTAATGACGACCACGTGAAACTTCGCCTGCGGGCTCACGAAGACAAGACTCCCGTCGATCAACTCGGTATGCGGGGGCAGGTCGGGCAGGCGGTCCAGATCCTCGGCGACAAAACCGCCCGGCGGCGGGCGCAGCCACTGCGGAAACGGTTCGACGGTCATGACTTCGAGTATGGCACCCATACGTCGCTGATTCCCCCTAGTGCGAATGAGCGCTCATCATACGGCAGAGTGGGCGGGGTGCAGTTGATTCTGGTTCGTCATGCTCAGCCGGTGCGGTTGTCGAATGCGGTCGGGCCCGCTGATCCTGGGTTGGCGCCGGTGGGTGTCGAGCAGGCCGAGCGGGTGCCCGCGGCGCTGGGTCAGCATCGGATCAGCCGGATCGTGAGCAGTCCGCAGCGGCGGGCGCGCGAGACGGCGGAGCCGACGGCGGCCAAGCTCGGGCTCGCGGTGGACGTGCTCGACGACTTGGCGGAATACGATCGGGACCTGCCCGCCTACATTCCGATCGAGGACGCCAAGGTCGAATTCCAGGCAGTCTACGAACGGATCAAATCCGGGCATCTGCCCGAGCAGATCGACGGACCGGCGTTCATCACCCGGGTGCGCGAAGCGGTCACCTCGATCGCCGCGCATACCGATCCCGCCGATACGGTGGCCGTCTTTGCACACGGCGGGGTGATCAACGTGATCTTGCAGGATGTGCTCGGCCTGGCACGGCCGCTGACCTTCCCGATCGACTACTGCTCGATCACCCGAATCCTGTTCTCCCGCAGCGGCCGCCGCACCGCGGCCACCATCAATGAAAACGGTCACGTCTGGGATCTGTTGCCGCGCAACCTTTCACAGCAATCCTGACGGTGTCTCACAGACTCGGGTGTTCACAGCCGACTGCCAGGCACATCGCATCCGAATCCCAGTCATGCGGCCTTGTATGGGACCGGTGAGCCGACGTAGCGACCACTGCCGGGTCGCTCGGAACAGCCAGCGACTCACAGTCCGAGGAAAGGAATCCGTTTTGCTTCCCAAGACATCGACCTCCTTCAGGCGTGGCTTCGCTCGCGTTGCGATCGCAGGCGCGCTGGCCGCGATTCCGCTCAGCGCGCTCGTGGTCACCGCATCCGCGGCCACGGCCGATTCGTCCGTGCCAGCGGTTCAGGACGTATCGGATCAGATTCCGTTGCAGGGCACCGATATCGACGGTCCGGATCGAGGTGACTGGGACGGACCGCGCGGCGATTGGGACGGCCGTGCTCACCACCACCATCACCGTGGCCCCGACGATCAGCACGATGGCCCGTGGCAGCCCTGGCAGCCGCCCGCCCTGCCACCGACCGGCTCGGCTGGCTGACCAGTCGCAGGTCGTCCGACAAAAGCGCAGGCCACCCCCTCCATTCGGAAGGGGTGGCCCACGTTTTTGTCCGGGAACTATCGCCTAAATCAGGCCATGCCCGCAATCCAGTTGTGCATCCAGGAGATTGCGGTCTGCCCGCCGCCCACCGGGTAGCTGCCGTAGAGCGTATGCGCCTGCGACTTGTAGAACCGCTCCAGATCCTTGGCCCGCTGCTGGTTCGCGGAATCGGTCAGCTGCGACTGCAGCGCCGGGACGCCACCGCTCGACATCAGGTCGTTCATGATGGCGCCCGCCTCGAGCTGGTAGCGCCAGATGTTCGACGGGTTCGCCTCCGAGGACTGCGCGAGGAATCCGGCGAACCGGGTCACGAAATCGTCGGTGGCGGTGGCGCAGTAGAGATCGTCGACCGCGCAGATGGTGCGGGTGCGATCGCTGAGCCAGCCGAAGCCGCCGACCCGAGGGCCACCGGCTCCCGCGCCCTGCGCGATCGGACCGACCTGAATGTCGGTGGGCGAACGGCGCGGATCGGAGATCAGGCCGACGCCCGCGATCCGGTCCGCCGGAATGGGACTCAGGCCGGTGCCGATCTCGGCCGCGAGATCACCTGCGGCATCGGCACCCTGGCTGTAGCCGACCAGCGCGATCTTGGTGCCGCCGCAGCGCTGCGCCATCCCGGTCGCCAGATCGCGGGCCCGGTCGGTCGCTTCCTTCTTCGACGCGCCGTAAACATCGCCCTCCCAGGGGAATGCGGTCGCGGCGTAGGTCACGTAGTCGACATCCACCGACCCGGGCAGACCGTTGGTGACGCCAGCCAACATGCCGGGCTGCGGCGTCTTATCCTTTCCGGTCTCCCAGGTGCCGGGAACCGCCACCACATAGAGGCTCGGGCAGCCCGGATCGGCCGTTACCGAACCGCTACCAAGGACCAGGCCGGATGCAACGGCCGCGCACGCACCGAGTGCCGCGGCAACTTTCTTCAACTGCATATTGCTCCAGTTCAAAAGCATTGCCCCGCATGGAGCAAGCCCCGACAATTGTTCGCCAACGTGCTGACCTCGGCAGATGTCGGTCCAGTGCACGTCGGGTGAACGCGATTCACCGACTGATATGACGTGCACGGTGCGACCACATCCCAAGATCACGCACCACGCCGAAGATCACAATAAGGCAACATCCCACTGCACGCCATTCGAACCCGCCGCCGTGTCCGATTCCCGTCACCGGCAACAAGACTCGGCGCATGCGAAAGGGCGCCTGTGGACTCGAGTCCACAGGCGCCCGTGTCCCCGCCGGGGTGTGGGGGTTTATCGCGGGGGGGCCCCCCGCGGGGGAGGAAGGGATAGG
>NZ_JBSGEQ010000007.1:0-340917 GCF_053602975.1 Nocardia sp. NPDC004278
ACCGCCCTCACCGCGCACGATGCGGTCGCACAGGCCGTGGCGCTGGTGCGTGCGGATGCCCGTACCGGCGATCAGCTGGTCGGCTATGTGGTGCCGGTGAACGGCGGCGAGGTGGATGTCGACGAGCTGCGCAGGCACCTGACCGGGCAGCTGCCGTCGTACATGGTGCCCGCGGCACTGCTGGTGCTCGACGCGATGCCGCTGAACCCGAACGGCAAACTCGACCGCCGCGCACTGCCCGAACCCGCCTTCGAGGCACGGGAATTCCGCGCGCCGTCGACCCCGATCGAGGAGATCGTGGCCGATACCTTCGCCGAGGTGCTCGGTCTGTCGAGCGCCGAGGGTGGGCGCGCGGTCGGTCTCGACGACGACTTCTTCGACCTCGGCGGCAACTCGCTGATCGCCACCCAGGTGGTCGCCCGCCTCGGCGCCGCACTCGATACCCGCATTCCGGTGCGGCTGCTGTTCGAGGCGCCGAATGTGGCCGCGCTGGCCGCGCGGATGGAGGCGCAGCAGGGCACCGGCGGTCGCCGGGAGCTGGTCGCCGGACCGCGGCCGGAACAGATTCCGCTGTCGCTGGCCCAGCAGCGGATGTGGTTCCTCAACCGCTTCGACAACCAGACCGCCGTCAACAACATCCCGCTGGCGGTCCGGCTCACCGGTGCACTCGATGCCGATGCGCTGCGGCTGGCCGTCGCGGATGTGATGGACCGGCACGAGGTGCTGCGCACCGTCTACCCGGAGACCGCCGACGGCCATGGCGTGCAGGTCGTGCTGCCCGCCGGTCAGGTCCACCTCGACCTGACCCCGATCGTGGTGTCGGAGACCGATATTCGCGATCGCATCAGCGAGCTGGTACTCACCGGCTTCGATGTCACCGCCGAGGTTCCGGTGCGGGCCGAGCTGTTCCGGCTCGAGGCCCCGATGGACGGGTCGCTGCCGGATACCCACGTGCTGGTCTTCGTGGTGCACCACATCTCCGGTGACGGCTGGTCGGTGCGTCCGCTGGCCCGCGATGTGATGGTCGCCTACGCGGCCCGCAACCGTGGCGAATCGCCCGCCTGGGCGCCGCTGCCGGTGCAGTACGCCGACTTCGCGCTGTGGCAGCGCGAAACCCTCGGCTCCGAGGACGATCCGGCCTCGCTGATCGCCAAGCAGGTCGTGTACTGGTCCGAAAGCCTGGCCGGACTGCCCGATCAGCTGGACCTGCCGTCGGATCGTTCGCGTCCGGCCATCGCGTCCAACCGCGGTGACGTCTACGAATTCGGCATCGACGCACAGCTGCTGACCGAACTCAACGCACTGGCCCGCGCACAGGGCGCGAGCCTGTTCATGGTGGTGCACGCGGCCTTCGCGGCACTGCTGGCGCGACTGTCCGGCAGCGATGACATCGCCATCGGCACCGCCGTCGCCGGTCGCGGTGAGGCCGTACTCGACGACGCGATCGGCATGTTCGTCAATACGCTGGTGCTGCGTACTGCGGTCGATGCGGGTGCGTCGTTCACCGAGCTGGTCGCCCGGGCCCGGGAAACCGACCTGGCCGCCTTCGGCCACGCGGACCTGCCGTTCGAGCGGCTGGTCGACATCCTCAATCCGGCCCGTTCGCAGGCGCGGCATCCGCTGTTCCAGGTGATGCTGTCGTTCCAGAACACCGGAGAGGCGGCCTTCGAACTGCCCGGCCTCGAGGTGGCCGGCGTTCCGCTCGATGTGGTGACCGCGAAGTTCGATCTGCATCTGAACCTCGCGGACCGGATCGACGCGGCCGGCAACGCCGACGGCATGACCGCCGAATTCGCCTATGCGACCGATATGTTCGACGCCCGCACCATTGCCGGTGTCGCGCAACGGCTGGTCCGCCTGCTGCGCGCGGTGGTCGCGGACCCGGCCGCCGCGGTCGGTGACGTCGATCTGCTCGATGCCGCCGAACACACGTTGGTGCTCGAAACCTGGAACGACACTGGGCATGTCGTCGACGCCGAGCTCACCCTGGTCTCGATGTTCCAGGACCAGGCCGCCCGGAGTCCGAAGGCGACCGCGCTCACGTTCGAGGGGACGAGTCTGTCCTACGGCGAGTTCACCGCACGGGTGAATCAACTCGCACGGCACCTCATCGCACTGGGCGTCGGACCGGATTCGATGGTCGCGCTCGGTATGCGCCGGTCCTTCGAGCTGGTGATCGGCATGTACGCGGTGACCGTCGCGGGTGGTGCGTATGTGCCGCTGGATCCGGATCATCCGGCCGAGCGCACCCGGTATGTGCTCGACACCGCGGACCCGGTGTGCGTGCTGACCACCGCGGCCGACGAATTCGACGCGGGCAGCACTGCGGCGCTGGATATCGCGGCGCTGGATCTGTCGGCGTACTCCGACGAGCCGGTGACCGATGCGGAACGTCTGGTGCCGCTGCGGCCTTCGAATACCGCGTACGTGATCTTCACCTCCGGTTCGACCGGTCGCCCGAAGGGTGTCGCGGTCAGCCACGCCGCCATCGTCAACCGCCTGGTCTGGATGCAGTCCGAATATGGGCTGGATCGCGGCGATGTGGTGCTGCAGAAGACGCCGGCCACCTTCGATGTGTCGGTCTGGGAATTCTGGTGGCCGCTGCAGGTCGGGGCGCGCCTGGTCATCGCACGGCCCGACGGGCACCGCGATCCGGCGTACCTGGTGCAGACCATTGCCGAGGAGCAGGTCACCACGGTGCACTTCGTGCCGTCCATGCTGTCGGTCTTCGTGGCCGACGACCGGGCGGGCGAATGCTTCGACCTGCGCAATGTCTTCGCCTCCGGTGAGGCGCTGCCCGCGGTGACCGCACAGCGGCTGCGCGAGCTGACCGGTGTCTGGCTGCACAACCTGTACGGCCCGACCGAGGCCGCCGTCGACGTCACCTATCACGAGGTGACCGACGCCGACACCGTCTCGGTGCCGATCGGTGCTCCGGTCTTCAATACCGAGGTGTATGTACTGGATTCACGCCTGCACCCGGTTCCGATCGGTGTGCCGGGTGAGCTGTACCTCGCGGGTGAGCAGCTGGCGCGCGGCTATGTGGCGCGTCCGGATCTGACCGCGGATCGCTTCGTGGCCAACCCGTTCGGCACCGGCGAGCGCATGTACCGCACCGGTGACCTGGTCAGATGGGTGCCTGCATCGCGAAGCGATTCGATGAGGGGTGGTGGCCGGGCGACGGGTGGGCCTGCGCGTGGTGAGCTGGAGTATCTGGGCCGCACCGACTTCCAGGTGAAGCTGCGCGGTCTGCGCATCGAACTCGGTGAGATCGAATCCGCGCTGACCGCGTTGGATGCGATCGCCCAGGCCGCTGTGGTGGTCCGCTCCGACGATCGCCTCGGTGATCAGCTGGTCGGCTATGTGATCGCGGCGGCCGACCGTAGCGTCGATATCGACGCGGTGCGCGCCGAACTCGCGGCCGATCTGCCCGCCTACATGGTGCCGACAGCCTTCGTGGTGCTGGACGCGTTCCCGCTCAATGCCTCCGGCAAGCTCGATCGAAAGGCATTGCCCGCTCCCGTCTTCGAGGCGAAGGTGTTCCGCGCACCGTCGACCCCGATCGAGGAGATCGTGGCGAGCATCTACTGCGATGTGCTCGGCATCGCCCGGGTCGGCCTGGACGACGACTTCTTCGAACTCGGCGGCAACTCGCTGCTGGCCACCCAGGTGACCGCGCGCATCGGCGCGGCGCTGGATACCCAACTCGCGGTGCGCGACCTGTTCGAGGCGTCGACGGTCGCCGCGCTGGCGGCCAAGGCCGAACACAATGCCGGATCCGGCCGCACCAGGCCGCGCCTGGTGGCCGGGGAGCGCCCGGCCCGTATTCCGCTCTCGCCCGCGCAGCAGCGGTACTGGTTCCTCAACCAGTTCGATACGGCCACCTCGGCGGTGGACAATATTCCGCTCGCCGTGCGGCTGTCCGGTGTGCTCGATGTGGCGGCACTCGAGCAGGCGCTCGGCGACGTCTTCGCGCGGCACGAGGTGCTGCGGACCACCTACCCGAGTTCGGCCAGCGGTGCGCACCAGGTGATCCTGCCCGCCGATCAGGCCGTCCCACGGCTGACCGTCACCGATATCGACGAGTCGGATCTGGTGCGCACGGTCATCGAATTCGCGCTCACCACCTTCGATGTCACCGTGCAGGTGCCGCTGAAGGTCACGCTGTTCCGGATCGCCGAACACGATCATGTGCTGGCGTTCACGGTGCACCACGTCTCGGCCGACGGTTCGTCGATGGGCCCGCTGGCCCGCGATGTGATGGCGGCGTATGTGGCACGGGCGCAGGGGGAGATCCCGCAGTGGCTGCCGTTGCCGGTGCAGTACGCCGACTACGCGCTGTGGCAGCGTTCGGTGCTCGGCTCCGAGGACGATCCGGAATCGCTTGCCGCACAGCAGGTCGCTTACTGGCAGTCCACGCTCGCGGGTCTGCCCGACCAGCTGGAGCTGCCCGCGGACCGGCCGCGTCCGCCCGCGCAGAGCTTCCAGGGCAAGGCGATTCGCTTCGAGATCGCGCCGGACAAGCACGCTCGCCTGCACGAATTGGCGCGGGCCAATAACGCCTCGCTGTTCATGGTCGTGCACGCGGCGCTGGCCGTTCTATTGGCTCGTTTGTCGGGCACCGACGACATCGCCGTCGGTACGCCGATCGCGGGTCGTGGCGAGCGCGAACTCGACGATCTGATCGGCATGTTCGTCAACACCCTGGTGTTCCGTACCCGGGTGCGGTCCGGCGATACGTTCGCCGATCTGCTCGCCGATGTGCGCGAACGGGATCTGGAGGCGTTCGCGAACGCCGATGTGCCATTCGAGCGGCTGGTCGAGGTGCTCAACCCGGAGCGTTCGACGGCGCGCAATCCGCTGTTCCAGATCGGTCTTTCGTTCCAGAACCTGGCCGAGACCACCTTCACACTGCCCGGCCTGTCGGTGAGCGCGGTGAACTTCGATTCACAGCTGGCCAAAACCGATCTGCACGTCACGCTCTACGACCGCTACGCCGATGACGGCACCCCGGCCGAGATCGTCACCGAATTCGGCTATGCCATCGACCTGTTCGACGAGGCCACGGTGCAGGGCTTCGCGGATCGGTTCCTGCGGGTACTGGACGCGGTCGTCGCCGATGCGGCGCAGCCGGTCGGCGAGATCGATCTGCTCGCACCGCAGGAGAGCACGCGGATCCTCACGCAGTGGAATGACACCGCGCATGCGGTCGACACCACCGCGACGCTGGTATCGCTGCTCGATGCGACCGTGGCCGCGACGCCGGACGCGATCGCGCTGGTCGCGGATGTGCCCACCGGCGGCAAGCTGAAACTCACCTACGCCGAACTCGATTCGCAGGTGAACCGCCTGGCGCGGTACCTGATCGAGCGTGGTGTCGGATCGGAGGATCGGGTTGCGCTGGCGATCCGCCGGTCGGTTGATCTGGTCGTCGCGATGTACGCGGTGGCCAAGGCCGGTGCGGCGTATGTGCCCGTCGATCCGGATCAGCCCGCCGACCGCGTCGAGTACATCCTCGGCACCGCCGCTCCGGTGTGCGTGCTGACCACCGGTCGCGAGGGCTTCACCTCCGCGACGGTGGATTCGGTGGCCATCGATGAACTCGACCTGTCGCCGTACTCGGATGCGCCGGTATCCGCAGATGAACGACTCGGCACGCTGACCGCGGCGAATACCGCGTACGTGATCTTCACGTCGGGTTCGACCGGCCAGCCGAAGGGTGTGGCACTGCCGCACAGTGCGATCGCCAACCAGTTGCAGTGGAAGACCAGCGAATTCGGCCTCGGCGCCGAAGATGCGGTGCTGCTCAAGACGGCCGCGACCTTCGACCTTTCGGTATGGGAGTTCTGGTCGGCCGCGGTGTCCGGTGGCCGACTGGTCATCGCGGCCGCCGACGGACATCGCGATCCGGCGTACCTCAATACCCTGATGCGCGATGCCGGTGTCACCACATTGCATGTGGTGCCGTCGATGTTGGACGCCCTGCTGACCGAATCGGACGGCAAGCTGCCCGAGTCCCTGTGCCGGGTGCTGGCGATCGGTGAGGCACTGCCCGCCGCGACCGCACAGCGGTTCCGCAAGGCCAATGCCGCCAAGCTGTTCAACCTCTACGGTCCGACCGAGGCCGCGGTGTCGATCACCAGCCACGAGGTGACCGATGCGGATGCCGTCTCGGTGTCGATCGGTGCGCCGGAGTGGAACAGCCGTGTCTACGTGCTGGATTCGCGTTTGCGTCCGGTGCCGGTCGGGGTGTCCGGTGAGTTGTACCTGGCCGGTGCGCAATTGGCGCGCGGCTACTTCGGTCGTGCGGATCTGACCGCGGAGCGGTTCGTGGCCGACCCGTTCGAGTCCGGCGTGCGCATGTACCGCACGGGTGACCTGGTGGCGTGGAATGCCGACGGTGAGCTGGAATACCGTGGCCGCACCGACTTCCAGGTGAAGATCCGCGGTTTCCGCATCGAACTCGGCGAGATCGAGGCGGCACTGCTGCGGCAGACCTCGATCACCTCGGCCGCCGTACTCGCGCACACCGATCCGGCGCTGGGCGACCGCCTCGTCGCCTATGTCGTCCCGACCAGCGGTGAACTCGATAAGCGCGCACTGCAGTCGGCGCTGGCCGCGGAGCTGCCGTCCTACATGGTGCCGAGTGCCTTCCTGGCGCTGGAAGCGTTGCCGCTCAACGCCAATGGCAAGCTCGACCGAAATGCGCTGCCGCAGCCCACCTTCGAACATGCCGCATTCCGCGCCCCGGTCTCGCCGGTGGAGCAGATCGTGGCCGGTGTGTTCGCCGATGTGCTCGGTATCGAGCGGATCGGCGCCGATGACGACTTCTTCGCCCTCGGCGGTAACAGCATTCTGTCGATCCAGTTGGTATCGCGGGCGAAGGTGCTCGGCGTGGTGTTCTCCGTGCGCGATGTCTTCGATCAGCGCAGTGTCGCCGGACTCGCGGCGATCGCCACCTCGACCGCGGAGCTGCGTCCGACCATGGCGGAGCTGCCCGGTGGCGGAGTCGGCGAGATCCCGCTGCCGCCGAGTATCGCGGCCGTGCTGGCCGGTGGCGCGCCCTACCAGCGCCTCGCCCATGAGGCGACGGTGGCCCTGCCACGCGAATTCGATCGCGACGGACTGCGCGCGGCGATCGCCACGATCGTCGACCGGCACGACGCCCTGCGCACCCAACTGCGCCAGGTGGGCGATGGCTGGACCTTCGCGGCACTGGAGCGCGGCGCCATCGATATCGATGCACTGGTGCACGAGGTTTCGGTCGATGCCACCCTGACCGAGGACTACGGCTACGACGAGCTCATGCGGCTCGCCGATAGCGAACGCGCCGCCGCGGCGGATCGTCTCGATCCGGCCAACGGTGTGATGGTGCAGTTCGTGCGGATCACCGCGGACAAGCTCGACGGCGGCAATTTCGTGCTGGTCGTGGTGCACGCCTTCGCGGCCGACCCGAGGTCCCTCGGCGTGCTGACCGCGGATCTGCGCGATCTGGTCGCCGCCGAGCCGGTCGCACTGCCGGCGGTCGGCACCTCGCTGCGGCGCTGGGCATACGGCCTGACCGAGGATGCGAGTGCCCGTGCCGCCGAACTGCCGTTCTGGCACGAGGTTTCGGCCACGCCGGATCCACTGCTCGGCGCGCGCGCCTTCGATCCCGCACAGGACACCGTCGCCTCGGTGCGGCGGGTTCGGGTCGAGGTGCCGACGGTGGTCTCCGAGGTCCTGCTCAATACCGTTCCGGCGCGGTTCCACGGCGGTGTGCCGGACGGGCTGCTTTCGGCATTGGCCATGGCGCTGGTGCGCTGGCGCGGTGAACAGCACGGATCGGATGTGCTGATCCGGCTCGACGGCAATGGGCGCGCGGCGGTCCGCGGTGCCGAATTGTCGCGCACGGTCGGTGCTTTCACCACGACCTATCCGGCCCGGCTCGCACTGGGCGATATCGATCTGGCCGATGCGTTCACCGGCGGTGCCGCCGCGGGCGCCATCGTCAAGTCGGTGAAGGAGCAACTGCGCGCGGTGCCGGATCAGGGCGCCGGCCACGGTCTGCTGCATCTGCCGCAGGTGGGTCAGGTGAGCTTCCGGTATCAGGACGCGGCGATCAAGACCGAGCGGGCCGCCGATATGCCCGCCAATGGTGCGGTCGATATCACCGTCACCACCGACGATGCGGACACTGGTCCGCGCCTGCTCGCCACCTTCGAATTCCCGGTGGGCCTGCTCGGCCCGGAGCGGGTGCAGGAGCTGGCGGATCTGTGGATCACCGCGCTGACGGCGCTGGCCGAGCACGCGCAACGCCCGGATGCCGGTGGGCACACACCGTCGGATCTGCCGCTGGTGCGGGTCGGCCAGTCCGATATCGACCTGTGGGAGCGGACCTACCCCGGCCTCACCGATGTGTGGCCCGTCTCGCCGCTGCAGTCCGGTCTGCTCTTCCACGCGCTGATGACCACGGCCACCGTGGACGTCTACACCATGCAGGCCGTGGTGCGGCTGGCCGGAACGGTGGATATCGAACGGCTGCACGCGGCCGCGCAGGCGATCCTGGATCGGTACCCGAACCTGCGCACCGCCTTCGTCACCGACGCCATGGGTCGGGCCATGCAGGTCGTACTCGATCGGCTCGAAGTGCCCTGGCGCGTGGTGGATCTCACCGAACTGCCGGAGACCGAGCGGGCCGAGGAACTGCAGCGGCGGATCGAGGCCGATCACGCGGATCGCTTCGATATGTCCGCGCCGCCGCTGGTGCGCTACACGCTGTTCCGCACCGCGGAGCAGGAGTGGTCACTGGCCATCACCACCCACCACGTACTGGTCGACGGCTGGTCGATGCCGCTGCTCATGCGGGATCTGCTGGTGCTCTACGCGACGCGCGGCGAGCAGTCGGCGCTGCCGCAGGTCTCCTCCTACCGCGACTTCCTGGACTGGCTCGCCACCCGCGACCAGGACGCGTCGCTGCGGATCTGGGCCGAGGCCTTCGACGGTGCGACCGAGCCGACCGAACTGGCGACGCCCGCGCGGACGGCCGAGACCTACGAGACCGGCAAGCTGGTCACCGAGATCGACGCCGACCGCACCCGCCAGCTCACCAAGCACTGCGCCGACCTCGGCATCACGGTGAACACGCTGGTGCAGGCGGCCTGGGGCATTCTGCTCGGCCGGCTCACCGGTCGCGCCGATGTGGTATTCGGCGCAACGGTTTCCGGTCGGCCCGCCGAGTTGCCCGGTGTGGAATCGATGGTCGGTCTGTTCATCAATACGCTCCCGATCCGGGTGCGCATCGACGACCGCGCGACCATCGACGATCAGCTCAAGCGGTTGCAGCGCGACCAGACCGAACTGCTCGACCATCACTACGTCGGACTCGCCGATATCCAGCGCGCCGCCGGGATCGGATCGCAGTTCGACACACTGCTGGTATTCGAGTCGTATCCGATCGATCGCGAGGCGATCGCGGCCGCGAGTTCGATCGACGGCATGTCGGTGACCGATGTCGGTGTCGACAGCACGACGCACTACCCGCTGACCCTGCAGGTGACCGCGGAGTCCAAGCTCGAGTTCACCCTCGAGTACCTGCTCAGCCGGTTCACCGCCGATGAGGTGGAAACCCTGTCCACCAGGCTGATCCGGGTCCTCGACGCGCTGCTCGGCGATCCGAACGGACTGGTCGGCGATATCGATATCCTCGACGCCGGTGAGCGTGCTCGCCTGCTCGCCGAATCCGGTATCGCGGCAACGGCTCCCGCGCCGGAACTGGTCGGCCGGCTCGGCGCGCGTACGGTGTCGAAGGTGCTCGGCGAGGTCGTCGAGGCGGATCCGGAGGCGCCCGCGCTGCTGGTCGACGGCGACGAAATCGCCTACCACGTGCTGGATCGCCGTTCCTCGCAGCTGGCGCGGGTGCTCATCGAGCGCGGTGCCGGACCCGGCGATGTGATCGCGGTCGCGCTGCCGCGTTCGGTGGATGCGGTGGTCGCGGTCTGGGCCATCCAGAAGGCCGGTGCCGCCTGCCTGTTCGCCGGTGATCTGAGTGCCGACGACATGGTCGCTGCCGGAGCCGGTTTCGGGATCACCCTGGAACCGGTCGACGCCCCGATCAACTGGCTGGTGCCAAGCGATCCGACGGTGCAGGCCGAGTTGGCCTCCGCGCCATCGCATCCGGTGTCCTACGCGGACCGCGTGCGCCCGCTGGCCGAGGAACACGCGGCCTTCGTGGTCCTCGCGGCGGACGGATCGGTCCAGGCACTGAGCCAGACCGAGGCGCTGGCGCAGTCGGATCGCGTGCGCTCGGAATACGAGATCGACTACGAGTCGACAACGTTCACCACCGCCGCCTCCGGCCGGACCGCCCTGCTGGAGTTCCTGTCCTCGGCAACCGCCGGTGCCCTGTCGGTGCTGCCCAGCACCGACGAGATCGCCGACGACCTCGCCGACGGCGAAGTCAGCCACTGGTTCGTCACGGTGGACGAGGCGACCGACGCGGCCGACGAGAACGTACGCATCGTGATCGTCGAGTAGCCGAAAGCGCATTACCAACCCAAAAGCCCCGCACCTCAACAGAGGTGCGGGGCTCAGTGCTTGCTACTGCTCGACGCCAGGACTCGACCGAGCATCCGGCCACTGCTGACACGCCGCTGACGTGTGCGGCTCCGGCTAGACTTGGGCGGAGTCAGCGGACATCGTCCGCTCCCGTTCGGCGAGGTTGGAGGTGGTTCCAATGGCAATGCCCGTTCCCAGGTCCGATCGTTGGACAGCCGAGGACCTCGATCACATGCCCGAAGACGGATTACGGTACGAGGTGCTGAATGGCCAGCTCGTCGTGAACGCTGCTCCCAAACCACGACATCAATGGCTGATTCAATGGCTGGTGCGCGCACTCGTTGATGTCGTGCCACCTGGGTATGTCGTGCTGGAAGGCGTTGGGGTGCTGATCGGCGATGACGAGCCGATTCCCGATGTCATGGTGGCTACCGGCCCGATCGACTGGGACGCCCGGGGTGTTCCGGCCGAACAGGTGAAACTGGTCGTCGAAGTGGTATCTAGATCAACGACCCTGCAGGACCGCATGGTCAAGCCCGTTCTCTACGCCGCAGCCGGTATCCCGAACTACTGGCGCGTCGAGATCAACCCGTTCAAAGGCCAACTCCGCGAGGAAATGTTGCCGGTCCTGTTCGCGCATGCCCTTGGTGCGGACGACACCTACGAACGGACGCACCGGGTGGCGGCTGGAGACACCGTCACCCTGCGCAGTCCTTTTGAATTCACGGTGGATCCGGCGTCACTGATGCCCTGAGTCGGACACCATCGCCGCAACGCTGGCCTGTTTCTTGGTGGCAGGGGCAGGGCCGCACGCCGTGACGAGCTTCGGGCACTCGATGGTCAATGCCGGGCCTCGGTGCTGGGTGTGAGCGCGAGCAGTTCGTCGACCGACCATTGGTCGTCGGCGTGTTTGCCGAGTTTGCTCGCCAGTACACGGCCGTCGGGGGCGATGAGGAAGTCGCCGGGCAGTCCCAGGCGGCCGCCTTCGGGTTTGCTGGGGGGAGCGGGCTTTTCCTTGCGCAGTACTGCTCTGGTCGCGGTGACGACGCTGCGGATGATGGTGGGCCAGGCGCGCGGGTCGAGTAGGGCGCGGGGTGTGGATTCGATGCCGAACTCGCGGTAGAGGATTCGGGTCGGGTCGGCGATCAGGTCGAACGGGAGGTCGCCCTCGTATCTGCGCAATTCGGCTGCGCTGGAATGGAAGACGACGACCTCGCGGATATTCGCGGCGAGGATCTCATCGTGTCGGACGGCGAACGAGCGCAGGTGCAGGTTGCAGATCGGGCATCCCGCGAAGCGGCGGAACTGCAGGTGTATCAGGCAGTCCTGATCGGGGATCGGAATTGTGCTGTCGGCGATGGTGACGAGTGCCCGATCGGCCACCGTGGTCGGCAAGGACATGAAAACTCCCTTCGTAGGTGTACGACGTACGCCTACGATCAAGTATGCGCGTACCTTGTACGCTGTCAACCCGTGCCCCGCCCTCGCTCGCTGACCAGCCCCGCCATCGCGGCCGCCGCCATCGCCGTGCTGGATCGCGACGGCCTGTCCGGCCTCACCATGCGCGCGGTCGCGAAGGAACTCCGCATCGCCACCATGGGGCTGTACCGCTACGTCGCCGACCGCGACGAACTGGAGGTACTGGTCGTCGACCACCTACTCGCCACCATCGACCTCACCCCACCGATCGATCCGAATTGGCGCGACCGCATCACGGCCCTACTGGACCGCATGCGAACCGCGGCCTCCGCTCACCCCGCGGCGGTCCCACTCGTAGTGCGCCACCGCCAGTCATCTCCCGCCAGCCTGCGCTGGATCGAGGCGATGCTCACGATCCTCACCGACGCGGGCTTTTCCGGCTCGAGCCGAGTCCTGGCCCAACGCACCCTCATGGCCTTCCTCGTCGGCCACCTCCAGAACGAGCACTACGGCCCCCTCTCCGGCCCCGGTACCACCACCATGACCCAACTCCCCCCAACCACCTACGCGCTCCTCACCGAAACCGCCACCGACGCCCAGAACATCGACGCCGCAACAGAATTCCGCCTCGGCCTCGAAATCGTCCTCCGCGGGCTGGCTCCATAGCCCGCTTTGGACGGTGCCCCTCGAGTCCTCCGTGTGCCGTCCCACCCCAGCACGCCCCCCGGGGGTCGTCCTGGACAGGCGATCACCATGCACTCACGCAGGCAAACGTCGAGAACGCCCTGCACCAGCGCATTCTCGCCGTCTGTTGGGGTGTTGTGAGGGGTGGGGGTGGTTCGACTTGGGGCAATGGTGTTGCTGTGCGGGTGACTGCCTGCTTGGGCGCGGAAACCCCAGCCCTGCGTCCGGATAGCTCTTGCTGTATCGGCCCTGGGGCTGGGGTCTGTTGAACGTAGTCGAAGGGAGGTTGCGCAGGCCGTTTCGACCGCCGTATGACTGCGCTCGGCGAAGTGTCCAAGCTGGCTGGACGGGGTACCGGCACGGGGTTTCGTGCCGGTACCAGGGGGTGGTGGTTCAGCGGGTGAGACCAGGGAGTGTCATGGTTTTGCCCATGATCAGTGCGCCTGCGTCGTTGAGGTGTAGGCCGTCGCCGGAATCCAGGTCGGGGCGGATGTAGTCGGGGTTTTGGGGGTCTTCTACGGCGGCTGCTACGTCGAAGACGGCGTCGAAAATGTCTGTGGTGCGCAGCCATTCGTTGACGGTGTGGCGGACGGGACGTCCCTCGTCGACATTGAGGTCGGGGTAGATCACGCCGGCGAAGGGGCCGATGGTGTTCGCGTAGACCTTCAGTCCGGCGGCACGCGCGCGTTCGGCGAGGGCGGTGAACGCTGCGATCAGGTCGTTCGCGGGGGAGGTGTGGTTGTCGAGGATGAGGTCGTTGACGCCGAAGTGCAGCACCACGTGCGTCACCCCGGGGACGGCGAGGACGTCGCGATCGAAGCGGGCGAGGCCGTGCTCGCCGACCTGGTCGGTCAGCAGGCGGTTTCCGCCGATCCCCTGATTGACCACCCAGCCGGAGATGAGACGTTCGTTGAGGATGTCGACCGAGCGGCGGTTCGCACCCGAGGTCGAGCCAACGCCTTCGAACCAGGAGTCGCCGAATGCGACGACGATCGGATCGGTGCTCGCGGTCAGCACATCGACGCCGGTCACGTAGAAGCGTGAGGTGGTCTGTTCGGCGTCCGGCAGCGTGAGTGCGGAGGTCTGGTCGCCGGTCGTCACGTAGCTGGGTTCCATCGGCAGCTGTGAGAAGGGGGCTAGCTCGGTCGCCTCGGGCAGGTACAGGCTCAGCGCGAGATCGGTGCCCGCCGCGACGGTGAAATCGATCGGGTCGCTGATGATGTCGGCACCAGCGGGAATGATCGTGCCCGCCTGGCCGTCGAAGCGCAGTTCGGTATCGGTCTCGGCCACGATCTCCTCGCCCGACTTGCGCACCGCGATGCGCGCCGCACCGATGGTGACCGGCGCCGAACCGTAGCGGTTGGTCAGTCGCACCCGCAGCTGCTCACCGCCGCCGACCAGGTGCAGCACCTGACGAACCGTGTGATCGGCGAAGTCGCGCGGTTCCGCGAAACGGATTCGCTCGGCGGGGTTGACCAGGGTGGAACGGAATCCCGCGACCCAACGCAGCGTGTCAGCCATCTGAATCTCCATTTTGTTGCCGTGAGGAATATTGCGCTGACAACAACTTAGACCAGAGATATTCCTCATGTCAACTATCCCCATCGCAACTATCCTCGGCTACGCTCGGAGTCGTGGACACGACAGACCTCTTCGATGACCCCCGACTCACCACCATGGGCCTGCTCTACGAGGCCTACGACGGACTGGCCGGCAAATTGGAACCGACCTGGAAGAAACACGGTCTGTCCGGCCTCGATGTCAATGCACTGATGCGATTGAGCCGCTCACCGGGGCGGCGGCTGCGGATGACCGATCTCGCCGCCCAGACGAATCTGTCGACCAGCGGTGTCACCCGGCTCGTCGACCGGCTGCAACGCAATGGATTCGTGTGCCGCGAACTGGATTCCGCGGACCGCCGCAGCTCCCATGCCGTACTCACCGCGGCCGGCGCGACCCAATTGGCGCGCCTACTGCCCGAATATCTCGAGGTCATCGAGCGCTGGTTCACCGGTCTGCTGAGCCCGGACCAACTCGATGCCTTCGTCGCCGGGCTGCGCATCATTCGCGACCAGGTGAGTCCGCAGGCGACCACACGTGGATCCGACTAGATCACCGAAATGCCTTCCCCGGCAAAGGATTCGGCTCTTGTCATGCGTCCCGGCAGCGCCGACCCGGTCTTCCTGTCGGACCTCGCCGAGCGGCATATCGCAGCCGGAACAGGCCCACAATCAATGGCAGCAGGACCGCGGCAACGCAGGGGTGAGCGCCATGAGCGAGCCGAGAAGGATTACTCCGGAACAGCGAGAGGACTTCTGGCGGCGCTGTGGCTGGTCACCGGAGCTGCCGGAGGCCGAGCGCCGCCGTATCGAGGAAGTCTGGGATGACGAGTCCATCGATATAGCCGAGCTTTTCGGCTGGTAGTGAGGTCAGGCGTTGAGTTCGCCTGCCTGCCGCCAGGAATCGCGTTCAGCGGCGAACGCGTCGGCTTGCCGTGCGCGGAACTCATCGATGGATTCGGCATTGTCGGACAGGAACTTCCGGTATTCGGCGAGGGCGAACTCCCCGTCCTCGGCCCGCACCTCGACCTTGCCCGCCGCGAAATCGGCGCGCAGGTCCAGCAGTTCGTCGGCTTCGACGGGGTACCAGCGAATCCGGTCGAAATAGCGGAGTAACCAAGGGGATTCGTCCCTGTCGGCGTGGTGGTTCCATACCTGGGTGGTGCGTCCGACGAACTGGTAGCCGCCCGGACCCTCCATACCGTAGATGCACAGGTAGGCCCCGCCGATGCCGACGGCGTTCTCGGGAGTCCAGGTGCGGGCCGGATTGTATTTCGTGGTGACCAGACGGTGGCGCGGATCGGTCGGCGTCGCGACCGGCGCGCCGAGGTAGACGTCGCCGAGGCCGAGCACCAGATATTCGGCGCCGAAAACGGTGTCGTACACCTCCCGCACCGAGGCCGATCCGTTCATCCGCCGGATGAATTCGATATTCCACGGGCACCAGGGGGCATCGGCGCGTACGCCGTGCATGTAGCGGGTGATGGCCTCGCGCGTCGACGGATCGTCCCAGGACAGCGGCAGGTAAACGGTGCGACTCGGCACCACGAGTCGATCGGCGGCAGGGATGTGCGCCTCGGCCTCGGCCAGCAGGTCCAGCAGTGCTGGCACCGGCAGGATCGCCGGATCCACTCGGATCTGCAGGGATCGCACGCCGGGCGTCAGTTCGGCTACCCCGCATAGGCCGAGCGCGAGCAGGTGTTGGTGCAGGGCGTGCACCCGGGCGCGCAGGCCGAGATCCAGTGTCATGGTGCCGTATTCGACGAGCACACCGTCGTCGCCCTGGCGGCGGTAGGTCACGCCGATCTCGTCATCGACATCGGCGCGGCGCAATACACCGTCATCGCCGTCGCCACCGGGGGACAGTACGGCGGGCCAGGCCGCGCGCCGCGCCGGACCGAGTTCCCGTATCGAGGCGGCGTGCTCGGCACGGATCGGAACGAAGCGCACGGTATCGCCGGGGCACAGTTGGCCGAGCTTCCACCGGTCGGCGGCGACGACGGTCACCGGGCAGACGAAACCGCCGAGGCTGGGGCCGTCCGGGCCGAGCAGGATCGGGGTATCGCCGGTGAAGTCCAGTGCCCCAACCGAATACGGGGTGTCATGGATATTCGATGGATGTAGGCCCGCCTCGCCGCCGTCGGTCCTGGCCCACTCCGGTTTCGGGCCGATCAGTCGCACACCGGTGCGATCGGAGTTGAAGTGCACTTCGTAGTCGGTGCCGACAATGGTGTCGAAGTCCTTGCGGGTGAAGAACTCCGGTGCGCCGTGCGGCCCCTCGGTAACCGCCAGTTCCCAGCGTCGCGACAGCACCGGCTGCTCCTCCATCGGCACCGCCTTCGCGATCCGGCCGACGTGCGGGCCGAGCTCCAGCATGTCACCCGCTCGCACGGCATCGCCCTTACTGCCGCCGAATTTGCCGAGCGTGAAAGTGGCCGTGCTGCCGAGATATTCGGGAAGCTCGAGGCCGCCCGCGAGCAAAACGTAGCAGCGCATGCCGGGACCGCGCACCGCGCCGATATCGAGCACCCCGCCTGCCGGAACCAGCACGGTCCGCCACTGCCGCACGGCGGTCCCGTTCACGGTGACATCGGTCGGCGCGCCGGTAACGCACACCCAGGTCGGTGCGGAGATTTTCAGCGCGGGGCCACCGAGGGTGCATTCCAGCCCCGCCGCGCCCTCGGCATTGCCGAGCACTCGATTGCCGAGCCGAAACGACAGGTCGTCCATAGGCCCCGACGGGGGCACTCCGATATGCCAGTAGCCGATCCGTCCCGGCCAATCCTGCACGGTGGTCAGCATTCCGGGCCGCAGCACTTCAATTCGCGATATGGCATCGCCGGTTACTTCGAGGCCGCGGCCGTTCGGGTGATCCGATCTGGTCGCAGCAGCCGTTATCGGGGTTGTCCGATCGGCCATCGCGACGGTTGAGATCCCGCCGACCGGATCGGCACCGTTCGCCTCTCGGCCCTGTTCATGTGCGGAGGATTCTGAAGCGGCAGGCGTGATTTCTGACGCCTCCGCCATGTCGACACCAATGTTCGCCCTGAACTGTCCGCGGGTGTCCGTCCCGCTGATCGAATGAAAGCGCTTGTCGGTCGGCAGCCCCGACCCAATCGGATTTGTCGCACCGTTCGCCGACAAGTTGGTCACCGTCATCGGGTCACCACCATGCGCACGGGCGTGGGATCGAAGCCGTTGCAGGGGTTGTTGATCTGCGGGCAGTTCGACACCAGCACCAGGGTGTCGATCTCCGCGCGGAGGGTGACCTTCTTTCCGGGAGCGGACAAGCCGTCCACGATGCCGAGGGTGCCGTCGGCCTCCACCGGAACGTTCATGAACCAGTTGATATTCGAGACCAGATCCCGTTTGCCGAGGCCCCATTTCAGCGCCTCGGCGAGGAAGTTCTCCACGCAGGCGTGCTGATGGCGGGTGTGGTGGCCGTAGCGCAGCGTATTCGACTCCTGGGAGCAGGCGCCCGCGATGGTGTCGTGATTGCCGACCTCGTCGGCGACGACGGTCATCAGTGCGGTGCCCGCATCGGTGCGCAGCACACTGCCGGTGCCGAGGAAGATATTGCGCTGCGCGGCGATGGTGGCCTGCGCGCTGTAGCGGTCGGTATGGTCGGCGGCCGAGTACAGCAGACAGTCGACGGCCTGATTGCCGTGCAGGTCGATGATTTCGAGCCGATCACCCGCGCGGACCACGGTCGACCACGGCGCGCGTGCTGGCACGTTCTCGTCGAGCACGAGGATGCGGGTCGGTGCCGAGGTCATGCCTCTACCTCCAGAGTCGCGGCCGTCCAGGCCTGTTCGGTGTTCTCGACCGCCCGCAGATACTCCGGGTCGGAATTATGGTGTTCGGCAAGCTCTTCCGGCGCGGACCAGCCGAGAATGTCGAGATCGGTCGCGGGTCGGTCATCGAGCGGATGCGCGGTGTTCGCGATGAGCAGGACCACCGGCAGGTGGATGAGCAGGTCGACCGATGCGCCGGGCGCGGCACTGCCGGTTGCGGTCAGCGCGCCATCGGATTCGACGCGTACACCGCGGAAGAACGACACGGTCGGCGCGATATCGCGCGGCTCGAGGCCCTGTTTGGCGCCCGCCAGCCGCAGCAGCCCGCGCGCCTGCGGCGTCGGTCCACACAGCGTGTCGTGGTGGCCGGAGGTATCGGCGACGATGGTGGCCAGCACTCGGCCCTGATCCGAGAGCAGCGGATGTCCGGTGCCGAGATACGCCTGCCACGGAACCTTCACGGTGTCGGCGACATTGAGCCGCTCCCACGGCGCTTCCGCGCGCAGCAGCAGTAGGTGCGCGCATGCGGCACCGCCGACATCACCCAGCCGAATCCTGGTCCCGCGACCGAGCACGATATTCGCGTACCCACCGGCCGGAATCCGCTGTGCGAAGGTGATCTTCGCCGCCCCGACGTCATCGGGCAGTTCCGGCCCCGCGATCTCCGCGACGGCCGCTTGCGCCCGGGCATGTGCCCGCGCTCCAGTGGTCGAGGCTGTGCTGGTCATCGTTGATCCTTTCAGTGCGGTACATCGGGCGACCGACCGTCGCTCGGTGGAGCGGCTGTGCTCGCACGGAGTAGTGGGCGAATGGGGCTGGCGTAGGTCGGTTGTCGGTGGCGGAGTGTGTATTCGGTGGTCGCCATGGGTCTGGCGTGGCCCGCGGGTTACTCGAGCGGTTGGTCGTGGTGCGGGAGGTGTGTGGCGTGGTTGGTCGTGGTGCGGGAGGTATTTCACGCGGTCGGGCGCGGTGCGCGAGGTGCGTTACTCGGTCGGGATGGTGCGCGGCGGCGGGTATTCGGCCCACCACCGCGCACCGATCGGTCAGGCAGGTTGAGCTGCTGGCTCGAGGCTCTCGGTCTTCGGCCCGGCATTGACAACGCGGTGCACGACAACACCGACGGCGATCACCACCAGCACGAAAAGTGGTGCGGCCCAGAGCATCCACCAGCCGCCGCCATTGGGCGTGTATACCTCGGCGCGCGGCCAGGCCAGGTTCACCGCCATCGCGATGCCCCAGACCACGGCGAGTGCATTGATCGGAATGCCGAAGCGGCCCAGGCTGAACAGTGCGGAGTCGCTGTCCCAGCCCCGGATCCGCCGCACCAGCAGCGGCACCGTGACCAGCAGATACGCCAGATAGAGCGTCACGATGCACACGCTGGCCAGGGTGGCGAAGATGGCGGCATTGCCGAGATTGAGCACGAGCAGGCCGATGCCGAGCACACCGATGATCACCGAGGGCAGCACCGGAGTACCGAAACGTGGGTGCACTGCGGCCAGGTGACGGGCGAACGGCAACTTGCCATCGCGCGCCATCGAGAACATCAGGCGCGAGCCGGCCGTCTGAATTGCCAAGGTGCACACCGTGATCGCCACCGCGACGCAGCCGAGCAGGACCTTGCCGGGGGTGCTGTCGAGCTTCGAGGTCAGCACATAGGCCAGCCCCTGGGTGGACAGCGCACCGTCGTCCAGGCTCGGCGCGGCCATCAGTGCCCCGAGCAGCAGCAGTCCGCCGCCGAGCGCGGAAACCGAGAGCGCGGTCAGGATGGTGCGCGGGGCGACCCGGCGCGGATTCTTGGTCTCCTCGGAAAGTTCACCGGCGGAATCGAATCCGACCATCACATAGGCGGCCATCAGACCCGAGACGAGAAAGGCCGCCCAATACGGCCCCGGCGCGGCCTGATCGGTTTGCAGCACCACACCCGCCCCGCGTTCGGTGTGGGTGAAGAACAGCGCGATGATCGCCAGTACGCCGACGATCTCCACGGTGACCCCGATCGAATTGATCCGGGCCATCAGGTCGATGCCGATCACATTGATCAGCGTGGTGATCACCAGCAGGATGCTGCCGAGCAGCACCGCATTGGTCGCGCCGGAGGTCGAGGTGAGCGCGGAATCGTCGCCGACGATCTGGAATCCGCTCCAGATCGAGGGCAGCACCACCTGTAGTGCGATCGCCGCCGCCGCGGCCGTGACGATCTGCGCGATGATCATCATCCACCCGGCGAACCAGCCGACGACCTCCCCGCCGAGCCGCCGCGACCACTGGTAGATACAGCCCGAGATCGGATAGCGCGCGGCCAGTTCGGCGAAGTTCAGTGCGACGAGGAACTGTCCGGCGAATACGATCGGCCAGGTCCAGAAGAAAGCCGCACCACCGAACGAATAGCCGAAGCCGAAGAACTGGAAGATGGTGGTGAGGATGGAGACGAAGGAGAATCCGGCCGCGAACGAGGCGTAGCGGCCGAGTTTGCGGTGCAGTACCGGTTGATAGCCGAAGCCTGCGAGGTCGGCATTGTCCCGGCTGATATCGGGGGATGGGAGGACGGGGGCGACTGAATCGACTGTGGTGGCCATGGGGGTTCCTTCACGAGCGGCCAATACCTATCGAATGACAGTTTTGCGTTCGCGATCGCGCTTTCGGTGTCCCCCGTGTATCGCTTCCGCGAACGCCGGTAACTTCTGCGTTGCGCGGATTTCTATCGAATGACAGAAACCTCACACCTCGGCGATCGGCTTGGAACGACCAGACCGGTCTGAACGCTATGGCGGCGAATGGCCGTACTGGACGCGATGCCAGAATGGGTCGTGCCCAATCTCGGTCCCGGCCGTCCCCGTCTCGACCAGCGGCCCCGTCGCGGTCGGACACCGCGCGACGAGATCCTCGACGCCGCCGGAGAGCTCTTCACCACCAATGGCTATGCCAATACCTCCACCCGCGCGGTCGCGGATGCGGTCGGGATCCGGCAGGCCTCGCTTTACCACCACTTCGCCGCCAAGGACGACATCCTCGACGCACTGCTCGCCGAAACCATCGCGGGTCCACTGGAACTCGCCGAACGCCTGCGCGAGGTGGGCGAACCCGCGCACACCCGGCTGTACGCGCTCGCCTGGTTCGACGTGCGCCAGCTATGTGCGGCGCACTGGAACCTCGGTGCGCTGTATCTGCTACCGGAGTTGCGCACCGAACGCTTCGCGGCCTTCCGGCTGCGCCGTGACGAATTACGCGGGCACTACGAGACTTTGGCGACGGCGGTCAGTGCCGAAGCGGGTGTGCCCGGGGCCGAGGACCTGCCGTTCCGGCTCGTCGAGACGGTGATCAATATCCGCTCGGACGCCGGCAGCGCGCCCGAGCAGGCGGAGCGCGCCATTCCCGACGCGGTCATGCGAATGCTCGGCTGGTCCGGCGATCTGGACCGACTCCGCGCCGACGCGCACGAACTCCTCCAGCACTTGGCGGCCTGAACCTCCCGCGGGCCAGGACTTGCCGTCCACGCCCGCCCACCCACTCAGCTCATCGCGGCCGGTAACTCCAGTGCCCCGTCCAGACAGATACTGCGCTGCCCCACTCCGACTGCTCGCCGAGAGTAGTCATACGGCCGTCGAATACGCCTTGGTGACCACCATGCGACTACGGTCGACAGACCAGGACCCAGGGCTGGATACGGCCGGGGCTATCTGGACGCGCACTAGTCTTTGCCTCGGGTTGCCTTGAACTCGAAGCCCCAGTTGTAGATTCGGGCGATCTCGCGGACGCCGCCGCCGGGACGACCCTTGGGCGGCCGGATGAAGGTGCCGTCGCGGCGAACGATCAATTCACCATTGACATTCTCGATATGCGCGAGGATCACATCGCGGGAATCGTCGTTGCAGCCGCTGATGATCATCTCGATCGGCGGCGAATTGCGCGGGTACAGTGTGGCGGTCGACTGCACGCCCTGGAAGTTGTTCGCGCCCTCATAGATCGAGGCGAAGACCAGAATCCGGCGGAACTGCGCGGTGTAGTCGAGATTGATGTCCAGGTTCTCACCGGTCGCGCTGCCGCCGGTCCGGTCGTCCTGGTCGAGCCGGATGAACGGCGGGCGATCCAGTGCGCCGAAGGAACGGTCGAGTGCGCGGACCGATCCGATTCTGCCGTCGGCCAATTCGAAAAAGCAGCAGAGATCGAGATCGAGGCTGCTGGCGCGCTTGCGGCCGAACAGACCGCCGCCGGTGTGCGCGATGGTCCAATTCAGGTTGACCCGCATGGTGCCCGTGGTCGCGCCGTGTTTGGTCAGCGAAACCGTCGGCGATTCCTTCGTCAGCGACACCTTGCCGAGATTGACCGGCGCGTCCGTCGAAGCGGAACCCGCAGGCGGCGGGGTGAATTGGTCGGGCGTCGTAGGCGGCGCATATGGCTGCGACGCCGGGTTGGGTGCGTATGGCTGCGGCGTCGGCGGATAAGGCTGTGGTGTCGGGCTCGCCGGGTACGGCTGGGATATCGGATTCGGCGGGAATCCGGGCGGAGCCGCGGGCGGATAGGGCGGCGGTGCCGCGTACTGCTGCTGCGCGGGTGCGGTATGCGGAGTAGCTGGTGGCGTATACGGCTGTTGCGGTGTTGGCGGTGGCGTATACGGCTGTTGCGGTGCTGGCGGCGGCATGTACTGCTGTTGCGGCGCCGGCGGTGGCACGTATGGCTGTTGCGGCCCGGGCGGTGGCGCGTATGGCTGTTGCGGTGCTGGCGGTGGCACGTATGGCTGTTGCGGCCCGGGCGGTGGCGTGTCTGGCTGTTGCGGTGCTGGCGGTGGCACGTACTGCTGTTGCGGCCCGGGCGGTGGCGTGTCTGGCTGTTGCGGTGTCGGCGTGTGCTGCGGTGCCGGTGGTGGCGTGCTCGGCTGCTGCGGCGGGGCATACGACGGCGCACTCGACTGCTGCCCGGTCCCCGCGTCATCAACCGAAATCCCGAAATCGGTAGCGAGCCCAGCCAACCCGGTCGCATACCCCTGCCCGACCGCCCGGAACTTCCACGCACCCTGCCGCCGATACAACTCCCCGAGCACGAATGCGGTCTCGGAACCGGCACCCGGACTGTCGAACCGCGCCGCCTCCGCACCGCTCACCGCATCGAACACCCGCACATACAGACCATGGAACTGCCCGAAGGTGCCGCCATCCGCGGAGGCCGCGATCACGATCGTGTCGATCTGCGGTTCGACCTGCGCCAGATTCACCGCCAGCGTGTCGGTTACGGTTGGCCCCTGCCGCTTACCTTCGTGCCGTACCGCGCCGGACGGATGATTCGGCTGGTTGTAGAAGACGAAGTCGTTGTCCGAGCGCACCCTCCCGGAAACGAGCAGTAGGGCCGAGGCATCCGCATCCGGAACCCCTTGACCTGACTGCCACCCCAGCTCGACGCGGACTGAAGACATCGGCACCACGACATTGGCGCCCTTCATCATCGACACATCTGCCAAGGTATACGACCCCGGCGCGCCCTGTCTCGGTGTGCGCGACCGCCTTCGGTCAGTGCGTCGGCGGTGCGATCTGCCAATGTTGTTGCAGCGCACCGGCGATTTCCGGGAGCACCATCACCGGCACGCGCTTGTGCCGCAACATCGCCCGAATCTCGGTGACCTGCTCGCGCTTGCGCATGTCGTACGCGCCGGCGACGGGCCGCCGCACCGGCGGGATGGACAGCAGTACGAGTTCGCCATGGCGCTCGTCGCCGCCGGTCAGATCCAGCGCCAGCGACCAGCGGGCCCGCTCGTCGAGGGTGAACCGCCCGGCCACCACCCGCTCCCAGTCGATACTGGATTCCTGCCACGGGGTGCGCCGGTAGATCGCCCCCTCGGTGAGCACGACGACGTCCCTACCGAACAAAGCGATCAGCAGCGCGATGCCGGCCACCGCACCGGCCAGCAATCCGGTGAAGACCCGGTTCAGCCCGAAACCGGCGACGATCGTACTGCAGACCAGCACGGTGGCCGCGATCCCGAGCATCCCGTATAGCATTGCCCGCCGGGTCGGTACCACGCCCGCACGCACCATCGTCATCTCGACCTCCTGCTTTACCCGCACTCAACCTAGCCGGTACGGATGACCGGTGGCTTCCCGATGCGGGCGGGTCGGCGTACTCAGGCCTGCAGCGCCACCGCGGCTTCCCCGGTGTAGACCAGGAACTGCATGCTCTCCTGGAAGTAGAGCTGTACCGATTGCCCGTCATGGGCGAGGTAGCCGATCGACAGGTCCTGGCCCAGCTGCAGATCGAAGTCGCCGCCGCGGGTGGTCAACACGAAGGCGCCGTCGATGGCCGGTGCCCAGATGATCTCGCCCTCCGGAATGAGGCGTTCGATATGGGTGCGAATCGGATGGCCGTGATCGGAGGTCTCACTGACCGCCGTGTACAGGTCCGCGCTCAACAGCACCGAGTACGGGCCATCGACGCCCGCCAACCGCAGCGCGCTCAGCGCCTGGGCGACGGCCTCCGGCGCCAGCCGCGGATCGCTGGGCAGTTTGATCGGGGCATTGGACGAACTCGCCCGGATACCGGTGATATTCGCCGCCTGATAGCCCTCGAAGATGGCCCGGTCCTCGGCGAAGGCGATCCGGCGTGCCGCCTCCTTCACCGCGTCCAGATCGGTGTCCTTGGCGCCGCGCTCGACATCGTCGAGTTCCTCGCGCGAGAGCGTGAACGGCACCCGCAGTTCGACCAGCGGCGCGACCACGCGCTGGCGAGCCTGCACACCCTCATCGGGTGCGGTGATCGCGGTGGTGCGGCCGAGTCCGACCGCGGAGTAGTCGGTGCCGTGCGGTCCGGACAGGTCCACGACCCGGCGACCGGCGATATGACGTTTGAAGGTGCGCGTCGCCTCCTGTTCGATCGCCTGCCATGCCTCGGAGGTGATCGGCGCGAGATCCCGATGGAGGTTGTTCATGACTGACTGCTCCTTTTCAAGGTGCCGATACCTAGCGAACCGATAGTGCCAACGCCGTTGGGCGGCAAAGATTCCGCGCGCATTTCCGCGCTGGCCCCGGGCGCTGCGGGGAGGTCGTCGAAGAAGTCCGCGGGGGGCGCGAAGAACAATGTGCCGGTCACCGCTATCGAGAAGTCGAGGATCCGGTCGTAGGCCGCCGCCTCCGTGCCGACGAACATCCGCGACAGCATGGTTTCGGTGACGCTCGGCGTGGCCGAGTAGGCGATGTAGTAGGTGCCGAATTCGCCGTCCTTGACGCTGCCGAAGGGCATATTGGCGCGCACGATCTGCCGCTCGGTGCCATCGGCATCGGTGATGGTGTTCACCGCGACATGAGAATTCGCGGGCTTATCCGCATCGGAGAGTTCGAAATCGTCGAGCTTGGTGCGCCCGATCACCCGCTCCTGCTCCTCGACCGACAGTGCCCGCCACTGCGCCATGGTGTGCAGGTACTTCTGCACGATGACGTAACTGCCGCCCGCGAAGTCCGGATCCTCGTCGCCGACGACGGCCGCGCTGACCGCCGCCGAACCCTCCGGATTCTCGGTGCCGTCCACGAAGCCGAGCAGATCGCGCTGCTCGAAATAGCGGAACCCGACGGTCTGGTCGACGATGGTGATCGCGCCGTCGAGCCGGTCTCCGATCGTCATCGCCAATTCGAAACAGGCGTCCTGGGTTTCGGCCTTGATGTGAAAGAGCAGATCGCCCGGGGTGGTCGGGGCGCTGTGCACCGCGCCGACGAATTCGGGGAGTTCATGCAATTCGGCGGGCCGCGGCCCGCCGAACAGACGATCCCATGCGGCCGAGCCGATCGATGCGATGCAGGTCAGTCCGGCGCCGGGCACCCGAAAACCGATCGATCGACGCAATCCGGGGAGATCGGCGAGCAGGTCTCGCACCGCCGCTTCGCCGCCCTCATCGATCGTGGCGACGAGGAAGATCGCGGCCGGTGTGAGCGGTTCCAAGATCGACTGCGGCGCACCCATGGGCTCCAGACTAGAGCCACGCACCGACATACCGGCCAGGCGGTGCTGGCCTGTCGGCTACTACTTGGCGACTGTCAGCAGGAATGCGACATCGTCGACGGCCTTGACGCTGTGCCGCGCCTTCGGCACGACCAGCAGGTCTCCGGCCGAACCCTTCCACTCATTGGTGCCGCTGATCAAGGTCAGGGTGCCGCTGAGCACCAGCAGCGTGGCCTCACCCGCATTATCGTGTTCGGCCAGACTCTGCCCCGCCGAGAGACCGACCACGGTCTGCCGCAGCGCATTGGCATGACCGCCGTAGATGGTTTGCGAACTGCGCCCGCTCGTGGCGGTAGCGGCCAACTTGAGCTGTTGGCGTGCGACCGCAGTCAGCGATTTCTTGTCCATGGACCGCCTTTCGCAGAAGCAATCAGCCGGATCAGGGCTGGTGACACGGGCTGATATCCAGGAGTATGCCCGACCGGCGGGTGACGTGTGTCCGGTTTGACCGCCAGGCAGGTTTGCGGCGTATTTGCGGCCATTCGGCGGTCGGACGGTGCCGAAGCGGCGATGCCGGCGCTTTGCCAGCTGCTCGGCTCAGGTGCGGGTGTAGCGACGGATCCGGAACCGCAGGCCGGACTTCGACTCGCACCACGGGGCGGTGTCGTCGGCGTGCCATTCGGGGCCGATGGCCGGTGCGTAGGCATCGCCCTCGACGTGCGTGTCCACCTCGGTGACCAGCAGGTCCGTCGCGAAATCCATGGCGGCCCGGTAGATTTCGCCACCGCCGATGATCCAGACGTCATCCGGTGCGCAGCTGGCCAATGCGTCGGGAAGGGCGGCGGCGCGTTCGGCGCCCGCCGCCGACCAGTCGGGCTGGCGGGTCACCACAATATTGCGGCGGCCGTCGAGCGGACGGAATCGTGGCGGCAGGGAATCCCAGGTACGCCGCCCCATAATGACCGGATGACCCAAGGTGACGGCCTTGAAGTTCGCCATATCCTCGGGCACGCGCCACGGAATGGTGTTCTCGAAGCCGATCACTCCATCCGGGGTCTGCGCCCAGATCAGGCCGATGACGCGATCCGTCACACCGCTACCGGCGCCTTGATCGCCGGGTGATGCTGGTAGCCGACCACTTCCACGTCCTCATAGGCGTAATCGAACAGTGTCGGCGCGGGCCGCAGGTTCAGCGTCGGGAACGGATACGGCTCCCGGGTCAGCTGCTCGGTGACCTGCGCGACGTGGTTGTCGTAGATATGGCAGTCGCCGCCGGTCCAGATGAAATCACCGGGCTCGAGCTCGGTCTGCTGCGCCACCATATGGGTGAGCAGCGCGTAGCTGGCGATATTGAACGGCACGCCCAGGAATAGGTCCGCGCTGCGCTGGTACAGCTGGCAGGACAACTTGCCGTCGGCCACATAGAACTGGAAGAACGCGTGGCACGGTGCCAGCGCCATCTTGTCGAGTTCGGCGACATTCCAGGCCGAGACGATGATGCGCCGGGAATCCGGATTGGTGCGCAGGGTGTGCAGCACCTCGGCGATCTGGTCGATATGGGTGCCGTTCGGCGTGGGCCAGGACCGCCATTGCACGCCGTAGACCGGGCCGAGTTCACCATTGCGGTCGGCCCATTCATCCCAGATGGAGACGCCGTGCTCGTGCAACCAGGCCACATTGGAATCGCCACGCAGAAACCACAGCAGCTCGTAGACGATCGACTTCAGATGCACCTTTTTGGTGGTGATCAGCGGGAAGCCCTTGGCGAGGTCATAGCGCAGTTGATGGCCGAAGACACTGCGGGTGCCGGTGCCCGTGCGATCCGCCTTCGCGGTGCCGGATTCGAGGACCAGTCGGAGCAGATCCTCGTACTGGGTATCAGCATTGTTGGCCACGCCTGGCGAGCTTACTCACCCCCGCACCTGGCAAGCTCGGGCCATGCGCAAGCTTTACGTGATCGGCATCGGTGCGGGTGATCCGGACCAGGTGACGGTGCAGGCGATCAAGGCCATGCGACAGGTCGAGGTGTTCTTCGTCATCGGAAAGGGGGCCGAGAAGCGGGAACTGGTCGATGTGCGCACGGCGATCCTCGCCGAACACCTCGATCATCCCTACCGCATCGTGGAGATCGCCGATCCGCCGCGCGACCGCGCGCCCGCCGATTACCAGGGTGTCGTCGAGGATTGGCACGATCGCCGCTCGGCCTTGCTCGAGGATGCCTTCGCCCGGGTCGACGGTGTCGGCGGGATTCTCGTCTGGGGTGATCCCTCGCTGTACGACAGCTCCCTGCGCATGATCGAACGGGTACTGAATCGCGGTGCGCAGCGCTTCGACTACGAGGTGATTCCCGGCGTCACCAGCGTGCAAGCGCTGGCCGCTCGGCATCGGATGGTGTTGCATCGCATCGGCGAACCGGTGCACATCACGACCGGGCGCCGCCTGCGCGAGGACGGGCTCAGCGGTTCGACAGTGGTGATGCTGGACGGTGACTGTTCGTTCACCGAGGTTCCCGGCGACGATGTGCACATCTGGTGGGGTGCGTATCTCGGCATGCCCGACGAGACGCTGATCGAGGGGCCGCTGCGCGAGGTCGAAAAGGAAATCGTCGAACGCCGGACGCGTTTGCGTGCCGACAAGGGGTGGATCATGGACGTCTACGCGCTGCGTCCGGGTGCGGGAGACGGCCAGCGGCCTTCACCGTGACGAGGACGGGTGTGGTCTCCAAGGCGTGGATCGCTTCGAGCGCGCCGAGGCGGTGGACGAGGTAGTGGTGCAGTGCCTCGGGATCGGGGCACATCGCTTGTGCGACAAGGTTTGTCGGGCCGGTGGTGGCGGCGACGAAAGCCAGTTCGTCATGGTCGGCCAGCGCGGTCGCCACCCGGTCGAGGTGCGCCGGTGCCACCGACATCCACAAAAGCGCCTGGGTGGTGGCGCCGAAGTGGGCGTCATCGAATTCGACATCGAAGAAGATCGCCTGGGTCGCTTGTAGCTCCGCGAGTCGCCGGGTGACGGTGGCTCGAGACCAACCGGTCGCGGCGGCGAGCCGGGCCAGGGTGGCTCGACCGTCTTGTTGCAGGGCCGCCAGCAGTGCGGCGTCGGTGTCGGCGAGGGCGCGGCCGGGTGCGGGATCGGATCGGTTCGGCCGCAGTTGATTTCGCTGGTGTTCGGCCAATGCGGCGGTGTGACCGCGCCATGCGGTCGGGCCGCCGAGGTAGGTGTGCAGGACGTAGTGGGCCGAGATGGCGGTGATGCCAGCGGCGCGGGGGAGGTCCTGTAGCAGGAGTGAGCGGGACGCGGCGGCATCGCGCGGAATGTGCACCACCAGTAGGATTTCCGTGCCGCCCGAGGTGATTTTGACCCAGGAGGTATCCGGGCGCCGGGCCAGGGCATGTGCGAGGTGCTGGCCGGTGGCCGTGGTCGTGGTCAGGCGGACGAGCCACTGGGTGTGCCCGGCGTGGCCCGGATCGGCGAGGCCGACCACGCGGAGTCCGGCGGTGGCGCGCAGGCGTTGGTAGCGGCGGGTGACGGTTTGCGTCGAGACGTGCAGGGCTGCCGCGATCTTGTTGAACGGCGCGCGTCCGTCGATGTGCAGGGCGTGGATCAGGCCGCGGTCGACATCATCGAGCATGGAAACATCTTTCATATCCGCGTGGAATATGGAAAGTATCCACTGATCCTTATCGGTCGATGGCTTGTTTCGGCACTTCTGCCGAAGGTGGACCGTGTCACGGGCTCGTCGGGCCCGGCCGATCGACGAAGGAGAAGTTGATGATTCTGGTGACCGGAGCGACCGGGACCGTGGGCCGCGAGTTGGTCGGCCGGTTGCTCGCGCTGGGTGTGCCGGTGCGGGCGACCACACGGCGGCCCGATACCGCCGGACTGCCCGACGGTATCGAGGTGGTGCGCGCGGATCTGGGCGATCCGGATGGCCTCGCCGATGCGATGCGCGGTGTCGATCGCGTCTTCCTGCTGTCCAGCGGACCCGAAATCCCCACCCACGACGCGAATCTCGCGCGCGCGGCGGCCCGCGCCGGGGTCGGTCACCTGGTCAAGCTGTCATCCGGTCGCACCGGCGACGACGCCGCGACCGATCCGATCCCCACCTGGCACCGCGCCGGTGAACAGGCGGTCCGTGACAGCGGAGTCGCGTGGACCATGGTGCGCCCCTTGGGATTCATGGCCAATGCCCTGCACTGGGCCGATTCCATTCGCGACCAGGGCGCGGTCTACGCACCGTTCGGCCAGGGCCGCATCGCCGTGGTCGACCCGCACGATATCGCCGCGGTCGCCGCGAAGGCACTCACCACCGGCGGCCACGAGGGCGAGATCTACACACTGAGCGGCCCGGAACCACTGTCACCCGGCGAGCAGACCGCCATCCTCGCCGACGTACTCGGCCGCCCCCTGCGCTATGTCGAGGTCGAGCCCGCCGCCGCCCGGCAGGCGATCATCGACCACGGCGTGCCGGATGCAATGGCCGACGCGATCATGGCCCTGCGCGCCACCGCCTTGGAGGCGTTCACCTCGGTCGTCCATCCCACCGTCGAGCGGATCACCGGAACCCCACCCCGTCCGTTCCGCGAGTGGGCCGAACACCACAGTCACCATTTCGCCCGAGCGGACGCGCCATAGCGTCCTCCCATGCGCGGCGTAGCCGCCCGCCGCCCAAGCGACCAAGATCAGGTGGAATCTATGGCGGCATCGCCCGAGAAAGTCCCGCCACCAGTTCCACCTGATCTTGATCCCCCCACATGCGTGAACTGCGCGGATGTCGGTGGGGCCGGGTAGCCTGGCACTCGTGCCCGAGCTACCGGAAGTGGAGGCGTTGGCGCAGTTCCTGCGGGAGCACGCGGTCGGCGCCGTGGTCGGGCGGGTCGATGTGGCGGCATTGAGTGCGGTCAAGACCTTCGATCCGCCGGTGAATGCGCTGTCCGGGCGCGATGTGACAAGTGCGGGCCGGTGGGGCAAATTCCTCGGGATGGAGTGCGACGGGCTGTGGTTGATCACGCATCTGTCGCGCGGCGGGTGGCTGCGGTGGATCGATGAGCCGAGCCAGATACCACCCAAACCGGGCGGCAAGAGTCCGCTCGCGCTGCGGGTGCACTTCTTCACCCCCGAAGGCCTGACGCCCGCATTCGACCTGACCGAGGCGGGCACCAAGAAGCGTCTGGCGGTGTACATCGTCGACGATCCGAAAATGGTGCCCGGTATCGCGCGCCTGGGCCCGGACGCGCTCGCGGTGACCGAGGACCAGTTCGGCGAAATCCTGCACGGCGCATCGCAACGCATCAAGACCGCCATCGTGGACCAGTCGCTGATCGCGGGCATCGGCAATGCCTACTCCGATGAAATTCTGCACACGGCGAAGATCTCCCCGTTCGCCAACACCAAAACCATGTCGGCGGAGACGATCTCGACCCTGTACGAGGCCATGCGTTCGGTGCTCACCGATGCGGTCGGGCGGTCGGTCGGCCAGGACGCCGCACGCCTCAAGGGGGAAAAGCGTTCCGGTATGCGGGTACACGCCCGCACCGGCCTGCCGTGCCCGGTCTGCGGCGATACCGTTCGCGAGGTCTCCTACGCCGAGCGCTCGTTCCAGTACTGCCCGACCTGCCAGACCGGCGGGAAGGTATTGGCGGACCGCCGCATGTCGCGTCTGCTCAAGTAGCGCGTCAGATCAGCGTCGGCACCCGGATTCCCTGCCAGGCAATGCGTTTGGCCCGATCCGGATCGTTCTCCAGGCGGGTGATGTCGTCGATGATCAAGGTGGTGCGTCGGTCTTCGGTATAGGCGGGCCAGGATGGCAGCGGTCGGTCGGTGCGGGCGAAGGCGAGCCAGTTGTCCTGGAACTGATGGGTGACCGATACCAGTCCACGCCGCCCGCCCGCCGCGGTAATGGCGCGGCCGAACGGGGAGTCGGCGGCGCCGAAGACCGGGATCAGGTCCGTTGCGTGGGTCGCGCCGATACCGGCGAGCCGCAATGCGCGCGGTGCGAAGTCATAGCGGTAGGTATAGGTGGGGGCGTAGCGACTGTGGCCCGCCGCGACGGTGACCGAGGGGCGCCAGAAGACATAGTCGCCACCGGCGCGAACGGCGACCTTCGCATTGGGATAGCCGGGATAGGCCGCGATCACCCGGGATTCGAGTTCCGCACCGCCCGCGCGGGTCAGCAGGGCGTGCATGCGGGACGGAGTGGTCGGCAGTTCGTCGGCGAATTTCGCGAATAGTGTGCCCTCATCGCGATTGGTGCCGATGATCAGCGGAACCTGGTGTGCGGCACCGCTGGTGATGGCATCGATCGGCGACTGTGTCAGATATTCGCCGTCGACGACCGGCGCGACCGGGTACAGCCCGGGGCGCTCCCGCAACACTTTCCCGCTCATCGTGTCGACCGCGCGGCGAATATCGTTGGCACCGGCCGTGATCAGCGCCTCGGCCGCGGTATCGGGGGTGGCGCCGAGCGCTTCGACGCACCGGCGGGCGAAGGCGCGCGCATCCTCGCCGGACATACCCCAATCGGCCGGTGGGCTCTGCGCGATGCCGCGCTGGAACAGCCCCTTGGCCGCGGGCGTGGCCAGCAGCGATAGCACCGAATGCGCGCCCGCCGATTCGCCGAAGATGGTGACATTGTTCGGATCACCGCCGAATGCGGCGATATTGCGCTGCACCCACTCGAGCGCCGCGACCTGATCGCGCAGCCCGAGATTGGCCTCGAAAGGCCGCTCGGGCGTGCCGAACTCACCGAAATCGACATATCCGAACGCACCGAGCCGGTAGTTCAGCGACACCACGATCACATCGCCGCGCACCGCGAGCCGGGCACCGGAGTACAGGCCGAGCGCCGAGGTGCCGATCAGATAGCCGCCGCCGTGAATGAACACCATGACCGGCCGCGGCGTCGCGGACGGTTCGATCGGCGCGACGACATTCAGTGTCAGGGCGTCTTCACTGGTCGGCTGGTACCGGCGCGGTCCGATCCGCGCACCGGAGCGGTGCTGCATCGCGGCGAATCCGAAGGTGGTCGCCTCGCGCACACCGGTCCACGGCCGCACCGGCTGCGGCGCTCGAAATCGCAGGTCACCGACCGGTGCGGCGGCGTAGGGCAGTGAGCGCCAGCGCAGTACGCGGCGGCCGCGGTAACCGCGGACAACTCCGTCGGCGGTCGTGATATCGGACATCTTTCCGATGGTAACTACGACCGGCGGGCCTCCAACAGGCGCAACCAGAGCTCACTCACCGTCGGGTAGGCGGGCACCGCGTGCCACAGCGTGGCCAGCGGCACCTTGCCGACAACGGCGACGGTCGCCGCGTGCAGCAGCTCACCGACCTCCGGACCGACGAAGGTGGCGCCGAGCAGCGCATCGGTCGCGGTATCGATGACGATCTTCGCGCGCCCCGAGTAGTCATCACGAGCCAAGGACGATCCGGCGACCGCGATATCGATCTCCACGGTTTCGACCGCGTAGCCCGCTTTGCGTGCCGCGGCCTCGGTCAGCCCGACCGAGGCGACCTCCGGCGCGGTGAACACCACCTGCGGCACCTGCCCGTGATCGGCGGTCGCGGCGTAGCGCACATCCGACAGCGCGCGCCCCTCGGCCCGTGCCGCGATGACATCACCGCACACCCTGGCCTGGTATTTGCCCATATGGGTCAGCGCGGCACGATGATTCACATCGCCGACCGCGTACAGCCACTCGCCGTCGATGCCGCGGACCGTCAGCCGGTCGTCCACCTCGACGTAGCCGTCGGCGAGTCCGACCGCGGCCAAGCCGAGTTCCGCCGTCGCCGGCCCGCGCCCGGCGGCGACCAGGATCTCATCGGCCTCGATCTCGGTCTCGCCGATCCGAACGGTGACGGCCCCGCCGTGGATCCACCCCTCGCCGGTGTCCTTCGCCTCGGCGCGTTCCACGCGCGTGGGTTGGGTGCCGAATCGGATCCGCACACCGGCATCGGACAGCGCCGCGGCCACCCGTTCGCGTGCGAACGGTTCGGCATTGCCCAGCAGCGCGTTACCGCGCACCAGCATGGTGATCTCGCTCGCGCCGAGTGCGGCCAACCAGGTGGCCGCCTCACAGGCGACCACACCGCCGCCGACGATCACCACCCGGCGCGGGACCTCGTGCAGATTGGTGGCATCCCGGGAAATCCACGGCAGCGCGTCACGCAGTCCGGGGATATCGGGCACCGCGGCCTTGGTCCCGGTGGCCAGCACCACCGCGTGCCGGGCGCGCAGCAGTCGTCCGCCGACCTCGACCAGTCGCTCGCCCGCGAGCCGTCCGGTTCCGCGCACCACATCGATACCGCTGTTCGCGGCCCAGTCGACCTGTGAGCTGTCATCGTGCTTATGCGTGAAGGCGTCACGGCGTTTCAGCACCGCGTCGACATCGAGTCCGCTCGCGGCGATTCCGGCCATGGCCTTCGCACCGGACAGCACATGCGCCGGTCGCAGCAGCGCCTTGCTCGGCATACAGGCCCAGTACGAGCATTCACCGCCGACCAATTCCCGCTCCACGATCGCGGCGGTGCGCTCGGTACCCGCGATGGCGTAGGCGGCGGCGTTCTCGCCTGCGGGCCCACCGCCGATCACGATGACGTCGTACTCGGCAGCGGCGTCCGAGGTCACTGCAGATAACCCTCGACCTGACGGGCCGGATTCTCCTGCGCGTCTTCCGGTGCGCCGCCCGCCTCGATCCGCGCCCTGCGCTGCCGCAGCAGATCCCAGGCCTGATCGAGCATGACTTCGAGTTCGGCGAGCTGCTGCCGCTCGGTCACCGGATCGACGGCACCGGCCGTTGCCCGCGACCGCAAGTCGTGCTCGCGGTCGACCAACTTCTTGATGCGCTCCAGGATGTCCTGTTCGGTCATGGGGACCATGCTACGACCACGCTGGCGATCCGAAGGTTTCGTGCGATCCGGCCCCGGCCGCCGGCACATCGATACCTTGCTGCAGCGCGGCCACGATGCCGTCCAGGATTTCGTACAGCGCCGCGATCGAATGGTCGGTGCCGAGCATCCAGTTGTCGAGGCCGACGCCGAAGGCGGCGAAACAAGTGGCGGCCACGAGTTGCGGGCGTAAATCGGAGTCGGGCAGTCCGGAACGCTCGGCGAGGAATTGGGCGAGGGCATGTTTGCGGCTCATCGCCCCGGTGAAATTCTCTTGGCGCAGTTCGGGATTGGTGACCAGCAGGTGCCGGGCGCGGCGGGCGGTATCGGCCTGATGACGGCGCAGCGCCGCCTCGGATTCGTCGAGCAGCAGCTCCTGGATCGCCGAACGCATTGCGGTGAGCGCGGATTCGGTGACCGGTCGACGCTCGAGTGCGGAAAGCAGTTGCGTCATCAGATCTTCCTCGTGCGCGAACACCACTGCCATCTTGGAGGGGAAGTGACGGTGGAAGGTGCGCCGCGAAACCTGCACGGCGTCGGCGATCTGCTGCACGGTGGTCTGCTCGAAACCCTGCCGCTCGAACAGGCGCAGCGCGGTCTCGATCAGTTCCCGGCGGAGTCGGGCCTTTTCCTTCTCGCGCAGACCGCTCTGCTCCATGCACCCTCCCGAATATATCTGTCTCAAAGTGACACTTTCTAGCTTAGTCTGGTTAAAGTGTCTCATTGAGACAGCAGCTCTGAGCGATAGGAAGTGTCGATGCGTCGCACTCTGATCACCCTGGCCACGGCGGCCATCCTGACCGGCTCCTTGGCCGCGACCGTCCAGGCGGATCCGGCCGGACCGGCGCCGGGAACGGTGGTGCGCGACCAGACACTGCCATCGGACCTCTGGCTCGACGGCACCGGATCCGCGCGGCGACTCACCTACTGGACGCGCGACTCCGACGACCGCCCCGCCCAATCGACCGGCGCGATCTTCCTCCCAGTGGGTACGCCCCCACCCGGCGGCTGGCCGGTGCTGTCATGGGAACACGGAACCGCCGGCGTCGGCGATGACTGCGCCCCGTCGACGGCGGGCCGCTCCGACCGCGACAAGAACTATCTGGCCACCTGGCTGCGGCAGGGCTATGCCGTCGTGGCCACCGATTACATCGGACTGGGCACACCCGGAGTGCACGCCTATCTCGATGGTCGCGCCGAGGCGCATGCCGCGATCGATATGGTGCGCGCCGCCCGCGCCGTCGACGACTCGCTTTCGTCGAAATGGGTGGCCATCGGTCAGTCCCAGGGCGGCGGGGCGACGGTGTTCACCGCGTCGCTGGCCACGAAATATGGTCCGGAGCTGGACTATCGCGGTGCGGTAGCCACCGGACCCGCTTCGAATATCGTCGACGCGTCCACGTTGGTCGGCCCGTCGACACCGAACATCCAGTCGTCGCACCTGACCGCCTACGCGACATATGTGATGAACGGGTTGAAGGCGGCGCGCCCGGACTTCGACCTGGACAGCTACCTCACCCCCGTCGGCAAGGAATTGGTCGACGCGGCCCAGACGCTGTGCTTCACACCCCTGGCCCAGCGCGCCGAGGGCGTCACCCTGAATCAGCTGTTCTCCCGGCCGCTTTCGGACGGCGACTTCGCCGCGACCGCACGTCCGATAATGGATGTGCCGATGACCGGATACGACCGCCCGCTGTTCATCGGCCAGGGCACCAATGACACCGATGTGCCCGCGCCGTTGACCGCGAAGCTGATCGCCGACCTGCAGGCCAATGGCGTCCGGCCCGAGGTGCATATCTATCCCGGCCTGGATCACAGCGCGACCGTCGCGGGTTCGCTACCGGACAGCATGCCGTTCGTCGCCCGACTGTTCGGCTGAACCTGAGACTGCAGGCAGGCTCCGGCAATCGGAATGGCGCTGTTCAGCTCGTTCCAGCTCAGTGCGGTGTAGCCGAGGGCGATTCCGAAGGTATGCGGACCAGCTGCCGTGGCGAGTGGATGTTGTTGTGCCGCAAGGTGGTGGCGCGACAATCCGTCGAGCGCCACACCGCGCGCTCGACCCACGGCCACGGCACGCTGTTCGGCTTCGGCCGAATCCAGTGGCACCACCACGTGTGAACCGGCGTCGTCGCCGAGTATTTCGAGTCCGCGGCGGCGTAGTTCGTCCACGACGAGGGCTCGGCGCGGGGCCACTGTACGGCGCAGTCGGCGCAGGTGTCGCGCGAGATCGCCGTGGCGGGCGAATTCGGCGAGTACTCGTTGGCCGGCGGGGCTCGGGCCGGTGCCGGTTCGTTCGCGGTGCGCGACAACGGCTTCGGTGATATCCGGGGCGGCGACGAGCCAGCCGATGCCCAAGGTCGGCGAGAAGATCTTGCTCGTGGTGCCGAGATGGACGACGACGTCCGGGGCCATGGCGGCCAGCAACGGCAAAGGAGCAGTGTCGTAGCGCAATTCGCCGTCGTAATCGTCCTCGATGATGAGTACGCCCGCGCGCCTGGCGAATTCGACGAGTTGTACGCGACGTGCCGCCTGCATGCGAGTACCGAGTGGAAATTGGTGTGCCGGAGTGCAGTACACGGCCTTGATACCGTCCGGCAGTCGGTCGACGCGCAGACCGTCGGCATCGATCGGCACCGGGACCACCCGGACACCAGCCGCGAGGAATGCGCCCGCCGCGCGCTGGTAGCCGGGATCCTCCATGGCGATGGTGTCGCCGGGGCGCAGCAGTGCGGCCGCGAATTCGACTACGGCAGAACTGGTTCCGGCCGTCGCGAGCACCACGGTCTTGCTGCCCGCGCCGAGACCGCGGTGGCGCAGCAGATGTTCGGCGACCGCCGCGCGATAGTCCGGTTCGCCGCCGCGGTCCTTGCGCACGATGGGGGAGTCGTCCGCGGCCGCGCGCCAGGCGCGTCGCCAGGCCGCCTGATCGATCGCTTCGATGCATGGTGCACCCGGGCCGAGGTCGAGCAGTTCCGGCGGGTGCTCGGCAGTAGCGCGCGGACTCGGCCGGGCGGGCGCTTCGATGGGGGCGGTCGTCAGGTAGGTGCCCGAACCGCGGCGGCTCGCGATCCAGCCCTCCGCATGCAATTGGTCGTAGGCCGCAGCGACCACCGTGCGGCTGACACCGAGGCGCTGGGCGAGCGAGCGCGAGGAGGGCAGCCGGTCATCCGCGCGCAGCAGGCCGGAGCTCGCCGCGGCCCGCAGACCCTCCGCGACTTGCACCGATAATGGCTGGTCAGCGTCGCGGTCGAGAATCAGTGGAAGTTCGTCCAGCATCGCCACCTCCCAAAATTGGACTGTTCAAATTTCCATGAATTGGCTATTTCAGAATGCCACTTTCACCTCCACGCTAGAAGTATGACGAAGTCGATCAACTCTCGGCCGCCACTTTCGCCGACCGCGCGCACCACCCTGACCCGCTCCAAAGAGCGCGGCCGGACCGACCGGGCCGAACTCGACGCAGTCCTCGACGCCGGACTCGTCTGCCACCTCGGCGTGCTGCTCGGCGACAGCCCGGTGGTGCTCCCGACCGTCTACGGCCGCGACGGCGACACGCTGTATCTGCACGGCTCGACCGGTGCCGGAAATCTGCGGGCGGCGCTGACCGGTGATATCTCCATCGCCGTCACCCTGGTCGACGGCATCGTCTACGCCCGCTCGGCCATGCACTTCTCCGCGAACTTCCGCTCGGCGGTGGTGCGCGGCCGTGCGGTCGAACTCACCGACACCGATGAGTGCATGCACGCGCTGCGGGTAATCGTCGAACACGCCGCGCCCGGGGCATGGGATCGGGTGCGGTGGCCGAACAAGAAGGAAATGGCCGCCACGATGGTGCTCGCCCTCGATCTGACCGAGGCCTCGGTCAAGGTCCGGACCGGCGGTCCGAAGGACGATGCCGCCGATATCGAGACCGGCGGTGTGTGGGCGGGCGTGCTGCCCATGCGTCAGATCTGGGACGCCCCAATCTCTTCGGATGATCTGGAGCCGGGCGTCGAGGTGCCGCAGGATGTGCTCGATCGACTCGGCATCGCCTCGGTCACCACCTCGTGATCGTTCCGATCATGCCGGGCACGTGGTCCTGCGGATACGAAAGGCCCGATCCAAACGAGCGGATCGGGCCTGATCGTCTTTCTCGCGAAGAACTTACGGGCGGTTGAACTCGCCGTCGTTAACCCCCGCGGTGAAGGTGTCCCATTCGCCAGAGGTGAAGACGAGTCCGGGGTCAGCCGGATTCTTCGAATCCCGAACCCCGACCATGCCCCCATCGAAGAACGCGACTTCCACGCACTCAGAGTCGCCGGCGCTGTGGGTGCTCTTGAACCACTGTGCCCCAGTCAGATCGATTTTCACGGCATGAACTCCTTGCTGCCTGGTTGACGTCGCCTTACTTCCGGTCGAACTCGCCGTCGCGAGCGCCGCCGATGAACGCATCCCATTCGCCGGGGGTGAAGACGAGTGCGGGGCCGGTCGGATTCTTGGAGTCACGCACGCCGACAAAGCCACCGCTCAGGTGTGCAACCTCGACGCATTCTTTCCCGCCTGCGCTGCGACTGCTCTTGAACCACTTAGCCCCGGTCAGATCGATCTTCACGGCATGAACTCCTTTGCTACCTGCCTGAGCAGGTGCTTGCTCTCCATTGGGTTCAACGCTACCCGGTGTATCTCCCCGAACGCCCGTCGATATTGTCGGACGCTCTTGGGGCGCTCCAGATACATGTCCCCGGTGTAGCTTTCGACGTAGATTGTGGTCGGCTCTAGCGGCTGGCCCTTACCGTCGACGCCGAAGTCGAGAATGATGAACGGGCCGGTGGAAATGCCCAACGGGAACGCTGCCGAGTTCGGCAGGATGCGGACCGTGACGTTGGACGGCAGGTCGGCGAGGTGTCGGAGTTGCGCGGCCATCACCTTCGGACCACCGACCATGCGCCGTAAAACAGCTTCGTCGAGCACGAGGTCCGCTTTGATCGGGGACACCCGGCGCGTAATGAGATTCTGCCGTTCTCGCCTGACTCGGATGCGCCGCTGGAGTTCGTTGTGGGTGTCGTCGATGAAGTACAACTTATCGAGCGCGAGGGCGTAGTCCGCGGTTTGGAACAGACCAGGGACCAAGTCCGGCCGGTAGATCCTCAGCTCTTCGGCGGCAGCTTCCAACCCGACGTAGACGTTGAAGTTCTCTGGCAGGAGGTCGCCGTACTGATGCCACCAGTTGGGTTCTCGGCCTTGGCGTGCAAGAGCTTTGAGTACTTCGACCATGTCCGGACGGTCGTACAGCAGGCACAGCGCTTGGAGGACTTCGTCGTGGATCAGCGGTGCCGCGCCGGTCTCGAGCCGTTGTAGCGTTCCAGCGCCTTTGCCAATTGCCTTGCACGCCAGCCGGATCGACAGGCCCGACCCCTGACGCATGTCGCGCAGATAGCGGCCAAGCTGTCGATGCGGCACGCCGACTGTCGGCTCGGCTGCTGGCGGCTCGCTGACACCCTTACTCTTTGCCATCAGTACATTTCTCCCCGGTCGGTGGATCACGCCTAGTGCTGAATCTGGGTCATACGTCAACTCACTCGTGGATCACTCCCGTCGGACAGCCTGGACCACCCACAGGGAAAATGTGGCAGTTTTCCTGGATCGCCTCGTGGATGACCCAAACGGGCTGATCAGCTGCTTTCCTTCGTTCCGCATCCGGTCCGGGATGGTCTTCCTCGTCATCGGGATCACTCCCACCCGGGTACGGATCAGGGGTCTCGGGGACCGGGTGCACCCAACAGCCATCGACTCACGGAGGTCGGTACATGCCGAGCCGAGAACTTCCACAGCGAGCCGCGTTCCTTGGACCACAGCACAGGGTCTACTGCGATGTGCCAACCGAGGTAGTCGAGCGCTACCTCGAAGCCCTCCGAGCGTGGGTACCTCTCGAACGGCTAAGCGCCGAGATGCCCTGTCCCACATCGGGTTCAGCGATTTGGATCGTGAGGCAGCGATGAGGTCGAATCCGTTGCGCACCACGCAGATACCAGCTGGGAAGGTCGCGGTGTGGCGGCTCGTCAACCGCGCTGCTCGCATACTTCGTGTTCAGCTCTGCGGCGAGGCGTTCACCGCATATCGCCTGCCGTCGCGAACGCCGCTGCCCGGAGTGCAGCCCGGAACGATCATGTTCGACGCTGATCCCGATCTGGTCGACGCCCGCGAACTGCTGCCCCAGCACGGCGACCTGTGGGACGCGGTTCGCGAGGAATACTGGTCCGCGCTACTGAACATGTCGGATCTCCCTTCCGCGCAAGCGGGGATGTGAACGCGATGTTCGGACTTCGGCCATGGAGTGGCGAAATAGCGCCCTCGGTAAGGGATCTCCTTGCGATATTCCACGAGGACACCATGCGAAAGCTCGAACTGGCCCCGACTGACAGCGCTCCGAAACATCACACATCGGACGGCAATGTGATCGAAATCGGCGAAGACGGTTGGCCCAGTGACTAGCTGGTCCGGACTGGCGGGGTCGCGTATTCAAGTGTCGCGAATCCTCGACATTCGGCCGGACGTCGCTCGCACGAGTATGGCTGACCTGCGTGAGATTCGTAATCGAGAATTCAGCGGGATGCCGAATCACCGTGTGATGGCGCTGAACTGGGCTCTTTCATTTGACCGCGACAAGGGCCAGTTCGGCGGGTTCAGCCGCCCGCCGTGTAACCAGAACGCTGCTTGTGCGCCGCGCAGGCGGGGTGGGATGTGGCGCGGCTGTCCCCACATTCCATACTTCAGCCCAGGACTGGCGGACGGGCTTCGAGCTCGGCGAGATACGCGGCGGCGTTGGCGGCTTCCGGGACGCCGAGGTGCTGGTAGATCTCGACAGCGGCGCGCATGTCGCTCCTGGCTGTGGGGATGTCACCGGTGTCAGCCCGGCAGTGAGCGGCACCGTCGAAGGCGCGAGCCTGTTCGATACGGCTTCCGATCTCGCAGGCCAATCGCAGAGCTTTGGTGAAGACTGTCAACGCCTGGCCTGGTCCGCCGGTGGCGAGCAGTACTCGTCCAAGGCTGTTCAGCTTCATAGCTTGGCCGAGGCGGTTGTTGAGGTTGCGGTAGATGGTCAGTGCCTGCTGCTGTAGATCGGTGGCTTCGTCGTAGTCCCCGGTTTCCGCACGGATACTGCCGAGGTTGCCGAGGGCGCGGGCTTCGCCGAGCCGGTGACCGATCTCACGGAAGATGGCCAGTGCCTGCTGCTGTAGATCGGTGGCTTCGTCGTAGTCCCCGGTTTCCTCACACACACAGCCGAGGTTGCCGAGGGCGTTGGCTTCGCCGAGCCGGTGACCGATCTCGCAGTAGATGGCCTGTGCCTGCTGATACAGGTCGATGGCTTCGTCGTAATCCCCGGTGCTCTTGCGCACGATGCCGAGGTTGCCGAGGGCGTTGGCTTCGCCGAGCCGGTTGCCGATCTCGCGGTAGATGGCCTGTGCCTGCTGATACAGGTCGATGGCTTCGTCGTAATCCCCGGTTTTCCAGCGCACGATGCCGAGGTTGTTGAGGGTGTTGGCTTCGCCGGACCGGTTGCCGATCTCGCGGTAGATGGCTTGTGCCTGCTGATACAGGTCGGTGGCTTCGTCGTAGTCCCCGGTTTCCTCGCGCACGCAACCCAGGTTGCCGAGGGCGTTGGCTTCGCCGAGCCGGTTGCCGATCTCGCGGTAGATGGCCTGTGCCTGCTCCTGTAGGTCGGTGGCTTCGTCGTAATCCCCGGTTTCCTCGCGCACACAGCCGAGGTTGCCGAGGGCGTTGGCTTCGCCGAGCCGGTTGCCGATCTCGCGGTAGATGGCCTGTGCCTGCTGCTGTAGGTCGGTGGCTTCGTCGTAATCCCCTGCTCTCCGGCGCACGATACCCAGGTTGCTGAGGGCGTTGGCTTCGCCGAGCCGATCGGCGACGTGGCGGGCTGCGGTGAGGGCACGATGGTGGAGGTCAACCGCTTGTGACCACGACCCGTCGCGGTCGAGGAAGCCAGCCAGCGAACCGGTGAGGTCGATGACTCGGCGGGGTTGGCAGGTGGCGGCGTGGTCGAGGCAGGCCAGCAGGTTGGCGCGTTCGGTCCGCATCCACAGCAACGCCTGTACCTCGTTGCCGAACTCCCGAACTACCTCCCCCTGGAGGGTGGTGGGGTAGGTGCGGCTGGCCAGCCACCGGTCGGCGCTGATGGCGGCGGCCTGGTAGTAGTCCAGCAAGCGGTCCACGGCCTGATCGTTGTCGCTGGTGGGGTCGGTGGTGGTGAGAGTGCGAGCGTAGGCGCGTAGTAGGTCGTGCAACCGGTACCGGCCAGGGGCGGTTTCGTCGAGCAGGTGGTCGGTGTACAGCGACTCCAGCTCCCGCCGCGCCACCTGGAGCGGAATGTCGGCCAGTGCCGCCGCGGCGCCGACGTCGGTGTCGGGCCCGGGATGCAACCCCAACCGTTGGAACAGTAGCTGCCGCTCGATCGGCAGGTCCCGGTAGGACAGGGTGAACGCCGCGCGCACCGCGCGGTCACCGACATCAAGTTCGGCCAGCCGATCGGTCGCGGCCGCGAACTCGTCGGCCAGCCCGGCGACGCTCCAGGCGGGGTGATGCGCGAGGCGCCCGGCCAGCAGCACGATCGCCAACGGCAGATACCCGCACAACCGCACGATCTCGACGACCGCATCGCGGTCCCCATCGGTGCCGGGTGTGCGGTGGGCCAGGCTGGTGAACAGTTCGATAGCGGGGTCGGGGTCGAGGATGTCCAGCGCCATTGGGAGCGCGGCGTCCAGCGCGATCAGGCGCCGGCGGCTGGTCACCAAGGTCAGGCACTCGTTCCCGGTGGGGAGGAGGGGTTCGATCTGGGTGTGGTCGCGGGCATCGTCGAGCACCAGCAACACCCGCTTGCCCGCCAGCCGATCGCGCCACAGGTCCCGCCGCCCGGTCAGGGTGTCGGGCAGATACCGGGGATCGATACCCAGCCCGGTCAGCAACCTGGCCAGCACGTCAGAAGGGTCGGTGGGTGGCTGGCCCGGGGTGTGGGCGTGCAGCTCCACAAAGTACTGCCCGTCGGGGAACCGGGGTTTCAACTCGTGGGCGGCGCGGGTTGCCAGGGCGGTCTTCCCGACCCCGGCCATGCCGTCGATGGTGTGGATCGACACCACCCGCCCTGGCCCCGCTGCCGCCAGGATCCGCTCCAACTCACGGTCACGGCCGATGAAAGTGACCTCATCGCGGCGCAGCGCAGCCGTCACCACTGGCGGTGGGGGTGGCGGAGCCTCATGGTGCGTCGACATATCGACGAGGCCGAAGTTGTCGCGTATGTTGGCTTGCCGCGACTTGCCGGTGGCGACGTACACCGCAGGGGCTTCATCTTCGTTCCGATCGCCGGTCACCGAACTCTCCTGTGATCAGAGATTGATGGTGCCGGTGTTGTCGCCGCGAATGTTGACCTGTTTCGCCTGGTCGTAGGCGTGGGCGACGAACATGTCGATCGTCGTGTCCTGGCGTGCGGCGTCCACCAACTGTTGCAGTGCGACCGCGAAGCCCGGATCGGTGCGCGCGGCGGCGGTGATCACCTCGGCTGCGGCCACCTGGTTCTCCGGGGTGGGGTCGCGCTCCAACTCGGCTAGAGCCGTGGTGGTTTCGGGACCGCGGCCGAATTTCTCGCCGATGAACTCGCGCAGGTGGGTGAGGGCGCGCCAACTGCTGGAGCCGGCGTCCTTGGCCAGTCCTTCCCCGAACTTCGATGCCAGCAGTGCCGCCGCCGCGATACCCAGAGAAACCGGTTCGACCATTTCCACCCCGATCTGCTCACCCCGAGACCACCACCAAGCCTATGCCGCGCACAACACCGCCGCAGCCGAACCAAGGTGACCGGCTGGTTTTTTTAGAGGCCGGTCGGGGATCGCTGCCGCGAACCGGAAACGAAATCGTTCAATCCCACCAGTCAAAGATCAAGTACGTAGCCGCCACGAGAACCTGGGAACACCCGGCCAGCTAGACCTGGGAACGGACGGAAACAGGCTCCTTACCGTTCCTTGCCGCCGCTACATATAGGTGGGAGTCACAACAACAGGGAGGTCTTCGAATGGTGGTCGACCACAGCGCCATATCACTACGCTCGGCGAGCAGCGGGGTTTGGCCGGGGCACTTGCTGAGGATGCGGACGGGTGAGTCACCACATGGTGGTCGGTAGGCAGAGGGCGGCGGTGGTCGCGTGGACCAGGGTACGGAGGGTATCGGGGGTGTCGATCTGGTCGGGGGCGAGGCTGACGATGGCGAGGGTGTAGGTGTCGGCGATGCGGCACAGGTAGCCCGATAGGCGGGTGCGGGGGAGGTGGTCTGCGGTGAGGCCGGGGTGGATGGCGCGGGCGGCGACGCCGGTGCAGCGGTGCGGGCCGAGGGCGCGCAGGGAGTCGGGGAGGGTTCCGATGTTGGAGCACAGGATGTCTCGCTCACCTGCGCCCTTGGATAGTGCGTAGGCCCAGCGGTCCGGAATCACCTGCAGCAGTTCCTCCGGTATCCCGCCGGGGCTGGACATGCGGCGCTCGTAGGCGATTCGGGACTTCTCGCGGATCGTGGCCGGAGTATCGGCGCGATCGATACTGATCTCGGTCATCGCGAGATCGTTATCGACGCGCGGCTCGTCGCGGGTGTCGACCGGGAGGCTGGCATCGATGGTCGGGCCGGGAAATCCGCTGGCCCATAGCATTTTCGCGATCAGCGCGATGAACAGGCTATTGGCCGTCCCGCCCTGTGCCGTGGCGGCCTGCTCCCAGTCGGCCGCCGGACATTGCACGATGACGCTGTGCGTCGGCGCGGCCTGCACCCGCGTGCGCGCATTGATCGCCGGCCCGCGTTCGCGAGCCGGACGGTCCGGGATCCCGTGACGTAGGGCGCGGACAGTGCCGCGCACCACGATCGACCACTGCCGCCACGCATCGGACCAATCCGATTCCGGAGCGCGAACCTCGGCTGTCCGATCCATGCGGGCAGGTTTGCGCGCGCTATCGGACCGGTCTGATTCCGGTGCAGTGGACGTCACCGCAGAAGGGGATGTCGCTATCGGTTCGCTCGCACTCGATCGTCCCGACGCGCCGTCGTCTGTTGGTGTGGCGGGAGGGCGATTCGATTCCGGTGTAGCGGATGTCGCCGCGTCGGAATTGGGAGTTGCCATCGCGTCGCTCGCACTCGATCGTCCCGACGCGCCGTCGTCTGTTGGTGTGGCGGGAGAGCGATTCGATTCCGGTGCAGCGGATGTCGCCGCGTCGGAATTGGGAGTTGCCATCGCGTCGCTCGCACTCGATCGTCCCGACGCGCCGTCGACTGTTGGTGTGGCGGGAGAGCGATTCGATTCCGGTGCAGCGGATGTCGCCGCGTCGGTGTTGGGAGTTGCGATCGCGTCGATCGCACTCGACCTGCCCGCGCTTCCAGCCGTTGGCGCGATGTCGGAGCCATCTGGTTCTGGTGCAGTGGATTTCGCGAACAAACCCCCGCTCCGCGCTGGTGATGCGGTCAAGCTCGTGCCACCAAGCGCAGCGTCCACCGCGAGCACTAGCGCCCTGCCGTCGGCGAGCGCATGCGAACAGGTCAGCGCCACAATCGATCCGCCATCATCCAATGCGGCGGCGGATAGTCGCCAACCCGGACCGTATTCGGGATCGAGGTTCGCGCCCTGCTGGTCGGCCCATGTGAGCAGATCCGCGTGAGCGACCGTGCCCTCGGTGAACTCGAGTGGATACGCGCGGCTGTTCGGTCGCCAACTGCGGCGCGCGCCCGGTACCCGCGACCGAATCACCCTGCGCCCCAACGGACCACCCCGCAGCGCCGCGTGCACCCGCCACAGCAACTCCGGATCGACGCGATCAGCGGTGCGCCACAACCCCTGTAGCGCGATCGGGGTGCCGAGCCCGCGATGCGTGCGCAGGAAGATCTCGTCGACGACGCTCAGGCGCCCCGTCACCGTCGGGCTCGCTCCCTCAGCTACGCGCGCCGTGGCGACCCGCACCGGCCGCGAATCGCTGGGCACCATCCAAAGCTCCGTCGGCGAGGGCGCGCAGACCGTGCTGGTACTCGTTGTGCAGGGCGGTCTGCTCGTCCATGCCGTCCTGTTCCAGCAGCGACATCCGGTCCGAGCGCAGGCAGGTCTGTGGCAGTGCGGCCAGTTCGGCGGCGAGTTGTTCGGCGGCGCTGCGTGCTTGGCCATTCGGCACCACCCGATTGACCAGTCCGATCTGCAGTGCCTCCGGCGCGGCGACGGCCCGGCCGGTGAGAATCAAATCCATGGCGCGACCAGTGCCGATAATGCGCGGCAGCCGGATGGTGCCGCCGTCGATCAGCGGTACACCCCAGCGGCGGCAGAACACGCCGAATGTGCTGTCCTGCTCGGCAACTCGCATATCGCACCACAGTGCCAGCTCCAGCCCACCCGCGACCGCATATCCGGAGACCGCGGCGATCACCGGCTTGGACAGCCGCATGCGGGTCGGTCCCATCGGGCCGTCGCCGTCCTCGGTGACCTGATTGGAGCGCTCGGTGCCCAAACCCTTCAGGTCCGCACCCGCGCAGAAGGTGCCGCCCTCGCCCCACAGCACCGCGACCGCCGCATCCGGGTCGGCATCGAATTCGCGGAATGCGTCGGCCAGGGCCGCGGCGGTCGGGCCGTCGACCGCATTGCGTGCCTCGGGACGGTGCAGGATCACGGTGGTCACAGGTCCGTTGCGTTCGATTCGCACACTCACGAGCACGACCATACGCCGTCCGGGGTGGCCTTGTGTGAAGAAATGAATTTGTGGTTCACTTCTTGTGTGGCCTACCGCAGAACCCCCGCTGTCCAGGCCCGCCTGGATGCGCAGGCGGGGCTGATCGTGCAGGCCGCGACCAAGGTGCTGTCCCGGGCAGGCTATGCCGGACTGTCCATGGCGGCGGTCGCCGCCGAGGCCGGATTGGCCACCGGAACGGTCTACAAGAACTTCAGCGGCAAGGCCGACCTGGTCAGCGCAGTGTTCCGGAAGGTGGTCGCGCACGAGGTGACCGCGGTGGCGACCGCCGCCGCCAGCGGAAGCGCCGTCGAGCGGGTGAGCGCCGCGGTGGAGACCTTCGCGGGCCGGGCGCTGAAGAATCCGAAACTCGCCTACGTCCTGCTCGTCGAACCCGTCGATGCGGTGGTCGACACCGAGCGCCTGCACTTCCGCCGCGCCTTCGCCGAGGCCTTCGAATCCGCTGTGGCGGACGGGGTTTCGCGCGGCGAACTGCCCGCACAGGATGCCAGGACCAGTGCGGCCGCACTGGTCGGCGCCATCGGCGAGGTCCTGGTCGGCCCGCTGGCCGACGCACCGCACAGCGAATCCGTTGTGCCCGAAGTCATCAGGTTCGCATTACGCGCGCTCGGTGCGCGCGATGAATCCCACTCAGGAGTGTCCGATGCCGACGCATGAAGTCTTCAACCAGGTTCCGAACATCGTGCCCTTCGATGTCTCGAAGAACCCGGCCCTGCTGGAGGGGCTGCGCCGGGAAGGCGCGGGCTGGGCCGAGCCGGAAGTGCGCGAACTCGGCACGCTCGCGGGCGGATTCGAAGCACAGGAGTGGGGTCGTCTCGCCAACGAATACCCGCCGGTCCTGCACACCCACGACCGCTACGGCAACCGCATCGACGAGGTCGAATTCCATCCGTACTGGCACGAACTCATGAAAGTCGCGGTGGCACACGGACTGCACGGCGCGCCCTGGCTCGACGACCGGCCGGGCGCCCACGCCGCCCGCGCCGCCAAGTTATACACCTGGGGCGCGGCCGAAGCCGGACATATGTGCCCGATCTCGATGACCTACGCCGTGGTGCCCGCGCTGCGCCACAATAGCGAGCTCGCCGCCAAGTACGAACCGCTACTCGGTTCCCGCACTTACGATTTCGGCCTGCGTGAACCGTCTACCAAGGCCGGTCTCATCGCGGGCATGTCGATGACCGAGAAGCAGGGCGGCTCCGACGTCCGGGCCAACACCACCACCGCGACACCGCAACCCGATGGCAGCTACCGCATCGTCGGGCACAAGTGGTTCACCTCGGCGCCCATGTCGGATATGTTCCTCACCCTGGCCCAGGCCCCCGGCGGCCTGTCCTGCTTCCTGCTGCCGCGCGTCCTGCCGGACGACACCCGCAATCCCATTCGGATCCAACGGCTCAAGGACAAGCTCGGCAACAAGTCCAATGCCTCCTCGGAGATCGAATACGAGAACGCCACCGGCTGGCTGGTCGGCGCGGAGGGCGCGGGCGTCAAGACCATTATCGAAATGGTCAATATGACCCGTCTGGACTGTGTCATCGGCTCCGCTGTCGGCATGCGCATGGGCGCCGTCTACGCCGCCCACCACGCCCGGCACCGCGAAGTGTTCGGGGCCAAGCTGATCGATCAGCCCGCGATGCGCAATGTGCTGGCCGACCTCATTATCGAATCCGACGCCGCAACCACGGTCATGATGCGCCTGGCCGGTGCCACCGACCGGGCGAGCACCGATCCCGCCGAGGCCGCGCTGCGTCGAATCGCCTTGGCGGTCACCAAGTACTGGGTCTGCAAGCGCGCCCCGTCGCATGCGGCCGAGGCCCTGGAATGCTTCGGCGGCAACGGCTATGCCGAGGAATCCGGTATGCCGCGGCTCTATCGCGAGGCTCCGCTGATGTCGATCTGGGAAGGCTCCGGCAATGTGGCCGCCCTGGACGCCCTGCGCGCCATGGGCCGCCAGCCCGAAACCGTGGAGGCATTCTTCAACGAGGTCTCGCTCGCGGCGGGTGCCGACCCCCGGCTCGACGACGCCATCGCCCGGGTCGGCAAGGAACTGTCCGACCTCGACGAAATCGAATACCGCGCCCGCCGCGTCGTCGAGCTCATGGCCCTGGTGCTACAGGGTGCGCAGCTGGTCCGCCACGGCCACCCGGCGGTGGCCGACGCCTTCTGCGCCACCCGCCTCGGCGACGACTGGGGTATCGCGTTCGGCACCCTGCCCACCGGTGTGGACACCGCGGCCATCATCGCCCGCGCCCTTGTCTAGTGCCCGGGCCAGCCGAAGCGGTTGCGCGCCACCTACCATCGCACCCAGGGGGTGCGGCACCTGTTCGGTGCATCCGACTTCCGGATTACCTACCGTACGTTGCTTGACGAGACGTCAGCTCACTTACCGAAACGGAAAGGAAAACCGCTGGCCAGGAACACAATTCGATTGACATCGGGAGAGAATGATCCCGTGACAGGGAACAGGTCTGCTCGGTGGGCGGTCGAGCCCGCCGAGCCGCGTTCGCCCGAGGCGGCCACCATCCTCCGGCTCTATCTGGCCGAGATGATCAGCCGCTACTACTGCCGTCCTACCGATGAGGCGGAGATCGACCGGCACCTCGCCGATGGCCACGACAGCGACGACCTGGCCCCGCCGACCGGCTTGCTGCTACTCGCACGCCGAAGCGGCGAGGCCGTCGGCTGCGTCGGCCTGCGCCGCCTCGATGCGCAGACTCTCGAGCTGACACGCATGTTCGTCCGCCCCGATGCACGCGGCGACGGCGGCGCCGCCGAATTACTGGGCTCGGCGGAACTCGCCGCCCGCGAACTCGGCGCACACGCAATCCGCCTCACTACACGCAAGGATCTCGTGGAGGCCCGCGCCCTCTACTCCAAGCACGGGTACGCCGAGATTCCGCCCTACGGCGACGACCCGCTGGCAGATCACTGGTTCGAAAAGAAACTGGACTGAGAGGGCGGTGTTTCCGCACCCTGTCGTGTTTCGTCCCAACCAGCGCGGTAGGCGGTTGCCGAACTGCCGGTCCAATTGTCCAGCAGCCTGGTGATCTCGACATCGAGGGAACGGACTCCGTTGACCAATTCCTCCGCGGTCAACTGCACATACCGACCAGCGTCGGTCACCTCGGCCGGAACGACGTCGAACGTCCCATTCCCCGAATTCGGTTGCGCCACAATCACCCTCCCCCCACGAAACCAAGTACACCGATAAGCTACACCACCCCTCAGCTCGAATCCACCGCCGTAGTTCCGCTCGGCCAGTCTCCGGCGTCAGTGGGCGAGGGCGTCGGGCCCGTCGCGCCATTGCCGGGGCGACAGACCATGGTTGCGCCGGAACAATCGGGTGAAATAGCCCGGATCGGGCACGCCGACGCGGCGGGCGATCTCACCGACCGGCAGATCGGTATCGGCCAGCAGTCGGCGTGCCTCGGCCATTCGCCGTTCGGTGATCCAGGCCTGCACGGTGCGCCCGGTGCGGCGGCGCACCACGGTGGTGAGGTGTCCCGGCGTCATGCCGACCGCGTGCGCCACATCGCGCAGCGATAGCGGTGCGGTATGCCGCTGGTCGATCACCTCGAATACCTCGGCGAGCAGCGGTTCACCGCTGCGCCGCAGATCACCCACCACATCGGCGGCCAGTCGCGCGAGGTCGATGAGCAGCAGCGTCAGATGTGCGGTCGCGGCCTCGCGGTAGCCCTCCTGCCGCTGCGTCAATTCGGCATCGATGGCGGCGATCGCGTTGTCCCACAGCGGCCTGCGCGGCACCGGTACCGACAGCTCCAGTACCCCACCCGAATGTTGGTGCAGGAAGGGGAACAGCAGCGGATGCGCGCGCCAGGCCGGCCAAGGCGTCCGTGCGGCATCGCCGAGCATCGCGGGATCGAAGAACACTCCGACGGCGCCATCGAACTCGCCCACGGTGGCGGCCTTGATCACCTGACCCGCCGCGACCACGTACACCACTCCGGTGGGCCGGACGTACAGCAGCACCGGAAATTCGTGAATATGCGGAGTGCCATTGCCGGGCGCGTGGTGTTCACCGAATCGCATCAGCGATATCGGCGGCGTGACCTGGTCGGTCCGATAGTCGTACACCGGAACGCCGTCGCGGTGCCTGATCATCCGGGTGGCCTCGGTCATAGCACCGAAAATAGTCCTAATTCTGCCGATGATCACCCAATTCTGCCGCTGTATCTGCGGGCACCATGAGAATCATGACCAAAGATCATCCACATTCTGTCATCCATGCCATGGGCAACCGGCACGACTACCTGCCCGCAGCGGGCCGTGACGCACTGCTCCCCGGCTACGATCTGCTCACCCGGCTGCTCGGCATGCACAAACTCCACGAAACCCTCGTCGCGCAGGCCGAACTCGCGCCCGGCCAGCGTGTCCTGGAAATCGGCTGCGGCACCGGAAATCTGACGATTCGCGCCAAACGCGCCCAGCCCGCCGCCGAGCTGATCGGCTCCGATCCCGATCCACTCGCACTGGCCCGCGCCGAACGAAAAGCACACGGGCTGAGCGGCATTCGCTTCGAACGTGCCTACGCTCAGGAACTGCCCTATGCGGAAGGCGAGTTCGACCGGGTGCTGTCGGCGATGATGCTGCACCACCTGGAGACCGACATCAAAACAGCCGCGCTGGCCGAGGTGCTGCGGGTGCTGCGCCCCGGTGGCAGCGTGCACATTGTCGATGTCGGCGGTGCCGTCACCTCGGACGACGGCCTGGTCGCCCGGCTGATGCTGCACAACGAGCACGCCGCCGACAACCTCGGCGATGGCATTCCCCAACTGTTGCGCTCCGTCGGCTTCGACAGTGCCGTGGTCGCGTCCCAACGCCACCGCCGACTGGGCCGCGTCACCTTCTACCGCGGGATCCGCCCGATCTAACTGGTGCCAGGCGAGAGCGGTTGCAGCACCCGTTCGACGAGCGCGGTGTCGCAGTGCTCGATCACCTCAGTGAGCCGACCGTCGGCGACCCGGAAAATAAAGCAGTAGGTCTGCTCGTACGGCTCACCGCTGGTGGTCCTGCCATGGCCGCGCACCTGGGCCACCACGCGGTCGTCTTCGGCAATGATGAATTCGGCCGCACTGCGGTATTCGGTGAACTGGGTCATCAGCGGCCGCAGGAGTTCGTTCAGCACAACGGCCTTCGGTTCCCAGGTCTGCGACCAGGACCAGTTTCCGGGGAAGATCCAGCGGAAGTCGTTGGCCATGGCCTCGGCCATCGCCCGGGTATTGCCCCGGGACATCTCGTCGAAGATCCGCTCGACCAGTTTCTTGTTCTCGGTTGCGCTCATACCTGCGACGCTAGGTAGTGTCGAGACATGCGACAAGCGCGAGTCTTGCATGGTTGATATGAGCAAACCGCATGGGTGAGTTCACGATCGTCGGGTTGCGCGTGGTGCGCGAGGCCGCGAGGTGCGGATCGTTCTCGACCGCCGCGGAGCATCTGGGATATACGCAGTCGGCGGTATCCCGGCAGATCGCGCTCATGGAACAGGCCGCGGGCCGGGCACTGTTCGAGCGGTATGCGCGGGGCGTCCAGGTGACCGAGGCCGGACGGATCGTGCTGCGCCATGCCGAAACCGTGCTCGGCGGTCTCGGATCCGTTCGCCAGGAACTCGACGACCTGACCGCGCGTCCGCCCGCCACCCTTCGGGTCGGCGCGTTCTCGACCGCCATGGCGGCACTGGTGCCAAGGGCCATTGCCGCCACCGCGCCGCGCCTCGCGCGGGTGCCGTTGCGCGAAGGCACCAGTCCGCGGCTGCGGTCCGCGGTCGCGCGCGGGCGACTGGACCTGGCGGTGGTGACCGAGACTCGAAATCTGCCCGCGGATACCGAGATCGAGCCACTGCTGGACGACCCGCTGCTCATCGCAGTCTCGCCGGACCATGAGCTGGCAAATCGTGTGAGTGTCACGCCCGAGCAGCTGCGCGGCGCGCGCTGGATCGCGGGCAGCCCCGACCCGAGCAGCACCCTGCTCGGCGCGTGGACCGACGCCACCTGGGAGCCGGAGATCGCCTTCGTCGCGCGCGACTGGTTCGCCAAACTCGGGCTGGTCGCGGCAGGTATGGGCATTACCGTGGTCCCCGGAATCGCGGTATCGGTACTGCCGCAGGGCATTGCCCTGGTCCGCATCGATCATCCCGCCGCGGTACGAACCACCTCCGTCGTCCATGTCTCGAAGGCTCGGCCAGGCATTGAGGACAATCAACAGCGCGACGCCGAGCCGCGACAGATCTTCATCGAAGCCCTGCGCGATGCCGCCGCCGATCTCGCCGCCGAAGTCCGACAGCGACTTCGATAGCCGACTTACATAGCCATACGCCCAAATTCACGGCGGGCGGCCGCAGCCTGAGTAGGGTTGTTTCGATGACACGGACTTCCGTCGAAATGCCGTTGCGCTCGCTCGTCGCGCATCTGCGGATCCGGGCGACGGGCTGCGCCCGACGTTATGTGCTCGGCATCGCGGGCCCGCCGGGCGCGGGTAAATCCACACTGTCCAAGTCGATTCGCGATGAACTGAACAACCGCGCCGGTCGGATGTGCGCCGAGATCGCGCCGATGGACGGCTTCCACCTACCGAATGCCGTGCTGCGCACGACGAATGACCTGGAGCGCAAGGGCGAGCCGCATACCTTCGATGTCACCGCCTATCTGGACGCCCTGCGCCGCCTGCGCGATACTTCGATCGGCGAGCCGGTGCCGTGGCCGACCTTCGACCGCGCCATCGAGGAACCGACCCCGGCCGGTGTCGTCTTCGACCGGCACGAGATCGCTATTACCGAGGGCAATTACCTGCTGCTGGACGAGGGCGCCTGGTCGGGCGTGCGCGACCTGCTCGACGAGGTCTGGTACCTGGACGTGGAACGCGAGGTCATCGAACAACGCCTGCTGCGCCGCCACATCCGCGGCGGGCGGAGCGCGGACGCCGCGAAAATCAAGGTGCACGACAGCGATCTACGCAATGCCGACCTGATCGCGGGCACCCGGGACGGTGCCGACCTGGTGCTGCGCCAGCGCGGCGGCCGCTACTACGCCGCCGAGGGATAACACTCGCGGCACCGACTCCGCATCGCCGAATCCCGCTGGGAGTGACATGATCTCGCTCGATAGTTCGTGTCGACGTATCTGGGAGCAAGCGGGATGTGGGAGTACGAATACAGCGCCGAAACTGCGGTCGCATCGGAGGCGCTATGGCGGTGCTGGTCGGATATGGAGGCCTGGCCGGAGTGGAACGACGGTGTCGACGAGATCGATATCGACGGCCCGTTCGAGGTCGGCACCAGGTTCACGATGACGCTGCCCGACGGCGATACGGTGCGGCTGCGTCTGGTGGAGGTCGAGCCGGGCGAGCTGTTCACCGATGAAATGGACGGCGGCGATTTCACCGTCGTCACCGAACACCGCCTCGAGCCCGCGGGCGAGGGCTTTACCCGCGTCGTCTACCGGACCGAGATCATCGGCGATGCCGCCGACACCGTGGGCCCCGAAATCGGCCCGGGTATCACCGCCGACTTCCCGGATATCGTTGCCGCCCTGATCAAGACGGCACAGGCACTGGGCTGAACTGGCGGTGGCCGACCGGTCCGGTCGGCCACCATGGGATCAGCGGTGGTCGCGGTACCAGCCGATGAGGGCGTCGGTGGACGAGTCGCCCTGGGACGGCGGCGCTTCCGCAGAGGTCAGCAGCGGCGCCAGCGCCAGCGCCTGCTGTTTGCCCAGTTCGACGCCCCACTGGTCGAAGCTATCGATACCCCAGATGGTGCCCTCCACGAAGACCTGGTGTTCGTAGAGTGCGATCAGCTGACCGACGGTGGCCGGGGTCAGCTGCGGCGCGAGAATGGTTGTGCTCGGCCGATTTCCCGGCATCACCTTGTGCGGCACCACCTTCGGGTCGGTGCCCTCGGCCGCGATCTCCTCGGCGGTCTTGCCGAAGGCGAGCACCTTGGTCTGCGCGAACAGATTGCTCATCAGGATGTCGTGCATGCTGCCGGTCCCGTCGCGGGTGGGCAGATCGTCGGTGGGACGGGCGAATCCGATGAAATCGGCGGGGATCAGCCGGGTGCCCTGGTGCAGCAGCTGGTAGAACGCGTGCTGGCCGTTGGTTCCCGGTTCACCCCAGAAGATTTCGCCGGTCGAGGTGGGCACCGGCGTACCGTCGGCGCGCACCGACTTGCCGTTCGATTCCATCGTGAGCTGCTGCAGATAGGCCGGAAAGCGCGCCAGATCGTTCGAATAGGGCAGTACCGCACGCGATTCCGCGCCGAAGAAGTTCGAGTACCAGATGCCGAGCAGACCGAGCAGCACCGGTCCGTTCTCGGCCAGCGGCGCGGTCGCGAAATGCCGGTCCACGGCATGCATTCCGGCCAGGAATTCGGCGAAGCGCTCCTTGCCGATGGTCGCCATCACGGACAGGCCGATGGCCGAATCCACCGAGTAGCGACCGCCGACCCAATCCCAGAAGCCGAACATATTCGCGGTGTCGATACCGAATTCGGCGACCCGCTCGGCATTGGTCGAGACCGCGACGAAATGCTTGGCGACGGCCTCCGAGCCGAGCGCGGCGACCAGCCAGCGTCGGGCGGCGGTGGCATTGGTCAGCGTCTCCAGCGTCGAGAAGGTCTTGGAGGCAACGATGAACAGCGTTGTCGCCGGATCGAGTCCGTCGAGCTTCGCGACCAGATCGGCCGGGTCGACATTGGAGACGAATCGGGCGCCGATCCCGGCATCGGCGTAGTGCCGCAGTGCCCGGTGCACCATATCCGGGCCGAGATCCGAGCCGCCGATGCCGATATTCACCACGGTCTCGATGCGTTCGCCGGTGGCGCCGCGCCAGGCGCCCGAGCGCACCGCGTCGGTGAATTCACCCATCCGCCGCAGCACCTCGCGCACCTCGGCGCCCGCATCGGCACCGTCCACGGTGACCGACTCGCCCTCGGGCAGCCGCAGCGCGATATGTTCGACCGCGCGGTCTTCGGAGGTATTGATGTGGTCGCCGCGGAACATCGCGTCGCGTCGCTCGCCCACACCGGCCTCGTGCGCCAATTCGACCAGCAGATGCAGGGTTTCCCGCGTGACGCGATGCTTGCTGTAGTCGATGTGCAGATCGCCGACTCGGACGATCAGCTCGCGGCCGCGGTCGGGATCTTCGGCGAAGAATTCGCGCAGGTGTCGTCCTGCGACGGCGCTGTGATGCTCGTGCAGTTTCCGCCAGGCCGCCGATGCGGCGATGTCGCTGCTCACGTCCGCGAGGTTACAAGCACTCGATCAGGTACGCAGGCAAGGACCGCATACTTTCGGTGATGTTGCCCTACTGGTTGCTTATGGGGATCGCTTGTGGGCCGCGCAAAGGTCGGCGATTTCGCATCGATGAGTCCCGGGTGAGGCGCGAGCGCGCGGCCTAGGCTGAGGTTCATGGTGTCCGAACGTGAAGTACTCCAATCCGTACCGACGCAGTTGTGGATCGGCGGTCCCGTCGACGCCACCGGGGGCGGCACCTTCGCGGTGCACAATCCGGCCGATGGGCAGGTGCTGACCCAGGTCGCCGACGCGACGCCGGAAGACGCGGTGCGCGCACTGGATGCGGCCGTTGCGGTGCAGGCCGAGTGGGCGGCGACGTCATCGCGGGCGCGCGGAGAGATCCTGCGCCGCGTCTTCGAACAGTTGACCGCACGCGCCGAGGAATTCGCGCTGCTGATGACCCTGGAAATGGGTAAGGCGCTGCCGGAGAGCCGTAATGAGGTGCGCTACGGCGCCGAATTCTTCCGCTGGTTCAGCGAGGAGGCGGTCCGCGTGCACGGGCGCTACCTGCACGCGCCGTCCGGCACCGGGCGGATCATGGTGCACAAGCAGCCGGTCGGGCCATGCCTGGCCATCACACCGTGGAACTTCCCGCTGGCCATGGGCACCCGCAAGATCGGCCCCGCACTGGCCGCTGGCTGCACGATGATCGTCAAACCCGCCTCGGCGACACCATTGACCATGTTGGCGCTGGCCAAGCTGTGCAGCGAGGCGGGGCTGCCGGACGGGGTGCTCTCGGTGATCACCTCCAGCCATTCCGGTGCCGTGACAAAGCCGCTGCTGGATGATCCGCGCCTGCGCAAGCTCACCTTCACCGGCTCGACCGAGGTCGGCAAGAAGCTGGTGCAGCAGTCGGCCAACGGGCTGCTGCGCACCTCGATGGAGCTCGGTGGCAATGCGCCGTTCGTGGTCTTCGACGATGCCGATATCGATGCAGCTGTGCAGGGCGCAATGCTGGCCAAGTTGCGCAACGGCGGCGAGGCGTGCACCGCGGCCAACCGCTTCCATGTGCAGAACGGTGTGCTGGAGGAGTTCACCACCAAACTGGTCGAGGCGATGTCGAGCAGCGTGACGATCGGCCCGGGCGCCGATCCGAACACCACGCTCGGCCCGCTGATCAACGAGGAACAGCTCAACACGGTCAGCGAACTGGTCGACGATGCGGTAGCGGTCGGCGCACAGGTCCGGCTCGGCGGCAAGGCGCCCGGCGGTCCCGGCTGGTTCTACCCCGCGACCATCCTGAGCCAGGTCCCCGCGAATGCTCGGATCCTGCGCGAGGAAGTCTTCGGCCCGGTCGCCCCGATCGTCGGCTTCGAAACCGAGGAAGAAGGTCTGGCCGCCGCCAACAACACCGAATTCGGCCTGGTGAGCTACGTCTACACCCGCGACCTGGACCGCGCCCTGCGCATCGCCGAGGGCCTGGAATCCGGCATGGTGGGCGTCAACCGCGGCGTAATCTCCGATCCAGCAGCGCCTTTCGGCGGCGTCAAGGCATCGGGCTTCGGCCGCGAGGGCGGCATCGAGGGCATCGAAGAGTACCTGTCCACCAAGTACATCGCCCTTACCTGAGCGCTTGCCCAGCGGTGGTGCGTCGGAAGGCGGCGCACCACCGCTGGTCTCGGCTCCACGGCTCCGCCGCGGGATGTTTCTGCTTTCGATTGCGGCATCGATTTCCGCATCTGTTGCAGTTGCTACGCCCAGCCTGGTGGCGCGCGTCACACTACCGCCGGGAAGCCGAGAACTGCACCGGTCATCGAGTCCACATATGAAACGACCGCCCCGGGGGTGATCACCCGGGGCGGCCATGGGGAGGCGACGGTCTCGCGAGCGCCGCGTGGTCTGGTCGGGCCGCGTGTCGCGGCGTCAGACGCGGCTAGTGGCCGAGGCGGCCGCGGCCGAGGCGGAGCAGCAGCATGGCGAGGGTGTGGCCTTCCTGGCCGAGTTCACTGAAGCGCTCGAGCACCTTCATCTCACGACTGTGTACGAGGCGGGGGCCGCCGGAGGCCATGCGCGTGCGGCCGATGATTCTGGAGATCTCGGTGCGGCGCTTGATGGCGGCCAGGATTTCCGCGTCGAGCTGGTCGATCTCCTTGCGGAGCTTGTCGATCTCGGCCTCGGTATGGGGCAGAGCCGAATCGGACCCGGTCGTCGTGGCAGGGGTGCTCATCATTCATCTCCTCGTGTCAGAACATGGATCGGCTGGTGAGTCCAGCTCGTTACCCGGTTCTTTCACCGTGCAAAACAAACCCGGTGGGCCTTGCAATCCTCCCCCAGGCGGCGCGCTCAGGCACTAAGTCCGCGATCACGATATCCGGCCATTAGCCGAATCGGATGTATCACGGTCGCGCAGATCATGTCGCCAGTCTGCCACGGGGTCGTAGCAATGCAAAACACTTCGTTTTGTGAATCTGGTGACGAGGCATCCGGTTAGCGGTGGTCATGCTGACCGGGGGCAGTTCATCGGCCGTTCGCCACACGGCCGCCGAATCGTCACCGACGCCGACGGGGACTTCATCTCTGTCGGTGCCCGCCGGTAGCGTGGATGGACGATGGACATCACGGTGGCTCCCAAGACGCAGGCCGGGCGGACTCGGCACCAGGACCCAACCCAGAAACCACAGGTCGACACTGCTCGTGCCGAGGAGTTGGGCGACGCTGCCGTGCCGACTGCGGCGGGCGCGCCGGAACCCGCCGACGATGACCCGGCACGGCGTGTCGTCGAGGACAAGCATCGTGTCGAACAAGAAAAACGCCGCGCCGAACGTGAGCAGCGTCGCGCGGAGGAAGCCGAGCGACTGCTCGATGGCCTCAATCCGCAGCAGCGCGCGGCGGTCGTGCACACCGGGACGCCGCTGCTGATCGTCGCGGGCGCGGGTTCGGGCAAGACCGCCGTACTGACCAGGCGCATCGCCTATTTGCTCGCCGCTCGCGGTGTGACGCCCGGTCAGGTCCTGGCCATCACCTTCACCAATAAGGCCGCCGCCGAAATGCGCGAGCGGGTCGGCGGCCTGGTCGGACCGCGCGCGAACAACATGTGGGTCTCGACCTTCCACTCGAGTTGCGTCCGCATTCTGCGCATGCAGGCGGCCCTTGTGCCCGGCCTGAATTCGAATTTCTCCATCTACGACGCCGACGATTCCCGGCGGTTGCTCACCATGATCAGCCGCGACTTCGATATCGACGTCAAGAAATATTCGGCGCGCCTGCTGGCCACCGCCATCTCGAATTTGAAGAACGAACTCATCGGCCCGGAACAGGCCACCGCCGACGCCGAAACCGACGACACCGAACTGCCCGCACTCGTCGCCCGCGTGTACACCGAATATCAGCGCCGGTTGCGTTCGGCGAATGCGCTCGATTTCGATGATCTGATCGGCGAGACGGTGGCGCTGCTGCAGCACCATCCGCAGGTCGCCGAGTACTACCGGCGCCGATTCCGGCACGTGCTGGTCGATGAGTACCAGGACACCAACCACGCGCAGTACATCCTGGTCCGCGAGCTGGTCGGACATCACACCGAGGACCGCTCCGACGATGCGGTCGCGCCGAGCGAACTGTGTGTCGTGGGTGATGCCGACCAGTCCATCTATGCCTTCCGCGGCGCGACCATCCGCAATATCGAGGAATTCGAACGCGACTTCCCGGATGCCGAAACCATTCTGCTGGAACAGAACTACCGCTCCACCCAGCACATCCTCTCCGCCGCCAATGCGGTGATATCGCGCAATGAGAACCGTCGGGACAAGCGGCTGTGGACCGATTCCGGTGAGGGCGATCTGATCACCGGCTACGTCGCCGACAATGAGCACGACGAGGCCTCATTCGTGGCCAGGGAGATCGACCGGCTGGTGGACGCGGGCGATGCGAACTACAGCGATGTCGCGGTGTTCTACCGCACCAACAACAATTCCCGCGCGCTGGAAGAGATCTTCATTCGGATGGGGCTGCCGTACAAGGTGGTCGGCGGTGTGCGCTTCTACGAGCGCAAGGAGGTGCGCGATATCGTCGCGTACCTGCGGGTGCTCGACAACCCCGACGATACGGTGAGCCTGCGCCGCATCCTCAATACCCCGCGCCGGGGTATCGGCGATCGGGCCGAGGCCTGTGTCGCGGTGCACGCCGAGCAGCGGGGGATCGGTTTCGCCGAGGCGCTTCGCGATGCCGCCGATGGCAAAGTGGCGCTGCTGAATACCCGTTCGCAGCGCGCCATCGCCGGATTCCTCGATCTGCTGGAGGAGATCAGGGCGGCCGGTGCACAGGCCGATCAGGACTTTCCGGATCTCGGCAATATGGTCGAGGCAGTGCTCGACCGCACCGGCTACCGAGCCGAGCTGGAGGGCTCCGATGATCCGCAGGACGGCGCCCGTCTCGACAATCTGAACGAATTGGTCAGCGTCGCACGGGAGTTCAGCTCCGAGGCGTACAACAATGCGGAGGCCGCCCGGCAGGAGGGGCTGGTACCCGAGGTCGCCGAGGGCGAGCCCGACCCGGGTTCGCTGGCCGCCTTCCTGGAACGGGTGTCGCTGGTGGCCGATAGTGACCAGCTGCCCGATGAGGGCACCGGTGTGGTCACCATGATGACGCTGCACACCGCCAAGGGGCTGGAATTCCCGGTCGTCTTCGTCACCGGTTGGGAGGACGGCCAGTTCCCGCATATGCGCGCGCTCGGCGATCCGACCGAACTGGCCGAGGAACGTCGCCTCGCCTACGTTGGCATCACCCGGGCCAGGCAGCGGCTCTACGTCAGCCGCGCGGTGGTCCGCTCCGGCTGGGGTCAGCCGGTCTCGAATCCGGAATCGCGCTTCCTGCAAGAGATTCCGGCCCACCTGATCGAATGGAAGCGGTTGGAGCCCAAGGGCTCCCCAATGACGCGCGGCATCCGTCGCCGCGGCGATGACGACGGTCTGGAACACGACTGGACCCGTGACGGCTGGAACCAGCAGCGCCCCGGCGTCAGCGACCGCAGCCCACGCCGCCCCGCCCCCGGTGGCGCAACCCGCAATAACGCCAATCTCGTACTGGCCGTTGGCGACCGAGTCAGCGATGACAAATACGGTCTCGGCCGCGTGGTCGCCGCCGAGGGCTTCGGCCCCCTGGCGACGGTCACCATCGATTTCGGCACTGCAGGCAAAATCCGGCTCATCCCGCAATACAGCCGCACCTTGGTCAAACTCTGACACGGTCCGGTCCAGGTCAACTGCTCCTGGGCCGGACCGGGTTCGCTCGCTGATCTCAGCCGGTGATTTCAGCGAACATGCCTGGCTCGTAGGAGCCGCCCTGCTGACGCACGATCACGCCGAGCCGGTTAGCGGCGTTGATTTGGGCGACCAGGGCGACCAGCGCGGCGATCTGGTCGTCGTCGTAGTGCTTGCGGACCTGCGCCCAGGTCTCATCGGATACCCCCTGGTGGGCGTCGGCGAGACGGGTGCCCTCCTCGGCCAGTGCCAGGGCGGCTCGCTCGGCGTCGGTGAACACTGAAGCCTCGCGCCACGCGGCGACCAGATTGATGCGCACCGCGGGCTCTCCGGCGGCTGCGAGGTCCTTGCTGTGCACGTCGGTGCACCAGCCGCAGCCGTTGATCTGGCTGACGCGCAGCGTCATCAGGTCCTGGGTGGTCTTGGGTAGCGTCGATCCGAGGATGACCATGCTGGTGTTGCCGAATCGCTTGGCGAACTTGGCGCCGAGGGCACTGTCGGTGAGAGTGAAACGGGGTTCCATGACTTCGTCCTTGCTGTCGAGAGTGGTGTCGCTGTCGTGAACGAACACGAGATGCCGTTCGGGCGATCGGTATGACACTGCGGAAAAGTGATGTGCGGCACGGGTTTCCGATGTCACAAAATGGCGGTGCCCGGCATCTGGATCGAGGCATGGCTTCAGGCCGCGGTGCGGGCAGCGATGTACCCGTCGGGCCGGATCAGTAGCGTGGCATCGCCGGTGATGTCGTAGTTGCGGTGGGCACGGCCGCCGGGGTCGATCATCGTGTCGGGGCCGGTCGCGGCGGTGTCGGTGGTGATCCGGATGGTCTTCGGCGCGGTGGCGAGGGGACTCCGGGACCTGTTCCGGCGTACCGGTGTGGCCTTGTCGAAGCTGAGTAGTGTCCAGTGTGCGCCACGCAGCAGATCGAAAACCCGGACCTCGCGGCCGGTCGAGGCGTCGAGGACGACAGCGTCGGGTGCGCGGTCCCCCGCACGAACCTGGGCGTCCCCCGAAGATGGTCTGGTGAGTGGGCTGTCGGGGTAGGCGATGGTGAGCCCGGTGGTGAAATCGTCGGTCAGCCCGCGGATGGCCGATGCACCCTCGCCGGCGTGCGTTGAACGCATGAGTGCGTGCATGCGAGAGGTGCTGTCGTCGAGAACCGCTCGTGCGATCGGGCGGCGTTCGAGTTCGTAGGTGTCCAACAAGGTTTCGTCGGCGCCGCCGAGGACGGCGGCGAGTTTCCAGCCGAGGTTGTAGGCGTCCTGGATGCCGGTATTCATCCCCTGCCCACCGGCGGGTGAATGAATATGGGCGGCATCACCGGCAAGGAAGACGCGGCCCACACGGTATCGGTCGGCCAGACAGACATTGATCCGGTACAACGACAACCACCCCGCGTCGTCGATGCCGACCTCGGGCAGTCCGGCATGTTCGGCGAACAGGCGGCGGAACAGGTCGAGCGTCGGCGCCACCGGGTGGGGATCATCGGCGGGAACCGACGCCTGGAACTGCCAGAACTCCGTGCTGGGCAACGGGAACAGCGACAAGATCCCGCGCTCGGGACTGATCCACACATGCTGGCAATGCCGGTCCAGGCCCGCGATCCGCACATCGCCGAGCCACCAGCGGTGATCACCGTAGGACGTGCCGTCGAGGGTGATGCCGGCCTGCTCCCGCACCACGCTGCGCCCGCCATCGCAGCCGATGACATAGCGAGCGCGCACCCGCCGGGTGCCTCTCGCCGTCGACAGGGTCGCCTCCACGGTGTCGGCTGATTGCGCGAGGACCGTCACCGCGGCCGCCCACTCGATCTCGCCGCCCAGTTCGGTGAGCCGCTCACGCAAGATCTGCTCGATCAACGGCTGCGAAAGCCACACCGGCGCATACGGAACGTCCGGATCCGATGTCCCCACCGCGGCCTCCACCGCCTCGGAGATCACACGGTCACGGTCGTAGTGCCGAGTCGGCACATGCACCGCCCCGAACTCCAGCACGCGGTCGATCACCCCGAGATCGTCGAGGACCTCCAGCGCCCGCGGCTGAATCGTCTTCGCCCGCGACGCGGTACTCGCCGCGGGCGCACGCTCGACGATCCGGAAACCGACGCCCCGGCGGGCCAGGTCGATCGCCAGGGTCAGCCCGGTCGGGCCGGCACCGACGATGAGGACATCGGTCGATGTCACATCACTGCACATTCAATCTACCTACCTTAGGTATCTATTATTCGACAGAGCGTCCGTGCGGACTGCCGAGCGGGATGAGGGTAAGATATACCTAACTTAGGTATCTAATCAAGGTGGATGGATGAACAGGGACGACAATCCGTTGCAGGGACTGCTGCCGCGCATGGCACAGCTGAGCAACACGCTGGGCCGCGGGCAACTGTTCGAAACCGCCACGGCCACAGCTGGAATCACCCTGGAACGGCCCGCGCTGACAATCCTGGTGATCCTCGAATCCGCCGACCGCCCGCTACGGGTCGGCGAGATCGCCGAACGAATGCAGGTCGTCGGCCCACACGTCACCCGGCAACTCAACGGCCTCGAACGGCGCCGACTCGTCAAACGTGTCCCGGACCCCGACGACCAGCGGGCCCGCCTGATCACTCTCACCCCGGACGGGAAGAAGCTGATCGGCCGCTACCTGCGCGTCATCGACGACTGGTTCGACCAAGCCCTGGCCGGATGGCCCGAATCCGAACGGCGCGACCTCGTCCGCCTGCTCGGCCGCCTCGTCGACGACCTCGCGGCACACCTGAACACCATCGTCGATGGCCCCCTCGCCGAGGAGGATGCGCTCGCAGTATCAGCGGAGAATCGAGCGAATACGACATAAGCGGTTGGTAGATCACGTATTTCACCCCGCCTTGTCGCCGCTCCGCGTCGGATACTGCCGCTGCTCCACCGACGAACTAGACGTCGAGATCCAGACCGACCAACTCCTCGCACTCGGAGTCCCGCGCGAATGGATCTTCATCGACACCGGCATCTCGACGCGAGCCCGGCCGACCTCGCCGAAGAGGACAGCGTCGGCCGCTCCACCATCCACCGCATCATCAGCGGCCCCGACCCGCCCCGGATCTGACACTCACCTGCGCGCAGCCCGAACCCATCACAACTCCATCGCTGCTGGTCCTGCCATATGTGTTGTTCTTCGCGCGATTACTACCGGAACCCCTGAACATCGCGGAGACCGTCCTTGTCGCCTTGCTTATCGTGGCGACCCTGGTCGTCGGCCCAAGCGGTGCTGTTCGGATCTGGCTCGGCGTTACCGCCGCGATTCTCGCCGTCCAACTCCTCGTTATCCGGCCACTGCTGACCCGCCGCTCGGACCGTGTGCTCGCCGGTGCGGACTTACCGCGCTCACTACTGGTACATCGGCTTGGAAGTGGCCAAGGTCGTATCCCTGATCGGTCTGGCACTCACCGCCGCACCACAGCCACTGCTGGGGTCGATGCGCGATCTGATCGCTCGGCGTGAGTGCGGTAGCAGGTCGGTCCCGGTGTCGTGTAGGTGACTTCAGGGGTGTAGATCACTGAGGGGGTGAAGTTTCCCTGCGCGATCACCGTGGGTCGGTGCGGTCAGTCGCGTTCGGGGCCGAGGCTGATGCCGCGGGTGGCGAGCCAGGGGATGGGGTCTATGCGGTCTGTGCCATTGAGCCAGACTTCGAAGTGGCAGTGCGGGCCGGTGGATTCGCCGCGATTGCCGACCGTGGCGATTTCGTCGCCCGCGAGGACGTGCTGGCCCACCGAGACCAGGGCGGTATTGACGTGGCCGTACACGGTGACGGTGCCGTCGTCGCCGCGCACCCGTACCCACATCCCGAATCCGGCGGCGGGACCCGCATCAATGACGGTGCCATCCTCGACGGCGAAGATCGGTGTACCGATGGGCGCCGCGACATCGACCCCGGGATGCAGCACACCCCAGCGCTGCCCATACCCGGAAGTGAAGGCGCCCGAGGCGAATTTGGTGAACAGCGGCCGCAGCTCCGCCTCCGCCTCCGCCGCGAGATCCTGCGCGAACTTGCTGCCGTTCTCCAGCACGTCGGAGAACTGCCCGAGATCGGTCGGCGCCGCGAGATCGAGAAGTTCCGGCGCCGCCGGAAGCTCGGCACTCACCGGCTCCACCGCCCGCTGCTGACCAACCGCCTGCAATTCACTCGTCTGCGGCGCCTTCTCGGTCCCCGCCGCGAAATTCTGCCCCGCCGCCACAATCGCCCCGGCCGCCACCGCAATAACCGCCGCCCGCCCCCGCAACGCCCTGGGCGGTGCAGGCACTCGATGCGCACCCCCACGCTTGCGCCCAACCCGCCGCTCCGCCACGTCATTACGGCTGTCCGCCCGGCCAGCTGTCCGCCACTGGTCGGTGTCGTGGATCGGATCCGTGTCGTGGAAATGGCCCGCGTCCGGGTTCGCATCGTGGTCAAGGTCTGCGCGGTAACCCGGACTCGTGCCGAATCGCTGGCGCATGCCGCTGCTCTGGTCTGTGTTGTAGCTCCGGCGTGCGCCGCGGTCCTGGCCCGGGTACGCGCTGTAGCTCTGGTCTGCGTTGTAGCTGTAGTCCAGTTCTGCGTCGTGGTTCGGGTATGCGCTGTGGCTCTGGTCTGTGCGGTGTGGCGGATTCGTGTCGAATTGTTGGTTTGTGTAGTAGTTCTGGTCTGCGTTGTAGCTGTAGTCCAGTTCTGCGTCGTGGTTCGGGTATGCGCTGTGGCTCTGGTCTGTGCGGTGTGGCGGATTCGTGTCGAATTGTTGGTTTGTGTAGTAGTTCTGGTCTGCGTTGTAGCTGTAGTCCAGTTCTGCGTCGTGGCTCGCGTATGCGCTGTGGCTCTGGTCTGTGCCGTGCGGCGGATTCGTGTCGAATCGGTGGTTCGTGTAGTTACTCTGGTCCGCGTTGTAATCCAGGTATGCGCTGTGGTCCACGTCCGCGTCGTAGTTCGGGTATGCGCTGTAGTTCGGGTATGCGCTGTAGCTCTGGTCAGTGCGGTACCACGAACTCGCGTCGAACCGTTCGTCTGTGCCGTAGGTCTGATCCACGCTGTAGCCCTGGCCCACGCTGTACCCCTGGGCCGCGAGGCGGTTCTGGCCAGCGTCGTAGCCCTGGGCACCACTGCCGGACGGCGAAAGTGGCTGCGACCAGGGGTCACTCAGGTGCCAGGGTTCGCGGCTATCGGGGCGGTTGGGAGATTGCCAGGAATTATCTAGGTAGTGCTGTACCGGGCGGCCTTGCCTATTGGACCCGGTTGTTCTCTCGCGACTCATCAGTGTGACCGAAGCGTGCCGGGATGATGTCCGAAATGTCCTGAGCGCCAGGAAAGTTCGAAAGTTGCTGGTCTTCGCGTGGTGGCTGCGGCGTTCATGGTGTTCGCAACGCGCATCTAGAGCGTCATCCTCCGGTCGCGATTACTGAGGGGGAATCGGGTCCATCGACGGTAACGAATCGATTGCGGCAGCGCAACCATTGTTCGATGAATCCCATTGCCGCACTCCGAATTTGGTTCCAAGATGTCCGAAACCGTCAAGAATGGTCGGCCGGAAGTCTCGACCAGCAGCCTGAATACTGGCTCGCCATTTGTGCGCGAACCGCGATGCGCGAACCGCGAAACCGCGAAACCGACTCAGCTTGGCTTGGCGATACTTGTCTGCCCGCAGCGCGCCGGGCCATGCACACAGCCGATCAACGTACGCCTCGAAGTTGGCCCCAAAGGCAACTTGCCCGGCCGCGAGTGATCCGGCCGCGAAACAGTTCGGGAAAGCCGAAACACTCAGTCCCGCTGCGGCCCCAAGCTGATACCCCGCGTCGCCAGCCAGGGCAGCGGATCGACCTTGTCGACCCCGTTCAACCAGACCTCGAAATGGCAGTGCGGGCCGGTTGAGAAACCACGGTTGCCGATGGTGGCGATCTGGTCGCCTGCCATGACTCGCTGTCCCTGCGACACGGTGGCGGTGTCGATATGTCCGTAGATGGTCACGGTGCCGTCATCGTGCAGCAGTCGGACCCACATGCCGAAGCCCGAAGCCGGTCCCGCTTCGATCACGGTGGCGTCGGCGACGGCGTAGATCGGGGTGCCGATCGGGCCCGCGATATCGACGCCGAGGTGCTGTACGCCCCAGCGGGCGCCGAAGCCGGAGGTGAAATTGCCCGCGGCGAACTTGGTGAACAGCGGGCGGAGCTTCGAGGCCTCCTGTGCCGCCATATCTTCGGCGAACTTCTGGCCCTTTTGCAGCATGTCGCCGAACTGCCCGATATTGGTCGGGGCCGAGACATTGAGCACCTGCGGCGAATCCGGCGCAGAGTTCGGGTCGGCCACGCTGACCGACTGCGCGGCGATCTCGTGGATCTGGCCCGCGGCCTCGTAATCAACGGCCTGCGAGGGTTGTTCGGGCGAGGCGAAGGCGGCCTGCCCAGCGGCGACCACCGCACCCGCGGCGACGGCGACGACCGCGGCGCGGCCTTTGAGCGAGGCGGGCGGTGCGGGCATCCGATGCGCGCCGCCGCTACCGCGGTTCGCGCGACGGGCCGGAATGACAGTGGGACCGGCCGGAGATTCCGGATCTTCGGACTCCCAAGCGGGGTCCTCGCCATCCCAGGAGTCTTCGGCACCCCAGGATCCGTCCGCCTCCGGCGTCCAAGATGCCTCGGCGTCGGGAGCCCAGGAATTGTCACCCTCGGGGGTCCAGGAATCCTCCGACGCCCACGCGCCGCCGTCGGACCAAGAATCGGCTTGCGCCCAGGACTGCGACTGCGCCCATGAGTCGGACTGCTGCTGCGGCGCGGCCTGCGACCACGAATCAGCCTGCGACCACGAATCGTTCGCGTCCCAGGAGTTGTCATCGTGCTCGTAACCGGCCGCTGCGGCGTACCTGTGACCGGAGCCTCGCGAAGCGGTACCGAACGGATCTACCGCCGCACTGGAATGTCCGCCGTATGCGTCATCGTCATCGGAACGATAACGATGTCCGGAGCGAGCGCGATTATCGGAAGCGAAGGTCGAGCGATGGTTCATCGTTGGTGCCACATCATCGAGCGAGAGATCGCGGTGTCGAACTGCCTGCCAAGAGGCGCTATGGAACGGCTCTCCGTTAGCGGAGTGCTGTGCTGCGTCAAGCTTGCCGTCCTCCTAGTCGTGACCGTGTTGTGACATCGACCGCAATGACGGTAACGAAACGATTGCGAGGTCCGCAAGCGCTGCGTGCGATCAATCCAAACATGTGAGATTCATCACGGTAACGCACCGGAATATCTCACTGTTTTCGGGGCATGTGCGTGAGATTGTCCGACGACAACTCGTAGTAGAAGGTGCCGCCCGATAGGTATCGTTGGCTCTACCTGCCGCACCGTCAACAACCTACTCGCGAGTAGCCTTGGCCAGGCGTTTTCCGGCCCTGGGCGGCACGCCGTGACCTGCGCCACTTACGATGAACGTGGCCGTTTGGCCCTCCATGTGACTGGTTAAAGTCCGACCCGACCCGCTTCCGACGTCGGGCCGCCAACAAAGACGTTGTCATCACAACGCAGACGAGACGGTGAGTACATGGATCTCTTCGAATATCAGGCGAAGGAGCTCTTCGTTAAGCACGGAGTGCCTTCGTCCGAGGGCCGCGTCACGGACACGGCCGAGGACGCCCGCGCTATCGCGGCGGAAATCGGCAAGCCGGTGATGATCAAGGCCCAGGTGAAGGCCGGTGGTCGCGGCAAGGCGGGTGGAGTCAAGTTCGCCGCCACCCCGGACGACGCGTTCACGCACGCGCAGAACATCATCGGCCTGGATATCAAGGGCCATATCACCAAGAAGATCCTGGTCGCCGAGGCCAAGGACATCGCGGAGGAGTACTACATCTCCTTCCTGCTCGACCGCTCCAACCGCACCTACCTGGCCATGTGCTCGGTGGAAGGCGGCATGGAGATCGAAGAGGTCGCCGCGACCAAGCCGGAGCGCCTGGCCAAGGTGCCGGTCGACGCTGTCAAGGGTGTCGACCTCGCGTTCGCCCGCTCGATCGCCGAGCAGGGCCACCTGCCCGCCGATGTCCTCGACGCGGCGGCCATCACCATCCAGAAGCTCTGGGAGGTGTTCGTCGGCGAGGACGCCACCCTGGTGGAGGTCAACCCGCTGGTCCGCACCCCCGACAACGAGATCCTCGCGCTCGACGGCAAGGTGACCCTGGACGAGAACGCCGAGTTCCGGCACCCGGATCACGAGGCCTTCGCGGACAAGGACGCGACCGACCCCTTGGAGCTCAAGGCCAAGGAGAACGACCTCAACTACGTCAAGCTCGACGGCGAGGTCGGCATCATCGGCAATGGCGCCGGTCTGGTCATGTCCACCCTGGACGTCGTCGCGTACGCGGGCGAGAACCACGGTGGCGTCAAGCCCGCCAACTTCCTCGACATCGGCGGTGGCGCATCGGCCGAGGTCATGGCCGCCGGTCTGGACGTCATCCTGGGCGACGCGCAGGTCAAGAGCGTGTTCGTGAACGTCTTCGGCGGCATCACCGCGTGTGACGCGGTCGCCAACGGCATCGTGAAGGCGCTGGAAATCCTCGGCGACGAGGCGAACAAGCCGCTGGTCGTCCGTCTCGACGGCAACAAGGTCGACGAGGGCCGCAAGATTCTCGTCGATGCCGCGCACCCGCTGATCACGCTCGCGCAGACAATGGACGAAGGCGCCGACAAGGCCGCCGAACTGGCAGCGGCCAAGTAAAGGAACCGGAAATGTCTATCTTCCTCAACAAGGATTCCAAGGTCATCGTCCAGGGCATCACCGGCGGTGAGGGCACCAAGCACACCGCGCTGATGCTGAAGGCCGGCACCCAGGTCGTGGGCGGTGTCAACGCGCGCAAGGCGGGCACCACCGTTGCGCACACCGACAAGGACGGCAACCCGATCGAGCTGCCGGTCTTCGGCACCGTCGAAGAGGCCATCAAGGCGACCGGCGCCGACGTGTCCATCGCGTTCGTGCCGCCGAAGTTCTCGAAGGACGCCATCATCGAGGCCATCGACGCGGAGATCCCGCTGCTCGTGGTCATCACCGAGGGCATCCCGGTGCAGGACACCGCCTACGCGTGGGCCTACAACGTGGAGAAGGGCAACAAGACCCGGATCATCGGCCCGAACTGCCCCGGCATCATCACCCCCGGCGAGTCGCTGGTCGGCATCACCCCGGCCAACATCACCGGCAAGGGCCCGGTCGGCCTGGTGTCGAAGTCCGGCACCCTGACCTACCAGATGATGTACGAGCTGCGTGATTTCGGCTTCTCCACCGCCATCGGCATCGGCGGCGACCCGGTCATCGGCACCACCCACATCGACGCCATCGAGGCGTTCGAGAAGGATCCCGAGACCAAGCTGATCGTGATGATCGGCGAGATCGGCGGCGACGCCGAGGAGCGGGCCGCGGCCTACATCAAGGCCAATGTCACCAAGCCGGTCGTCGGCTACGTCGCGGGCTTCACCGCTCCCGAGGGCAAGACCATGGGCCACGCTGGCGCCATCGTCTCCGGTTCGGCCGGTACCGCCCAGGCGAAGAAGGACGCGCTCGAGGCCGCCGGCGTCAAGGTCGGCAAGACGCCGTCCGAGACCGCCGCACTGGCGCGCGAGATCCTGGAGAAGGCAAGCGTCACCGCCTGATCCATCGCATTCGCACAAAGGCCGCCTTCCGGTTCTCCGAAGGCGGCCTTTGTTGTCGGCTCAGAGGAAATGGGCCACCGAGGCGATACCGAAGGCGAGGCTGTACACCGCGAACGGCAGCAGCGAATTCGATTTGAAGTAGCGCTCCAGGAAGCGGACCGCCAGATACGCCGCGCCGCCCGCGACAATCGATCCGACCAGCACCTGACCGAGGATGCCGTCACCCTGCGGGCCGGCCAGTGTCGGCAGCTTCAGCACACCCGCGGCCAGAATGACCGGCGTGGCAAGCAGGAAGGCGAATTTCGCCGCGTCCTCATGGTCCAAACCGCGCAGCAGGCCGCCGACCATTGTCATGCCGGAGCGGCTGATGCCCGCGAACAGTGCACCGGTCTGCGAGACACCGATGATCAACGCGTCCTTGATCGACAGATCGCCCAGGCCGACCGGCTCTTCCTCCGCCGTCGCCACGAAATATCCCTCTTCGATGGCCTTGGCCCGCGCCTCGGCCTCGGCGAAGCGGCGGCCGTAGTCGGCGAGCGTCGGCTGGCTGCGGCGGCGCAGTACCTCGCCGGTGATCAGTACAACGCCGTTGAGCGTCAGGAACAGGCCCGCCGCAAGGGGTTTCGCGAACAAGGTACGCAGCGGATGTTCCAGCAGCAGCCCGAGGATGCCGACCGGCACGGTCGCCAGGACTACGAGCCAGGCCAGGCGCTGGGTCGAGGTTTCGATCCGCCGGGTGCGCAGTGTGGTGAGAAAGCCGGTGCCGATATCGACCCAGTCGCGCCAATAGAACACCAGCAGCGCGATCGCCGTCGCCACATGCAGCCCGACCACGAAGGCGAGATACGGTGTACCGGAATCGGAATCGCCCTGGGTGACCAGCTCGCTCCATGACCCACCCAGCCATGCGGGCACCAAAACGGAATGACCCAGGCTGGAAATCGGGAACAGTTCGGTTATGCCTTGCAATGCGCCGATCACAACGGCTTGGGTATACGTGAGCATCGCCTGACAGCTTGGCATGTCGACCCCGCCCCGGCCTTCCCAGAATCAGACCTGTGTCCGTTTTGAAATGCTTGTCCGAGTTGAACTTTCAGTTGGCCGGTGATCCCGCCGGATGAACTCGGTTCGATGGCATGTCGGGCGGGCCGTGCGGAGCGCGGCGAGATTGTGATGCTGCTGCCGCGGTGCGGAATTGCCGCGGGTTGGGTGCCTGCTGGTGTGGGTCCGCGCGGGGTGGAGCGGGTGGGCAGCGTGGGGTTGGCACTGCCATGCTGGGTGGCGTGGATGTGCTGGTGTTGGGCCCAGTGCAGGTGTGGGCAGGCGAAGACGGTGTCGCCATCGATCGGCCGTTGGAGCGGGCCGTATTGGTGCGGTTGGCATTGGCGGGTGGGGTGCCGGTGCCGGATGTGCGGCTGGCCGAGGATCTGTGGGGTGGTGATATCGAGCGGCCGGTGCAGCGGTTGCGAGTGGTGGTGTCACGACTGCGGGCCGCGCTGGGGGCACATGCCGAAGTTGTCCTGCGCACGTCGGCCGGGTATCACACGACCGTCAGTGCTGCGGATCTGAGGATGGCCGAGGCGGCGGCGCAGCGGCTGTACAGCGCGCGTCGCGGTGGCGATCATGTGGCGGTCGCGGCGGCGGCGCAGGAGGCGCTTGCATTGCCAGCACGGTGAATGGCAGGACTACGACTGCGTGGGCAGCTACGGCGCCTGGTATGTCGTGCCCCGCTAGTGCCGCTGGGGGTTATCGCATCGAGGGGTTTCGGCCTGGAGCATCCGCATCCGACGCTCCGGGCCGAATCGCGTTCCCATCGGGGGTGGTAGCGCAGAATTGTTATCGGCGGGCGCGGATTTGCGGAGAACCAGCGTAGACGGTGTTTTTCGGGCGCCCGACCGGTTCGTTGAGGGTGACCGGGGCCAACGAGTGCAGTAGCGTCAGAAGAGATCCAAGCCGTCAAGACACGTACGACTCGACCTAGGAGACGACGACCATGTCATACCCGACCGGGGGCTCCGGGTACAACGCACCCGCGACGCCACCCGCACCTTCCAGCACCGGCCAGTCGGCCGGTACCGGCACCGCGTCCACCGCCAAGGGCCTGCCGTATTTCCTGGTGGTCGGCGTCGCCGGGCTCGGTGTGATCAATTTCCTGCTCGGCTTCCTGCCGTTCTTCGGCCAGAAGCCGAGGAAGCTCAGTGGCGGTGTGACGGTCGACGGCAGTGACACGCTCAGTCTCTTCCAATACTTCGGCGCGGCCGGGCTGCTGGCGATCCTGCTCCTCGGTGGCCTGCTGGCCGGACTCTCGTTGCTGCCCAAGCAGAATTGGGTCGGCGCCGCGGCCGCGGCATCGGCGGCGGGCTTCCTCGGCACGCTGTTCCTGTCCTTCACTACGCCCGACGATCTGAACGTCGAGCTGAAGTGGGGTGCCTACCTGCTGCTATTCCTGGCCTTCGTGCAGACCGCCGTCGCGGTCGTCGCGGTGCTGTTCGAATCCGGCATCCTGACCCCGCCCGCGCCCAAGCCCGCCACCCCGCAGGGCCCGCCGAGCGGTTTCGGCACCGGTGGTTACGGCCAGCCGAGCGCGTTCGGCCAGGGCCAGCAGCCCTCCGCCTTCGGCCAGAGCTCGAGCCCGTACGGCCAGGGCCAGCCGAGTCAGCCGTCGTACGGCCAGCCGGGATTCGGCCAGGGTGCTCCGCAGTACCAGTCGCAGCAGCCCTATGGTCAGGGCCAGCCGTCTTATGGTCAGGGTCAGCAGCAACCGTCTTACGGTCAGCAGCCCTCCTACGGTCAGCAGCAGCCCGGATACGGTGCGGCACAGCCGGGTTCGCCCTACGGTGCGGCGCCCGCCGCGCAGCCGCGCCCGGATGAAAGTGCCACCCAGCACTTCGGCGCCCCGCAGCCCGGACAACAGCAGTACGGCGCACCGGGTTTCGGCCAGAGCCAGCCGGGTCAGCAGAGCCAGCCCTTCGGCGGTGAGACCGGTTCGGACCCGTCCTCGGACGCCACTCACGCATTCCGTCCCTCCGAGGACAACAAGTAATTCCCCGGCTCTCCCGGCGCGCACCAGACCGGGTCGGCGCGCCTGACCCGCTCGCGCCGGGGGAGCTGCCACGCTGAATTTCCATGAGCGCCCCGAGATCCTCTCTTGTTCGCCGGACCACCGAGTCCCGCGGCGCGCCGGAACCCTCGGCGCGGAGTGACCGAGCACCGCGCGGTTCCCACACCGATGGTCTCGACGAGGCCGGGTTTCTGTCGCTGACCCCCGAACGCGCCCGCGTACTACTGCTGGTCGCCGCCCGCCCCACTACCTACGCGCTGCTCGCCATCACGATCCTGGCCCTGGCCACCCTGCTCTCCTCGGGCAGCAGCCTGGCCGGCACCTCGGGTGCGATCGCCGCGGGTTGGTTTGCGATACACCAGGTTCCGCTGGTGATCGGCAAGACCTCGCTCGGACTCCTGCCGCTGCTGCCGACGGGGCTGCTGGTCTGGCTGTCCGCCCGGGATTGTGCCCGCGCGGTCGAACCGGAGAGTTCACGCGCCGATCTCGGATGGATTGTCGGCGCGGCGCTGGCCGGTCCGCTGCTGGTCACGGCCGTCTGTCTGGCGGTCGCCGAGGACGCCTCCGGTGTCGTGCCGCTGCAGCCGCCGAATACCCTCGCCGCCTTCGGCTGGGTCGGCGCTCTGTATTCGGTCGCGGCGGTGGGCGGCATTGCGAGCCGGAACCGGCGCAGGCTTTTCACGCTGCTGCGCCTGCCCGACTGGGCGATTGCGGGCACTCTCGGCGCTGGCCGGTCGGTGCTGCGCCTGCTGGGCTGCGCCACCGTGGTGGTCATCGTCTCCTTCTTCGCGCACTGGTCACACATCGGCGACACCTATCAGACGGCGGGCAATGCGGCGGGCGTGATCGGGCTGAGCGTGCTCGCACTGGCATATCTGCCGAATGTGGTGCTTGCGGCCGTCGGGGTGGTTGTCGGCTCCGGTGCGCATTTCGGCGATGCCTCGATCGGAGTGTTCTCCGTTGTCGGCGGGCCGATTCCGGCCGTTCCGGTCATGGCGGCGGTGCCGACCGGACCCGCCACGGGTTGGTGGCCGGTGCTGCTGCTGATCCCGGCGGCCGTCGGTGTGCTGGGCGGTGTGGATATCGGACGGACCTCCCATGACCGGGCCGCCGCACCGTGGGCGACACTGACCGCGGCGGGGGTGGCCACCGTGGCCCTGGTGCTGCTCGGCGCGGTGGCGGGCGGTGACCTCGGCACGTTCGGTCATATGGGCCTGGACCTGCCGATCTTCGCGGTGGTGGCCTTCGGCTGGCTGGCCGTCGCCGGTTACGTGGGCCTGATGTTCGCGCGTTGGCTCGTCGTTCCGGTCGGCGCACCGGTCATCGACTACCACGACGATTACGACGACGACTATTCAGACGACGACCAGTACGAAGACGACCACTATGACGATCATTACGACGACTACGACGATGATCAGCACGAGCGCGATCAGTACGACGATTACGACGACTACGACGACGAATACGAGGACTACGACGGCGCCGACTTCGAGGTAGAGCTCGACGGCGAACTGGTCGAGGAGCAGACGTCCATCGTCACCGCGCGCACTCCGGGCAGCAATACCGTCCCCGACATCGTCGATGCCGAAGTGGTCGAGGCGGACCTGCTGGAAAGTGACCAGGTGGACGGTCGTTAGGCTTTACCCGGCGGTGTCGCACCACCGTCGCCGTTCCGACCGACACCAGGAGTAGACCGCTGAGCTTGCCCGCCCCGCCGACTTCGTCGGCTGCCATCCCCCAGCCGTCCCCGAATGCCCCGAGCGTGCCCCCCACGGCACCGGCAACCGTCGTCGTGCTGGCCTCTGGCACCGGGTCATTGCTGCGCGCCCTCATCGAGGCCGCGGCCGCTCCGGACTACCCGGCGACCATCGTCGCCGTCGGAGTCGACCGGGTCTGCCAAGCTACCGAACACGCGGCCGCCGCGGGGATCCCGAACTTCCGGATGGTGTTGCGGGACTTTCCCGATCGCGCCGCCTGGGATGTCGCGATGACCGACGCGGTTGCGGCCTACGAACCCGATCTGGTGGTCTCGGCCGGATTCATGAAGCTCCTCGGCCCGGCCTTCATGGCCCGCTTCGGCGGCCGCATCATCAATACCCATCCTGCGCTGCTGCCCGCATTCCCGGGCGCGCACGGGGTTCGCGATGCGCTCGCCTACGGGGTGAAAGTCACCGGATCGACCGTGCACCTGGTCGATTCCGGAGTCGATACCGGCCCGATTCTCGCGCAGGAGGCGGTGCCGGTGCTGGATGGTGACGACGAGGCCACGCTGCATGAGCGCATCAAGGTTGTCGAGCGACGGTTGCTGGCGGAGGTTGTCGCCGCCGTCGCGACCAGAGGCATTGTCTCCGACGGACGAAAGGCAGTAATTCCAGATGAGCGGGTACTTCGGTGAGTGAGCGCAGCGAACGACCAATTGATCCAGCTGAGCGCAGCGAACGACCAATTGACCCAGCTGAGCGCAAGGGGATTGCCAGGGCGCTGATCAGCGTCTACGACAAGACCGGCCTGATCGAGCTGGCAAGCGGACTGCACGCCGCCGGTGTCGAACTGGTCTCGACCGGTTCGACCGCGGGCAAGATCGCCGACGCGGGCATCCCGGTGACCAAGGTCGAGGATCTGACCGGATTCCCGGAGACGCTGGACGGCCGGGTCAAGACCCTGCACCCGCGGGTGCACGCGGGCATCCTCGCCGATACCCGCAAGGCCGAACACGTCGACCAGCTGGTCGAACTCGGTGTCGAGGCGTTCCAGCTCGTCGTGGTGAATCTGTACCCGTTCACCCAGACCGTGGCCAGCGGCGCCAGCAATGACGAATGTGTCGAGCAGATCGATATCGGCGGTCCGTCGATGGTGCGCGCCGCCGCCAAGAACCACCCGTCGGTCGCGGTGGTCGTCGACAGCGGCGACTACGACGACGTGCTCGCTGCGGTGCGGTCGGGCGGCTTCACCCTCGCTGAGCGGACCGTATTGGCGGCCAAGGCATTCCAGCACACCGCGAGCTATGACGTCGCGGTCGCGAGCTGGATGTCCAGCGTGCTCGCCCCCGGCTCCGAACCGAATGAGGCTGCCGCGCCGCAGTTCCCGGGCTGGATCGGTGGCACCTGGGATCGCGCCTCGGTGCTGCGCTACGGCGAGAACCCGCATCAGGCCGCCGCGCTCTACACCCACGACGGCAGCGCGGGGCTGGCGCAGGCAAAGCAGTTGCACGGCAAGGAAATGTCGTACAACAACTACACCGATGCCGATGCGGCCTGGCGCGCCGCCTACGACCACGCAGCACCCGCGGTCGCGATCATCAAGCACGCCAACCCGTGTGGCATCGCGATCGGCGCCGATCTCGCCGAGGCACACCGCAAGGCGCACGCGTGCGATCCGGTGAGCGCCTATGGCGGCGTGATCGCGGCCAATGGGGAGGTCACCGTCGAGATGGCCGAACAGGTCGCCGAGATCTTCACCGAGGTGATCGTCGCACCGTCCTACGCCGACGGTGCCGTCGAGGTGCTGCAGCGCAAGAAGAATGTGCGCATCCTGGTCGCCGAGCCGCCGCGCCGCGGTGGCGCCGAGTTGCGCCCGATCAGCGGCGGCGCACTGCTGCAGGTGCGCGATATCCTCGACGCCCCCGGCGACGACCCGGAGAACTGGACCTTGGTCGCGGGCGAGGCAGCCGATGCGGAAACCCTCGCCGACCTCGAATTCGCTTGGCGCGCCTGCCGTGCCGTGAAGTCCAATGCGATCCTGCTCGCCCACGACGGCGCCTCGGTCGGCGTCGGCATGGGCCAGGTCAACCGGGTCGACGCGGTCGGTCTCGCGGTGCAGCGCGCCGGTGATCGCGCCAAGGGTTCGGTCGCCGCCTCGGATGCGTTCTTCCCGTTCTCCGACGGCCCGCAGCAGCTCATCCAGGCCGGAATCCGGGCGATCGTGCAGCCCGGCGGCTCGGTCCGCGACCAGGACACCATCGACCTGGCCAGGGAAGCGGGAGTCACCCTGTACCTCACGGGTTCTCGCCACTTCGCACACTGAGTTACCGCCAGAGGGCGGGCGCCACCCGGCTCCCGCTCTCTCCGCGCGGCGAAGCACCTCGAACAGGCTGTTCTCTGGAACCGCGCGGGCATCCCGCAGCTGCCGCTTCCTTTCTTCGGAATCGCCCGCACCGCACCGGATCTCATCGCGGCAGAGCCACCGGGTGACGAATGCCGCCTGCACGCCCACCTCCTAGTGATGCTGGAGTACTAGGAGACGGGTGGACCGACCTCCGTCGGCAGTATTCCGTCGCCGCTGGCCTATGAGCTCTGGGACCCAACACTTTTCGTGGACGGCATCCGACTGACTCCGCAACAGAATGCGAGCAGTCTCGGGTCCGGCCTGTACGTATGGTGCGACGACCCGCCGGTCCAGACGCCCGCACAGATCGCCGTCTCGATCAGGCCGCCGCGGTGGCATCAGTGGCCGCGGTGGCATCGGTACCTCCGATGACGTTGCCGCGCCCCTGCGCGTCATGGCGCAAAATACCTGGGGCCCAGCCAAATCCGGCAGTTACCCCGAATTCGCCGCGCTATCGGACGCGCTCGCCGAACTCGTGCCATGATCTCGGCGCTTGCTCGCCTGCTAGACGGCGCTGAGCACCTGTCGGCTGCCCAGGGGGGCCTTCAGCGGCACTTCGAGAGTCCCGAAGACCGCGATCATCGTGCACATTCGCCCGACCGCATCGGCGCGCGTTCCGGTGCGCAACTCGACGGTGACCGTCGAATTCGTCTCGGTCACAGTCGCATCCACGCCGTAGCACTCGGGCGATCCGGTCTCGAAGTTGACGGCGATCCGATCGTCGGCCACCCGCGACCACGAGGTGAACGGAATCGGATGCCCGCCGATAATGGTCGGATCAGCGACGAATATCCGGCCCGCATCGGCGGGCTTGCCCTCGGTCGGTGTGGTCTTCGCCGCACTGATTGTCGGCTTCTCCTGTGCGCCACCATTATCGGAGCCGCCACATCCGGTGATGGCGAGGCCGACGAACAGGGCGACGGCGACAGCGGCGGGCCCAACCGACATCCGATACATGCCGAACACCCTAATCGACCCACCGACCGGCCGGGATGCGGCCACCCAGCAACCCCTGAGAGTCGTCGCGTCAGATTGTGCGACAAGATGATAGAGCGATTCAGCCCACACAGTGAACTTTTGGCTAAGCCTGCGCGTAATACCTCCGCGCGGCTCGCGCGCACAGTACATTCGGGGCCGATGCGCGCCAATCAGGGTTCGCGGCGCGGATCGAGTCGGATGCTTTGCAAGCTAAACCTTCGAAAGGAACAACGTGGGCGACACGCTGCGCGTAGGTGAAGAACTCGGGCTCGGCCAGGCGCTGGTCGGTGGTGCGTACACCCTCACCCTGCAGGCCGACGGCAACCTGGTGCTGTCGGAACCGGACGGAAATGTCGTGTGGTCCACCCTGACTCACGATCAGGGGGTGGAGCGCGCCGTCCTGCAGGAGGATGGCAACTTCGTGCTCTACAAGGGTGAGGGCGCCGCTTGGTCCACCGAGACCAATGGCAGCGAGCCGGACCGGCTGACGGTGCAGGCCGACCGCAATGTGGTGCTCTACGGCAGGGACGGCAGCGCGCTGTGGGCGTCGGACACCCAGACCGACAACCCGCTGCCCGCTCCGGAGGAGCCGGTCGTCGAGGCGGTCGCCGAGGAGGTCACCCCGCCCGCCGAAGAGGTTCCGCCCCCGCCGCCCGCGGCGCAGACCTACACGGTCGCGCCGGGCGACACCCTGTGGGCCATCGCCGAGCGCTTCTACGGCGACGGCAACCGCTACCAGGAGATCGCCGATGCCAGCGGCATCGACAACCCGGATCTGATCAACCCCGGCCAGGTGCTGACCATCCCGTAGGCGGCACCGAACGACGAAGGCCCCCGAGGCATCGCTTCGGGGGCCCTGGCACGTCGGTCGCTGTCTACCGGCTGGTGAACGGCAACAGCGCCATTTCGCGGGCGTTCTTCACCGCGACGGCGACCTGGCGCTGCTGCTGCGGGGTGAGCCCGGTGACCCGGCGGCTGCGGATCTTGCCGCGGTCGGAGATGAAGGTGCGCAGCAGGTTGATGTCCTTGTAGTCGACCGTCTCGACGCCCGCCGCGATCAGCGGGTTCTTCTTCGGGCGACGGGCCTGCTCGGCGCGAACCTTCTTCGAGGGTGCTCGCTTGACTGCCATATGACGGGTTTCCTTCTCGAGATCAGTGGTTGTCTACCAGCTCGATTTGTGTACACCGGGGAGTTCACCCCGATGGGCCATCTCGCGCACGCGTACGCGGGAGAGTCCGAACTTCCGGAGATGACCCCGCGGTCGTCCGTCCGCGGCGTCCCGATTGCGCAATCGTACCGGACTTGCGTCGCGGGGCAGCCGCTGTAGCGCCGACTGTGCTATAGCGCGCTCTCGCGCGGAAGTGGTCGGCTTGCGGATCAGCTCCTTGAGTTCGGCGCGGCGCGTCGCATAGCGGATGACGATCTCCTTGCGCTGCTCATTGCGGGCGATCTTCGACTTCTTGGCCATCAGCGCTCCTCGCGGAAGTCGACGTGCCTGCGCAGCACCGGATCGTATTTGCGCAGCATCATCCGGTCCGGATCGTTGCGCCGGTTCTTCCGCGTGACGTAGGTATATCCCGTTCCCGCAGTGGATTTCAGTTTGATGATCGGCCGGATCTCGGTCGATTTCGAGGCCATGGGTGCTCCCGTCAGATCTTGTCGCCGCAAGACCGGATCCGGGCCACCACGGCCTCGATCCCGTCCCGGTCGATGGTCTTGATGCCCTTGGCGGAGACGGTCAGCGTGATGCGCCGATCCTCGCTGGGCAGGTAGTAGGTCTTGCGCTGGATATTGGGATTCCAGCGGCGGCTGGTCCGCTTGTGCGAGTGCGATACGGACTTGCCGAATCCGGGCTTGCGTCCGGTGACCTGGCAGTGGGCCGACATTTGGGTTCCCTCCAATCGGGGATGGCAGCCGACGGAGTCGGCGGGGCGAGCGGGTCAGTTGACAATCATTTTCGACAACGGCTGCTGGGCAATGTACCGTTGCTCAATAGTAAATGAAAATCATTGTCGAAAGGAGTGCTGTGGTGGATCCCACCCTGCTCCCACCCGGGAGGCAGTCCGACCGGAGAACGCCCGTCGTGGTGGTCACCGGATGCTCCGGACCGGCCGCGGCGGGTGTGGAACGGCTGGCCGCGGTGTTGCGTGCGACGCCGGGCACCGTCACCATTCGCCACGATCTGAGCGGGCTGAGTGAGGGCATCGTGCACCGTACGGTGCACATCGGCGAGCAGCGGACCTCGACCGTGCTCGAGCTCGCACACGGCTGCGTCTCCTGCACCTTGCGCATCGATCTGCTGCCGCTGCTGTGCGCACTCGCAGCCCGCGATTCGGTGAACCGTATTGTGCTGGAACTCGATCCGGCCTTCGAGGCGGAGACGGTATGCCAGGCGATCGAGAATATCGCCGTCACCGGTGTGGTCGGCCGGGTCGATGGTCCGGCCGGTCGCGATGTGCGGGTCGAGGCCGTGCTCACCTGTGTGGACGCCCGGACCTGGTTGGCCGACGCCACCGGGGAGGACACCCTCGCCGAGCGCGGAGCGGCGATCGTGGACGACGACCGGACGGTGGCTCAGGTGGCAGTCGGTCAGGTCGACTTCGCGGATGCCGTTGTGGTGCTCGGCAATTCCGGCGAGGCCATCGATCGGGCGCGGCTCGGCGCGGTGCTGTCCCGGTTGGTGCCCGAGGCGCCGGTGGCCTGGGTCGACGATATCGATCTGCTGGACACGACCGAGGTCGAAGCGCTGCTCACGCACATTCCGGCCCGCTCCCGGCGCGGTCGCGTCTTCGACGCGCACGCGCCGCTGCTGCGTGGCCAACCGCCGCTCGGCACCGAATATGGAGTGGCCCTTTTCGAATTCGCCGCGAGCCGCCCGTTCCATCCGGCCCGCCTGCACGAAGCCCTCGATGTGCTCTTCGACGGCATCGTGACCGCGCGCGGGCGGATCTGGCTGGCTACCCAGCCGAATGAAGTGGTGTGGCTGGAGTCCGCGGGCGGCGGATTGCGCGTCGGCGGTGCCGGACCATGGCTGGCCACCATGAGCCCGGCCGAGCTGGCACAGGCCGATCCCATGCGCCGGGCCATGGCCGCGCTGCGCTGGGACGAGCAGTTCGGCGACCGGGATATTTCGCTGGTGATCCTGGCTCACGACGCGGACCCGGGCGAGATCCGCCAGGCCCTGCACTGGGCGCTGGTCGAGGATGACGAACTGCGCCTGGTGGAATGCGCGCCCGAGCGGGTCGCGCAGTGGGAGGACCCGTTCGGCGAGTGGCACGCCGATCCGTGTGCACCCGGCGAGGCCACCCGCCTGCCGATGGACGGACAGGCGAAAAGTCCGAGAGGAGAGGTGAAATGAAGAGTGGGATACATCCGGACTACCACCCCGTGGTGTTCGAGGATTCGAGCACCGGAAAACGCTTCCTGACCAGATCCACCGCCACCAGCACCCGCACCGTCGAGTGGACCGACGGCAACACCTACCCGCTGCTGGTCGTGGACGTGACCGCCGATTCGCACCCGTTCTGGACCGGTGCGCACCGCGTACTGGACACCCAGGGCCGGGTGGAGAAGTTCGAGCGCAAATACGGTAAGCGGACGAAGGCAACGTCCCAGCCCGGACGAGGGGCGGGCTGACATGGCGGTGCCCAAACGCAGAATGTCGCGATCGAACACCCGCAGCCGCCGCTCGCAGTGGAAGGCCACCCCACCCGACCTGGTGCCGGTCAGCGTCGGTGGGGTAGTGCACAAGGTGCCGCGCCGCTTGGTGCGGGCGGTCGAACGCGGACTCGTCGACCCAGAGCGACTCTGACGCCACGGTCAGCGCGACGGAACGAGCCCGATCAGCGATCGCCCGCGCCTAGTCGCACCCATCGAACCGGGCGATCGTCGAAGCCCGTGCGCCGCAGGCATGAACCTCAGCCCACGGGCGGGTATGCCTCCGGTGCCGAGCTATCCGCCCGAGCCGACCAATCGCGCGCTTCGGTGCGGCTCAGGCCAGCGCCGACGGCGGGGCGGGGCGGATTTCCTTGAGCGACTTGTTCTCGTATGCCTTGTCGAGCACCACGTTCACGGCCATACGAACTCCTTCGAACGAACCGGTATGTGCCAGCAGACGATAACTCGCGCGCTGCTGTCATGGGACGTGAATGCGCGCGGTCGGTGATCGACCGACCGGATCCGCTGGATCAGATCTGCACATCGGTCCGGATCGGAACCAAGCCTGTGGCAATCTTGTAGCTAACGAAGTGATCCACGCCACATGGCAACTTTTGCTGCGGCCCGATTGCGTCCGGGTTGCTCGCAGGTCAATTACGTACTGAGAGTTGGTTTTTCGTATCCGTAAAAGTCCTGGCGCAGTGATGATTTCGTGCTCTCTCGCCGGTACCCTCATCCGAGAGGGCGGGTTCTCGGAACCCCGGTTCGCCGGACTACTGAGAACCCGCTCATCGCCAAACTTCTGGCTCTTCGGCCGATTTCTCCGCCTCCCGGCTTCCGGGCAATCCCGGCAACAGCGATTCCAGGCGGGCCAGCTGCTCACCTACGAAGTCGGCCGGACCCTCGATCAGGGAGAACGGCCACGGCCAGTGCGGTCCGTCCAACCGCTTGACCTCCTCGACCAGATCCGCCGTGGTGGCTTCGAGTTCGCTGACCTCCGTACGCAATTCGCCGATCTGCCGGCGCAGATCGGCCGATTCGGCCGCCAACTCCTGGATCCGCTGCAGCGCCGCCGCCACCCCGTCCACCAGGGTGCGGTTGCGGCTCTCCGCATCGGTGCCGAGCTGCGGCCAGCCGGACAGGCCGGGACCGCGCAGCTGAATCTGGATATCGCGCAGTACGGCATCTTGTTCCGGCGTCACGTCCGGTTCCTCCTGTACAAAGTCCCACTGGCCGAAATCTATTGTCTCGGATTCATTTACATCGCAGAGCACACCGCCGACAACCACCTGCCGCGATGTCTGATGGATATTGCGCCTGGTCTCGACATTGGTGCCGGACCAGGCACCGGTCTGCCACGACCACGTGGCGACACCCGCGTCCAGTGCCCGGGTGACCGACCAGAACCCGCCGTAGATACCGACATTCGCGGAGCCGAGTACGGTGGCCGCGCCCTCGAGATAGGCATTGATCGCGAGCTGATCCTGGGGCGTCGAGTCGAAATCCGCGGAGAAGTAGATCGGCCGATCCGACCGGCCGCCACAGCGCAGCACCTGTGCCAAACCCGCACGGGCATCGATGATTCCGGCGTCGTAGCCGTCCAGCATCCTGGTCGCGGTGGTTTCCCAGTTCGACACGATGGAAATGCCGTGCGCGCGTAGGTCGTCGGCCTCGGCGGGAGTCAGCTGTTTGCCGGGCAGCGTGGGACCGCCATCGGAGAGGTAGCGCACCACGAAGTCGAATCCGGCCGCTTGGATGGCCGCGCCGCCGGGACGTCCCGCGGCGTAGTCCAGACCGAAACGCATATCTCTCACTGTAGGTGGGTCGTTGGCCGAAATCGGCGGCATTGCCGAACCCGCCCGCAGCGACACGGCCGGTCAGCTGATTGTGCCCACCTTCGAGGTAAGGGGATTCGGGCGGATGTTCGTCGCGACCGATATGGCCGGCGTGGTCGCCATGACCACCGAACTGGGCGGCACAGTCCGGCAACCGATCTCGGATTCCCCCGCCGGGCGCTCGGCCGTCATCGCCGGTCCGCAGGGTGCGGCGGTCGGCATCATTGACCCGAGTAAGACCATCGGCGCGATGCCAGCGCCCAAGCCCTGATGCAAAGGCCACTTACGTAAAGAGCTGCATACACAAATGGGCTCGAGTCAATGGGCTCGAGTCGGCTCAGCGCACCGACTCGAGCCTGGACCGGCGCGCATCGTGCTGGGACCGGCGCGCATCGTGCTCGGACCGGCGCACGTTGTCCTCGGACCGGCTCGTGGCCGCGATGGCCGCAGCGGTCTCGCGCCGGTCGGGCGCGATGAGCACCGCGGTGATCGGCACGGTCAGTGCCAGCGAACCGATCACGAACATCGGAAATACGAATTCGAACAGCGTGAGCCCGTCCGGCGCCTTCCCGGCCGTGTCGATCGCCGGATCGATGGCTGCGATGCCCGCGTAGTACATGCCCGCCACACCGACGGCGAACAACAGCACCGTGGCCGCGCGCGCGAGCGGATTGCGCAGCGCCTGGAACGACCACAGTGTCCCCACGCCGGTCACCAGCGCGATAACGAGCACGACGGCCGAAAGCCACGGGGAGATCTCGACCGAACCCTGAATGCGGATGGACCCGAGCCCGAGATAGAGACTCGAAGCGCAGCCGATGCCCATCACCAGTCCGCCCGGAATCAGCCGGGCCAGCCGCAGGCGGCGGCCGATGACGAGCAGCGCGACGAATACCGCGCCGAACGCCGTCACCATGGCCGCGATCATGCGGCCGCCGTCGAAGCGCACCGCGGTGCCCGCGATATCGAGCCCGAGCAGCACCACCGAGGTGGCCAACCAGACGCCGACGCCGCCGATCGACACCGCGGCCGAGGTCACCCACACCAACCGGAACCGGGCCGAGCGCGCGGCGTGTAGGACACAAGCCAGCCCGACCACGGCGCCGAGCACCGAAACACCGAAGGAGAGTGCGGCGATCCAGTACCCCATGGAGAACTGGTCCACCGCAGCCCCGCTGTTCGCCGCAGCGAACAACCGGACGTCATGCATGTTGCGCGGATCCTTCCAATTCGAGCGCCTTCAGCTGGGCGATCGCATATTCGGTGACGGCCGCCAGCGCTTGGCGGACCTCCATGGCATTGCGCGCGTCGATATCCACGATGGGCACGCCCTCGCGCACCGAAAGCGCTTCGCGCAGTTCGGCGATCGGGAAGCGGGGGGCGTCGGGGAAGCGGTTGACGGCGATCAGGAACGGCAGGTTGCGCGCCTCGAAGAAGTCGACCGCGGCGAAGCTGTCCTCGAGCCGCCGGGTGTCGATGAGCACCACCGCGCCGATGGCGCCGCGGATCAGGTCGTCCCACATGAACCAGAAGCGGCGCTGGCCCGGGGTGCCGAACAGATAGAGCACCAGATTGCCCGGCAGGATGATACGGCCGAAATCCATGGCGACCGTGGTGGTTTCCTTCTCCGGGGTATCGGCGAGATCGTCGATACCGTCGGAGAAACGGGTCACCATGGCCTCGGTGCGCAGCGGGACGATCTCCGAGACCGCGCCGACGAAGGTCGTCTTGCCCGCGCCGAAGCCACCGGCGACAACGATTTTGGTCGAGGCGACACGGGTGTCGGCCTCGCCGGGTGCTGGGTTGCCGGGTTGTCCGGCGTGCCCGTAATTTCCGGCGGTCCCGGCAGTCTTATAGGGCACGGAGTCCACGCAAAGTCCTCTCCATCAGGGAACGACGCTCGTCGAAGCTCGCCTCTTCGGTCAGGGTCGAATGCACGCGCAGGGCGCCGTCGACGACCAGGTCGCCGACCATGACCCGCACCATGCCCAGCGGCCGATCCATATGGGCGGCAATCTCGGCGACCGAGAGCCGATGCGTGCCCAGGCGCAGGATCTCGGTGCGCAGATCGCCCGCTGGCCATTCGAGATGCGCAGTGTACGACAGTGTTTCGATAACCGCTTCGAGCGGGAGGTCGACCGCGGGTTCGGTGCGCCCGGAGGTCAGGGCATAGGGTCTGACACGGGTGGTCGGCCGGTTGGGCCCTTGGCCGAGTGGACTCGACATCGTTGGATCAGACTGCGGTCCGGGCGGTGGCTGTGACCACCGTGCCCACACGATCGACGAGCAGGGCCATTTCGTAGCCGATGCGGCCGATATCGTGCGACTTATTGGCGAGCACGGCCAGATGTGATCCGTTGCCGACGCTCATCACCAGCAGATAGCCGCGCTGCATCTCCACGATCGACTGCATCACCTTGCCGCCGTCGAACAGCGAGGCCGCACCGGTGGCTAGGCTCGCCAGACCGGCGGTGACCGCGGAAAGCTGTTCGGCCCGGTCGGCGGGTAGATTCGGGCTGGTCGCCTGCAGCAGGCCGTCCGCCGTCACCAGCACCGCATGTGACACGCCAGGCACATCCTTGGTGAAGCGGGCGACCAGCCAGTTGAGGTTCTCGTCCGTGGTGCTGTTGGGGTTGGTCATACAAGCCCTCCGTCGTTGTACTGCGCTTCGGCCCGCCCGCTGCGGACCCCACTGAGATGCCTGGTCAGGTTGTTCCGGATCTCCTCCGGATCACGTACGCCGGGTTCTTCCGCCGGTGCGAGGCCACCGGGCACCAGCTGCGCACCCGGTCGGCGGATCGGCAGTCCGCCGACGGTGCGGGCTTCGGCGGTCGGATGGCTGGCCTGTTCGGCGGCCGTCCAGCCCGCGTCGGCGGGTGAAGTCCATGCCGACGGCGAGGGTGCCGCCGCCGCGGGCTCGACCAGCCACTCCGAGACCATCCGCTGGTAGATCGGGGTGGGCGTTTCGCCCTGGACCGGCTGTAGTCGGGTCGAGGTGGTCGTGCTGGATTCGGCCTGTACCGGTTGTAGTCGAGTCGAGGTCGTCGTCGCGGGTTCCGATGCGGCGGCGGGCCTTCGGGTCGGCAGCGACGGCCGCACGGCCTGCGGCGTGATCGGCTGTGGACCGGTGAGATACGCGGTGGCCTGCGGTTCGGCGGATTCGCGGGAGACGGTCGGCGTCGATCCGGTCGTGGCGGGGTCGTCGGGCTGTTCGGCCCAGAGATCGGTGACGGCGCCGAGGGGCACCTGCGGTTCCACATCGATCACCGAATTGGGCCCGGTGGCAGACTCATTCGTCGAGGTCGGCGGTCCGAACGGGGTGAGGCGCGGCCGGTCGGCCTCGCCCCGGCCACCGGCCGGATATTCGGCGAATACGTCGACCGAGGTTTCGGTGTTGTCGTCCCCGGGTACTGGTACCTCGGGTGCGTCAGCAACACGCATGGCGGGACGACGTTGCGGCAGCCCGGAACTGGTAACCGCGAACCGCGACGGCTCGCGCTGCGGCAGGCTCGGCACCGGTACCAGCGTGCGCGGCGGCTGTTGGTGCTGCGGCGGTGCGGGCAGTGCGGCCATCATCGGCGCCTCGATGGCCCGCTGGTTCGGATCGGTCGCGTCGAGCGGCGGGGCGACGAGCGCACCCGGCAGGTGCACGCTGGCGGTGATGCCGGGCTGCTGTGCCATGGTCGAGGTGCGGCGCAGGCTCACCGTGATGGTGTGCCGCTTGGCGAGTCGGCCGACGACGAAAAGACCCATGCGGCGGGCGGTTTCGACGGTCACCTCACCACCGGAGGCGAGCCGGTCATTGGTGAGCTGCAGATCCTCGAGTGACATGCCGAGGCCGCGGTCGGTGATCTCGATCAGGTAGCCGCCGTCGACCGCGCGCGCCACCATCACCGCGACCGGTGTGGTCGGTGGGGAGTAGCGCAGCGCGTTATCGATGAGTTCGGCGAGCAGATGTTCGATATCGACCGCGGGTTCACCGGGGACGATGCCGTCGGGCACCGCGCCGATCTCGACGCGCTGGTAGTCCTCCACCTGGGAGACCGCACTCCAGAGCATGTCCGACAGCGGCACCGGATGCAGCTGGCCGCGGCGCAGCGCGGTACCGGCGAGCACCAGCAGGTTGTCGCCGTTGCGGCGCATGCGGGTGGCGAGGTGGTCCAGGCGGAACAGGCTCTGCAGCCGCTCGGCATTGTCCTCGTCGTGCTCCAGATCCTCGATCAGCGCCAGCTGCTGCTCGACGAGGGATTGGCTGCGGCGGGACAGGGTTTCGAACATGTTCCCGATCTGCAGTCGCAGTCGGGCCTGGTCGGCGGCGAGGTTCAGCGCCTGCTCATGGATTTCGTCGACGGCGCGGGCCAGCTGGCCGACCTCGTCGGTGGTGTGCACACCGACCGGGGTGATCTCCGGGGTGGCGCCACCGCTGCGCACGACGGCGAGTTCGTCGGGCAGCTGGACGTGCGCGACCTCGAGGGCATCGCGGCGCAGCCGGCGCACCGGGACGACCAGGGTGCGTGCGACGGCGAGGGCCAGGGCCAGGCCGGCGAGCAGCATGCCGATGACGATCGTGGTTTCGCGCAGCGCGCCGGTCTGCGCCTCGGTGGTCCGATTGGCCAGCGCCCTATCGATGGTGTCGGCGAGGGCGTTGGTGGTCTTCTCATAGGTATCCGCGCTCGCCTGCAGGGATTCCAGCACGGCCGGATTGGATGTCGGATCGCCCGCGTTCTGGCTGAACGCCCCGAGCCGGATGCCGACCGCGTCCAGCAGCGGACGCATATTGGGCGCGTTGTCCGGCAGGATGATGCCGTAGGTATTGACCATGGTCATCTCGGCACCCGCCGAGGTGAGCACCTTCGGGCGCACGCTCGGATTGTGACCCGCCTCGGGGGAGCTGATCAGCATGCGCTGCTGGGTCAGCACGCGGCGCGCGTTCTGGATCGCGCCGATCTGCAGGAAGTACCGCTGGATGACGAGGTCCTCGACCGAGGGCGAGAGCGCGAACGCGTTGCCGATGCGGACGGCGATCTCATCGGCCTGTTCGCCGACCATCATCGGCGATCCGTTGCGCAGGCTATTGCGCATGGTGGTGCCGGTGGCGACGGCCGAGGCCAATTCGGAGGTGACCCTGGTGCTCGCCCTGGTGGTGCGCATCCCGGCCTCGAGATCGGCGAGCGCCTGATCGAATTTCGTCAACGCCGCGTCGGTGGCCGGGTCCGCGGTGTTACCCCAGGAGGATGTCGCCGCGACCGCGAGTTGTTCGGTGGCGGTACCGAACTTGACGATCGGGCGAATGATGATGACCTGTTCGGTCGCCGCGTCCAACTGCGACATGGTGCGCAGTTCGTTGTTGATCCGGAGCACGGCGAACACGGTGGCCAGCAGCACGGGCAGCACCAGCACGATGCCAACCTTGCGAGTGACCGACCAGTTGGACAGACTGAATTGCCAGGACCGCGGTGCAGCTTCCATCCGCTTCCGTTGCCTCCGCTTCACGAGCTTGCACGAGTGCCCCCGGATGGCGCGTGGCTGTTCGGTTTTGATTCAACCCGCTGAGAACCAACTAGAGGTCTTCTTTTTACCGCACGGAACATACCGCGCAGAGTGACCAACGGCAATCTGGGGCACTCGCTCTGTAATTCACTCGAATATGGCTACTCAGAACGGGTTTCGCCGTCCAAAACGGTTGCGTTTTGCACCGAGATCTGTACGTGATCACAAACCTGCTGGTCACTCGACCACCCCTAGCGGGGCCGATCCTTTCGAGTGACCGCAAGCGGTGTCGGCGTGTCGAACGTCTCCCTCTCAGTCGACTCTCAGTCGATGCGGTCAAACTGGGGGCATGCGCATTCTGGTAGTCGACGACGATCGTGCCGTCCGGGAATCGCTGCGCCGGTCACTGACCTTCAACGGCTACTCCGTCGATCTCGCGGTCGACGGAGTCGACGCGCTGGAGAAGGCAACCGCGCAGCGACCGGACGCACTCGTACTCGATGTGATGATGCCGCGGATGGATGGGCTCGAAGTTTGCCGACGGTTGCGCAGTACCGGAGACGATCTGCCGATTCTGGTGTTGACGGCGCGAGATTCGGTATCGGAGCGGGTAGCCGGACTCGATGCCGGTGCCGATGACTATTTGCCGAAACCATTCGCGCTGGAGGAATTGCTGGCGCGATTGCGCGCGTTGTTGCGCCGCAGGGCCGCCGATCCCGGCGAGGTTTCCGAGACCATGACGTTCGCCGATTTGTCGTTGGACCCGGTCACCCGCGAGGTGACCCGGAGCGACCGTTCGATCAGCCTGACCCGCACCGAGTTCTCACTGCTGGAAATGCTGATGGCCAATCCGCGCCGGGTGCTGACCCGCAGCCGCATCCTGGAGGAGGTCTGGGGCTACGACTTCCCGACCTCCGGTAACGCACTCGAGGTCTACATCGGCTACCTGCGCCGCAAGACCGAGGCCGAGGGCGAGGCCCGGCTCATCCACACTGTGCGTGGCGTCGGCTACGTCCTACGTGAGACACCTCCGTAGGCGGGTCATGGCACGCGCGATCCCCAAGCGACAACTGGTCGCCACGCTCGGTCAGCCGGATTCGGCGGAGATGCGCCCGCCCATGCCGCTGACCAGATCGGTCTCGCTGCGCTGGCGGGTGACGCTGCTGGCCGCGTCGGTGGTGGCAGTGGCCGTCGCGGTGACGTCCATCGCGGCGTATGCGATGGTCGCGCGTTCGCTGTACGACGATGTCGACTCGCAGTTGAAGGCGCGCGCGGCCACCATGATCAATAACAACTTCGACAGCCTCGGGTTCCAGTCGATCGTGATCGCGGGCCTGTACTCCAATGACGTCGGGGTCGCATTGATATACGCCAATCACAAGGCGTATATGCCACCGCAGCAAACGATTCCGCCGGTGGGCACGCAAGAGCTCGCGGTGGCCGACGGTGAGTTGCCGTCGTCGCTGCGCACCGTGAGCAATCAGCGTGTACTCGCCGTGCCGACACATTCCGGTGCGACGCTGATCGTTTCGCAGCGGTTGCAACCGACCAGGGAGGTGTTGGACCGGCTGGCGTGGTTGCTGTTCGTGGTCGGCGGTTGCGGTGTCGTGCTGGCGGCGGGCGCCGGTACCGCGGTCGGGCGCACCGGGCTGCGACCGATCGGGCGGCTGACGGCCGCGACCGAGCGGGTTGCCCGCACCGACGATCTGACGCCGATTCCGGTTACCGGCGACGATGAACTCGCAAGACTTACCGACAGTTTCAACACCATGTTGCGCGCACTCGCCGAATCGCGTGATCGCCAACGCAGATTGGTTGCGGACGCCGGACATGAATTGCGGACGCCGCTGACATCTTTGCGAACCAATATGGAACTGCTTATCGCATCCAGTCGCCCTGGCGCACCGCAGATTCCGGAACAGGATATGGCCGAACTGCGCTCGGATGTCATGGCCCAGATCGAAGAGCTGTCCACCCTGGTCGGCGATCTGGTCGATCTGGCCCGTGAGGATGCGCCCGAAACCGTCTATGACCGAGTCGATCTCGGCGAGGTGGCCGAGCGCGCGCTGGAGCGGGCTAGGCGCCGCCGCGGTTCGATCGAGTTCGTCGCCGAACTGCGCGCATGGTTCGTCTACGGGCACGAGGCGGGGCTGGAGCGCGCGATCCTCAATGTCTTGGACAACGCCGCCAAATGGAGCCCGGCCGGGGCCCAGGTGAAGGTGACCATGCGCGAGACCGGGCGCGGACTGCTCGAACTGGCCGTCGACGATGCCGGACCCGGCATTCCGTCCAATGAGCGCGAGCTGGTCTTCGAGCGGTTCTATCGGACGACGGCCTCGCGGTCGATGCCCGGGTCAGGACTCGGCCTCGCCATCGTCAAACAGGTGGTGACCAAACACGGCGGCACCATCACCATCGATACCTCACCGCGCGGGGGCGCATTGATCCGTATCGTGTTGCCGGGTGAAGGTGATGGTGGGCCGATACCGGGTACGCCGACCGATATCTCGGAAAACTGAAAGCGCGGTCTCAGTCCGCTCTCAGTCGTCGACGCCAAGCTGGTCGGTGACGTAAGGAGATACGAGAAACATGACCGAGGATTCGAAGGAAGGCGCGACGCCGCAGCCGGATAACTCCAATGCCGCCGCCGGTCCGCATCCCACCCAGCAGATCCCGGCCGTGCAACCGGGCCAGCCGGATCAGGCGTACCCGCACTCCGGATATGTGCCCCAGCAACCACCAAAGCCTCCGTCGATTTGGCAGCAGCGCAGGTCGCACAATCCGACCCAGCCCTTTCCCGGCCCCGAATCGGGTCCGGAGTACGCCCAGCCCCTTCCCGGCCCGGAATCGGGCCCGGAGTACACCCAGCCGTCCTTCGCGCCGCCGGTCCCACCCGGCGGGCCGTATCCGGGTGCCGCCTTCGGTGCGCAACCGCAGCCGGAACCCGCGCGCCGCCCGGTCCGCACCGGTCTCGTCGTCGGCGCGGTCGCGCTCGCACTCGTCAGCGGCGGGGTCGGCGGCGCGGTCGGCTCGCTGGTCACCCGCTCCGATAACGGACGCGCAGTGGTGACGAATGCCCTGGACGTGCCCAAGCCCAATGTCAGCAATGTCACGAACGCGCCAGCCGGTTCCACCCAGGCGGTGGCGCAGAAGGTATTGCCGAGCGTGGTGATGATCAAGGTCGCCAGCAGCCGTGCCCAGGGTGAGGGTTCGGGTGTGGTGCTGTCCTCGGACGGGCTGATCCTCACCAATAACCATGTCGCCTCCGGCGGTGGCGCCAATGCCAGGATGGAGGTCGCCTTCGCCGACGGCACCACCGCGCCCGCCACGCTGGTGGGCGCCGATCCGGTCTCGGATCTGGCCGTCATCAAGGTGCAGGGCAAGGATGGTTTGACCCCGATCGAACTGGGCACCTCGGCTAATCTCGCGGTCGGCCAGCCGGTTATCGCGATCGGCTCGCCGCTCGGTTTGGCGGGCACGGTGACCACGGGCATCGTCTCCGCCCTCAATCGCCCGGTCTCCACCAACGGTGAGGGCACGCCGAGCCAGGTGCAGCCGGTCATCGACGCGATCCAGACCGACGCCGCGATCAACCCGGGCAACTCCGGTGGCGCGCTCGTCGACGGCAGTGGCAAGCTCATCGGCATCAATACCGCGATCGCCAGCCTCGGCGGCGAGGCGACCGGCCAGCAGAGCGGTTCGATCGGCCTCGGCTTCGCCATCCCGGTCGACCAGGCCCGCCGGGTCGCCGACGAACTGATCAAGACCGGCCACGCCACCTACGCCCAGATCGGCATCAAACTGCGCCCGCAGGACACCGTCGCCCGGGTGCTCGAGGCGACCCCCGACGGCCCCGCCGCCAAAGCGGGCATTCCGGCCGGGTCCATCATCACCAAGGTGGACAGCCGGACCATCGACTCCGGCGACGCGCTGATCGCCGCGGTCCGCTCACACCAGCCAGGAGACAAGGTGAAGGTCACCTACACCGATGAACAAGGCAATAACCCCAAGACCGTCGAGGTGACCCTCTCCGGCGCGCCTGCGGACGGTGGCCGATGATGCGGGTCCTGCCGGGCGGATTGACGGCGCGACCGGGAGCCGACGCCCACCTCGTTGGCCTGGACGCTACGGTTACCACCATGGAAATCGATGCTCCTGTGGCGGGGCGTGCACTGGTGGTGGTCGTCGACGATCGAACGGCGCATGGAGGTGTGGACTCGCTCGGGCCGCTGGTCACCGAGTTGCTCACCGAGGCGGGTTTCCTGGTGGACGCTTCGGTGTCCGTACAGGCCGATGAGGTGGAGATCCGCAATGCGCTGAACACCGCGGTGATCGGCGGCGTTGATCTGGTCATCTCGGTCGGCGGCACCGGCATGTCCCCGCGCGATGTCACGCCGGAGGCCACCTCGCAGGTGCTGGACCGGGAACTGCCCGGGATCAGCGAGGCACTGCGCTCCTCGGGCCGGGTCGCCGGCTCGCTCGACGCCGGTCTGTCGCGCGGTCTTGCTGGCGTCTCCGGCTCCACGTTGGTGGTGAACCTGCCGGGCAGCCGGGCGGCGGTCCGCGACGGCATGGCAACCCTGAGTCCGCTCGCCAGCCGAGTGATCGGCGAGTTGTCCGGATTGGCCGAATAATTACTGCCACGGACTCCTCGGACGACCCTCGCCCGGCGACACGCCGGGCGAGGGACGCCGCGCGTCTGGCAAAAATTTTCGGTGACGTTCTCCCGGAAACGACCGGCGATGAGCGCGGTGATGGTGCCGATACCGAATCGTCATCTGACGACTGGCTCCGCTCGCAGGTGCCGCCCCATCACGGCTGAAGACTCATCTACGGTCCAGCCACGTATCGCGGTTCGATATCGCCGCTTCTTCCACTGTGAATTCCTCACTCTGAAATTTACTCAAGCTTTAACTACGATGCTGTCCCGTAGTTGCCTTCGGCATTGATGTGACTGCCGACACCTTCTGTGTCGCTTCGGCTGGAGCTTCTTTCTCGTTTATGCACGTCAAGCAATATGAGCATTTGAGATGGTGTGATCTAGATCACATTGATCTTAACAGAAACTTACGTTGCCAGACCGTTACTGGTCGGTTTAATCTCGCCTCGAGCCACCCACGCCGCTGGACCTCGCGGGCCCGGGTACGGCACGTACGTTTGCCGACTCGGCGGAACCTGGCTCGGTTCCGTTGCCAGCACTGACCGTTGCGCCGAAATAACAGCCGGTTACACATCGGCAACAAACGGGGCACAAACTGAGCTGGGCCTGAGAGGACCACCGTCCAGCCTCGATGGTCGAGGCTGACTAGTTAGAACCTGATGAGGGGAAGTATGAGCGAGAACCGCACCCTGCGCAGCGGTGCCCGAATTGCGGGCGTCGGCGCTGCCGCGGCCGTGGCCTTGGGCCTGCTTTCGACCGGTGCTGCCAATGCCGATACCTTCGTGCCGTTGCCGGACGGCCAGAAGGCCGGGCCCGATGTGACCCTCACCCGCACTGGTGAACACGCCCTGATCTCGCCGTCGCTGGCGGCCAATGGCGCCGGTCGCGTGGTCTGGGTTTCGGGCAATGCCATCGCCGATGTGGCTGTTACGCCGGAAGGCACGGTCGGCCCGAACAATGGCGCCTCCGGTGCCCCGGGTACCAACAACTCCTCGACGCACGGCGCATCGCAGCTGAGCACCGGCTACATCGTCGGCTGCCAGGTCAGCATCGCCAGCGATGCCATCTCCGCCGGTGTCTCCGGCAGCATCAACCTCTCGGGTGGTTCGCTCGGTGGTTCGATCGGTGTCAATCTCGGCCCGGGCGAGGTCAAGTTCGTTCAGATCGATTACAAGGACATCCTGAAGCCGGGCCATTACTCGGTTGAGTACCAGGATGCCGAGATCGAGATCCAGGGCTGCGCGGGCTATGCCCAGGCGCGTGCCTACACCGTCGTCGAGATCATCGGTGACCACTACTCGAAGACCACCCTCTACGGGCAGCCGTTCAGCATCGGCTGATGTCGGTCGAATCCAACGAACATTCTTCTCGCTCAAGCGAATCAACCCTCGAGGGAAATAGCATGATCAACCGTAAGAACGTGGCACGGGTGGCCGGTGTCGGCGCCGCTGCCACTGTCGCCCTTGGCCTGTTCTCCACCGGCGCCGCGAACGCCGATACCTTCGTTCCGCTGCCGGGCGGCTCGATTACCAAGACGCTGTCCGACGGCACCGTCGTCACCATCAGCCTGACCGGCGAATCCGCCAACATCAACCCGTCCATGGGCTCCACCCCGCTGCACCGCAACGCGTGGGTATCGGGTAGCGCTCAGGTCACGGTGTCCGGTGACGGCGGCGGCGCGATCTTCCCGGGCTACACCGTCGGCTGCCAGGTGAACATCGCGGGTGGCGGCGCCACCGGTGGTGTCGAAGGCACCGCCGACTGGAGCGACGGGCAGAGCGTCAAGCCGGGCGTCGGCGCGAGCAGCGGTGGCAACCTCACCCTTGGCCCCGGCCAGTCGCAGTCGTTCTACGTGCTCGATCTCGAGCAGGCCGACGACTTCGGCAATGAGGCGCACAAGAAGCGCAACAAGTTCAAGAACGGCAGCGGGTCGGTCACCTGGGCCGATGAGACCATCGGCCTGACCGGCTGCGCCGGTTACGCGCAGGCGCGTGCCTTCGTCAGCGTCGAGGTGGAGACCGACAACGTCATCACCTGGACCACCCTGTGGGGCCAGCCGTTCAGCCTCGGCTGATCGGCAGGGGCATCGCACCCTGAAAACCTGAGCGGGCTCGTCGCATGCGCGGCGGGCCCGCTTTTTTCGTTGTGAAACCCCCTGATGCCCACCATGATTCGCGGATCGTAGCGGATCGCACGGTAACATGTGCAAAATCTCACAGAGATTCGGCGGAAACCACTAACATTGTGCGCACCCAAGATCGTCCACCGACGAGATTGTTGGCAATCCGCTTGATGGCCAAGGTATTTCCATCGCGCGGTGTCCGCATGAAAGGGTCTTCGGCCTCGGTACCCCGAGGTTGTCCGCTAGAACCTGATGAGGGGAAGTATGAGCAAGAACCGCTTCAGCGGTCTGCGTCGAGGGGTCCGCATCGCGGGCGCCGGTGTCGTCGCCGCTGTGGGAATGGGCCTGCTTTCGACCGGCGCTGCCAACGCCGATGTCTTCGTGCCGTTGCCGGACGGCCAGAAGTTGGGTCCGGGCGTGACCGTTAGCCGGACGGGAGAACACGCCTTGATTTCGCCGTCATTGGCCGCGAATGGTGCGGGCCGAGTCGTCTGGGTTACGGGCAATGCCATTGCCGATGTATCCGTAACGCCCGAGGGCACCGTCGGTCCGAGTAATGGCGCTTCCGGAGCGCCGGGTACCAATAACTCCTCGACGCACGGTGCTTCGCAGTTGAGCACCGGCTATATCGTCGGATGTCAGGTGAGTATCGCCGATAACGCGATCTCGGCGGGCGTTTCCGGCAGTATCAACCTCTCGGGTGGTTCGCTCGGTGGTTCGATCGGCATCAATCTCGGCCCGGGCGAGGTCAAGTTCGTTCAGATCGATTACAAGGACATCCTGAAGCCGGGCCATTACTCGGTTGAGTATCAGGATGCGGAGATCCAGATCCAGGGCTGCGCGGGCTATGCCCAGGCGCGTGCCTACACCGTTGTCGAGATCATCGGCAACAACTACTCCAAGGCCACCCTCTATGGAGCGCCGTTCAGCATCGGCTGACCGCGGTGGGATCTCGAAATCTCTACTCGCCGAATCGAACTCATCGAACTCAATCCGCTAGGGGTAATAACTATCATGATCGATCGTAAGTTTGCGGTGCGCGCGGCCGGGCTCGGTGGCGCCGCCGCCGTGGCACTGGGCCTGCTGTCCACCGGTGCGGCCAATGCCGACACCTTCATTCCGCTGCCGGGCGGACAAATCGTCAAGACACTGTCCGACGGCACCGTTCTCACCATCCGGCTGGTCGGCGAATCGGCCAATATCAGCCCGTCCATGGGATCCACACCGGTGCACCGCAACGCATGGGTCTCCGGTAGCGCGCAGGTCGAGGTCACCGATGGCTGGAACGGTGCGATCTTCCCGGGCTATGTCGTCGGCTGCCAGGTGAATATCGACGGCGGTGGCGCGGAAGGCGGCGTCACCGGCGGTCTCGACTGGAGCGGCGAGAACGTCAAGCCGAAGGTTGGCGCCTCCAGCGGTGCCAACCTGAGTCTCGGTCCGGGGCAGGCGCAGTCGTTCTATGTGCTCGATCAGGAGCAGGCCGATGACTTCGGCAATGAGGCGCACAAGAAGCGCAATAAGTTCAAGGGCGGCAGTGGTTCGGTCACCTGGTCCGATGAAACCATCGGCCTGACCGGCTGCGGTGGCTACGCGCAGGCTCGTGCCTTCATCAGCGTCGAGGTGGAAACCGATAACGTCATCACCTGGACCACCCTGTGGGGCCAGCCGTTCAGCCTCGGCTGAGCATTCCGCTCGAATACGTGAACGGGCCCGTCACCAGCTGTGACGGGCCCGTTTGCCTTGTGGCGCAAGCCAATGCCGCATTTGCTCGTGGCCGTACCGAATTCGGCTCGAGTTGCAGTGTAGGAGAATTCGGTCAGAACTCGTGTCGTCCGCCCCCGCTGCGCTGGCCATCGGTGAGTAGATCGCGGATCTGGACCAGCACCTCGGAATCGGTGGGGATGGTGTCCTTGGTGCCGAATCGCTTCTTCACGTGCGTCGCGGGCAGCACCAGCACGAAGTACAACACCGCGGCGATGATCAAGAAGTTGACGGCTGCGGTAATGATCGGGCCGACCTGTACAAAGGTCGCCGGTTTGTCGGCAACCAATCGGAAACCGAGGCCGAGTTCATTACTGCCGTCGAAGACGGCGAGTATCGGATTGACGATGCCATCGGTGAACGCTGTGACGACCGCGACGAATGCGGTTCCGATCACCACGGCTACCGCCAGGTCGACGACGTTTCCGCGGAGTAGAAAATCCTTGAAACCCTTGAGCATTGCCAATATCTCCTCTTCGGATGGGAGCTGAAAAGCTGTGCTCGGCGGTCCGGGCTGCCGTATTCGACCGATGCTAGTTGACCTTGATAGCAAATGCTCGGCTAAACGATTGTCAATGAAGAACGACGGTCAGGGCGGTGCGCAGCGAGGCCGCGGCGACCGCGGTGGCGTGTTCGGCGTCCATTGCGACCAGTACGACCCGCTCGGGCGTGCCGCGCCGGTCGCCAGGGCCGGATACCAGGACGACCGCGGCGTCGAGCGCCAGTAGCCGAGCGGGCCGGCTGCTCTGCTCCTCCGCAGCGACGACGTCCACCCGGTCGCCCGCCCGCAGGATCTCCGCGACCGCGGTATCGGCCAGCCGAATGGGCACGATGCGGGCGTCACGGGTGCTGGTGGCGACCGCCGCCAGCCGGGGCCCGACGATGCGCAGATCGGTGAACACCTCGCCGGTGCGCATGGCGCCGGTCAGCGTCGCGCCGACCAGGATGGCCATATCGTCGACCGCGCCCACGGGCAGTGTCCTGGATTCGTGGGGTGCCGAGCGCAGATCGGCCGCCTCCAATAGATGCCCCGGCGGCAGATCGCGTCCGGCGACCATAACGTCGGTGCGTTCACGACCGGGATCACCGCGCAGGAAGAGAATGACCGCGAGTGCGGTGAGTGCCGCCGCGAGCAGGCGTCGGGCGAGCAGACCATCTGCCCACGGCGGGCGATTGTCGAATGCGCAGCGCAGGGAGTTGCCGCGGCCGAGTTCGGCGAAGGAGCGGGTCTTGCCCAGCCGGATGATGCCCAGGGGAGCCATGTCCGCAGCCTATGGCGACAATCACAGCGACCCGCCCGGGAAACAATGCTGCCTGTGGATAACAACAGCCCTGGGGATAACTCCCGCAGGGCTGCTTCAACCTGGTGAAACTCAGCTGGCGACGGCCGTGCTCGCGGTGCTCGAGCTGGTCGAGGAAGCGGAATCCGAGCTCGATGCGGAGCTGCCGGAACCGCCGTCCGACTTCGCGGGCTCGCTCGCGGTCGATGCGCCGCCGCGGCTGTCCGTGCGGTAGAAACCGCTGCCCTTGAACACAATGCCCACGGAATTGAACAGCTTGCGTAGCTTCCCGGAGCACTCCGAGCAGACGCTCAGCGCCTCATCGGCAAAGGACTGAACGATGTCGAAGCGGTTGTCACACTGGGTGCACGCATATGAATAAGTTGGCACTGGATCCTCCGCAGGGTTCGTCAATCTGGCACTCTACAGCCGACAGTGCCAACACCGCCAATCGGCATTTCATTCCGCATCCCCGTCGCGACCCAATCGATGCAGCCCACCATGCGGTGTGAGTGCCCAGCCCATGCGCAGATCGTGCGGTTCCTCGGGCAGTCGATCGAGCAGTTCGTCGTCGCGGACCACCGCGATCAATCGCGCCGTCGGCCGGGCCGCGGCCAGGGTCCGGTCGTAGTATCCGGCGCCCCGGCCGAGCCGGACGCCGCGGCGGTCCACCGCCAGCGCCGGGACCAGGATCAATCCCGCCAGCGTGATCGCATCGGCGAGTACCTCGCCCGCGGGCTCGAGCAGCCCGAACCTCGCGCGCCGCAAGTCATCGGTGCCGGTGAATTCGGCCCATTGCAGCGGTCCCGGCGGTCCGGTGACCGGCAGCAGCACCCGGGCGCCCGCCGCGCGCAGCGCCGTCAACAACGCCGTCGATCCGGGTTCTCCGCGCACCGGCACATACGCGCACACCCATTCGGGAACGTCCAGTGCGGCGACGTTGTGGGCCAGCTCACGTGCCTCGGTTTCGTGCTCGGCGGCGGTCATCGCGGCCCGTCGGGCGTTAATTTCCACACGCCAGGCATGTTTGTCACGCTCGCCGGGCATCTCCACGGTGATCACCTTAAGCTCACCGGGACCCGAGTCGGCGTGATGGCCGCCTCGGGCCTGTGATGGATGGATAGGGTAGGCGTATGACAGCAATGGCGGGACAATCCGCGAATGGCGCGGTCGTTTCGTGTTTCCGCACGGCCGTGGTGCCCGCGGCCGGACTCGGGACGCGGTTCCTGCCCGCGACCAAGACCGTGCCCAAGGAGCTGCTGCCGGTGGTCGACACTCCCGGCATCGAGCTGGTCGCGACCGAGGCCGCCGACTCCGGTGCCGAGCGACTAGTCATCGTGACCTCGCCCGGTAAGGACGGCGTGGTCGCGCACTTCGTCGAAGATCTGGTGCTGGAGGGCACGCTCGCCGAGCGCGGCAAATTCCATCTGCTGGAGAAGGTGCGCAAGGCGCCCGCGCTGCTGGATGTCACCTCGGTGGTCCAGGAGGAGCCGTTGGGCCTCGGACACGCCGTCGCGCAGGCCGAGGGTGTCCTCGATGAGGACGAGGACGCCATCGCCGTGCTGCTGCCCGACGATCTGGTGCTGCCGTGCGGGGTGCTCGATGTGATGAGCCGGGTGCGGCGCAAGCGCGGCGGAACTGTGTTGTGCGCCATCGACGTTCCCAAGGACGAGGTCAGCGCCTACGGTGTCTTCGATGTCGCGCCGGTGCCCGATGCGGTGAACCCGAATGTACTGCGGGTCAACGGAATGGTGGAGAAGCCGGCACTGGCGGACGCGCCGTCGACCTACGCGGCCGCGGGCCGATACCTGTTGGACCGCGCCATCTTCGACGCGCTGCGGCGGATCGAACCGGGCGCGGGCGGCGAACTGCAACTCACCGATGCGATCGCCCTGCTCATCGAGGAGGGCCATCCGGTCCATGTGGTGGTCCACCGTGGGTCGCGCCACGATTTGGGCAACCCGGGCGGCTATCTTCGTGCTGCGGTCGATTTCGCTTTGGAACGAGAGGAATACGGCCCCGCCCTGCGGGAGTGGCTGCAGCATCGGCTCAGTTCGGACTGGGACCCACAGCTGACGACCGACGACTGATAGCGGCGGGCGTCGGGTTTCGCCGATTGTGGACCGTCGGGTACGAATGATGGTTCACCTTGCGCATGGAACGTGGTTGCGCGGGTAGCGGAATCGGGTCGGTGCGGAGAGATCAGGAAGGGCTGGATGCGCTCGGTTGAGGATCAGCAGATCAAGGTGACAGCTGCGGCGGTCGCGCCCCGGCCGGTCCGGGTCGCGATCTCCGAGGCCCAGGGCCTGCTGTGCGCCGAGGATGTCGTCACCGAGCGCCCCCTGCCCGGATTCGACCAGGCCGCCATCGACGGCTACGCGGTGCGCAGTGTCGATGTCGCCGCCGCCGGTACCGATATCCGCAATGAGGACGGCGAACTGGTCGATCTGACGCTGCCGGTGGTCGGCGAGGTGGTCGCCGGATCCAAACAGCCGATCCGATTGCAGCCGCGCCAGACCGTGCGGGTCGACACCGGTGCGCCGCTGCCGACACTCGCGGATGCCGTGCTGCCCTTGGACTTCACCGATGGCGGCCGGGCCAGGATCAAGGTGTACGAGCCGGTGCGATCCGGTGACTATGTCCGGCGCATCGGCGACGATGTGCAGCCCGGCGATGTGGCGGTGCGCGCGGGCACCATTATCGGTGCGCCGCAGGTGGGCCTGCTCGCCGCGGTCGGCCAGGACAAGGTGCTGGTGCATCCGCGGCCGCGGTTGTCGGTGATCTCGGTGGGCGGCGAGTTGATCGATATCGATCGCACGCCGGGCCCCGGACAGGTCTACGACGTCAACTCCTATGCATTGGCCGCCGCCGCACGCGATGCTGGCGCGGATGTGAACCGCGTCGGCATCGTGAGTTCGGATCCACGGCGGCTGCGCGATGTGGTGGAGGGGCAGCTGGTGCGCTCGGAGGTCGTGGTGATCGCGGGCGCGATCGGCGGCTGGGCCTCGGAGCAGGTGCGCGAGGCGCTCGAGGGTCTGGGCGATCTCGAAATCGCCCGGGTGGCCATGCATCCCGGCTCCGTACAGGGTTTCGGGCGGCTCGGGCGCGATGAGGTGCCGACGTTCCTGCTGCCATCGAATCCCGTTGGGGCACTGGTTGTTTTCGAGGTCATGGTGCGACCGTTGATTCGAATTGCCTTGGGGCGCAGACATCCGATGCGCCGCATCATTCGCGCCAGGACGATCACGCCGATCACCTCGATCGCCGGGCGCAAGGGTTATCTGCGGGCCCAACTCATGCGCGATGAGGCCACCGGCGACTATCTGGTGCAGCCGCTCGGCGGCGGCGCCGGCGGTTCGTCGCATCTGCTCGCCACGCTGGCCGAGGCGAACAGTCTGATCGTGATCGACCCGGACGATACCGAGATCAGGACCGGTGACGAGGTTCGTGTCGCATTTCTCGCACAGCGCGGCTGAGGCGTGGAGACGATGAACGTGTTCCGGGGCACGCAGCATCCCGGATGGCCCGCGCATCTGGGACCGGTGCGGGTTGCGGCGGGCGAGGTCAGTCTGCGTCCGGTGCGGTTGCGCGACGCGGCGGCGTGGAGCCGGATCCGGTTGCGCGACAGGGCACATCTGGAGCCGTGGGAGCCGACCGGGCGCGGCGCCTGGGAGGCACGCAACCATGCGTCGAACTGGCCGTCGCTGTGGTCGAGTCTGAAGGCCGAGGCCAGACGCGGCGCGATGATTCCGCTCGTGATCGAGGTCGACGGTGCCTTCAGCGGCCAGCTGACCGTCGGCAATATCGTGCGTGGCGCCCTGCGTTCGGCGTGGATCGGCTATTGGGTGGCCAAGGATTTGGGCGGTCAGGGGGTGGCGACGGCGGCACTGGCGCTCGGTCTCGACCACTGCTTCGGGCCCGTCGGATTGCATCGGGTGGAGGCGACGGTGCGGCCGGAAAACCTGGCCAGCCAAGCGGTTCTGCGCAATGTCGGTTTCCGCGAGGAGGGTCTGCTGAAGCGCTACCTCGATGTGGACGGTGCCTGGCGCGACCACCTGCTGGTCGGCATCACCGTCGAGGAGGTGGCGGGCACCGTCGTGGACCGGCTGGTGCGCGACGGGCGGGCCACCTTGCCCTGACTGCCGGATGACGGCACGCCCGTACCGTTTTCGACGCGCCCGGCGGTCGCGACGCGCGGCAATAATGGTGGGAATGTGACGGGTGTGGCGTATGTGCACGGCGCGCCTGACCGAACTTGGTGCGACACCGAATTAACCTACGGACGTCGGAGGTGCGTCCTGCGCCACCGACAGTGACCGTAGCGATTGCTTGCAGGTCGCTCGAAAGGATGAGCTGTGAGGCGCTCGGTGACCAGTGCCGAATACGCCCCGCGGCGACCGGACGTCCGCCCGTCCGAGGCGTTTTGCCGCGAGCGAACGCACCGCGACGGGGCGCGGTGCGGCCCGGTCGAACAGACGATGCGGCGGGGACGGAGGTGCTGAGGCGAGATGCCGAATTCGATCCTGTGGATTGGCTTGGTCGTGCTCTGGGTCTTCGTGCTGTTCCCGATCCTCGCCGACCGGCATCCCAGGATCAGGCAGACTACCGACGCGGCGTTGGCGACCCGCGTATTGCACCGCGGAGGTTCCAAGCGGCGCGCGAAGAGTGGACCCGCCGCCGGACATGACAGTGATCCGGACTATCGCCCGACCCGAGTGCAGAGAAAGCTATCCCACAGCGATGATGCGGAGGACCGGATGACGACACCGGCCGACGAGCAGGTCACCGAGGACGACGATGCCACGGCCGACCCGCCCGAAGCCACGTCGGCGGTATCCGATACCGAAATCGACAACAGGGAAGGTGAAGTCGACGAGTTCGACTCCGCCGATGACGAATACGACGATGCGGACCGCGACGAATACGACGATGCGGACGGTGAATTCGACGGCGCTGCTGGCGAACTCGACCGCATCGATTCCGACGATGACGAGATCGCAACGGCCCGAACGGCTGCGAAGCAACGTGCGACGGCCGATGATGACCTGGTGGCGGCAGAGCACACCGAAACGACCGGTGCCCGGATTCCCTCGGCCCGGACGGCGCCACCCGCTCGTCTCGACGAATCCGATTCCGACGATCCGGATTTCGTGCCCACTAGGCGTGGCCGCGGCGGCTTCGACCCCGAGGCCGACGCCATCGCGCGCGCGGCCCGCTACACCTTCCGTCAGCGCGCGGTACTCGGCCTGATCCTGGCCGCTCTCACCTTCGGCGGACTCTCGGTGGCACTCAGCCCACTGTTCTGGTGGGGCTGTGGCGGCTCCGCGCTCGTCCTGGTGACCTACCTGGCCTACCTACGCAAGCAGGTGCGCATGGAAGAGGAGATCCGGCGCCGTCGCCTCGCCCGGCTGGCCCGCAGCCGCGGCGAGCATGTCGAAGAGGAACGCGAAGCCGAGCGGCGCGCCCAACAGCGCGTCATGGACCGCGACACCGCCCGCGCCCTGCGCCGCCGCTCCGCCCTCATCGAGTCCGATGACGAAGACCCCACGTTCGAGCACCTGGAAACCTTCGATGCCGCCACCGCCCGCGCCCTGCGCCGCGGCCACGGCGGCGATATGCGCCGAGCCGCAGGCGCCTGATCATCCGGTCGCCCGATCCGGACACCGCGTCCGGTCGAGCGCTCTCCCTCGCATCTGCCCAGCTCAGCCACACGATTCGGAGTCTGCCCACCCCGCCTGATACAGTGTCACAGCGCGGTTCCCCGGAGCCGCACGGGGCTATAGCGCAGTTGGTAGCGCGTCTCGTTCGCATCGAGAAGGTCAGGGGTTCGATTCCCCTTAGCTCCACTGAACAGTGAAGCCGCAGGTAATCGTCCTGCGGCTTCACTGTTGTGTGCTATTGCGCGAACACCTTGCGGCCGTTCAGTCATCGATGAGCGTCGTTTGTGTCCGAGCGATCCAGAGTAAAGACTCAGCACTCCGAGCGGGCGGTTCATGTTCCGGGTGGGCGGTGTGTGTAGCGAGAATAGACGCACGCTCATGCCGATCGTGAATTGCGTTGTGCTGGTGTGGCATGGAGCGCATACCATCAGATGAGTGAGAGATCCCGCCGACTTCGTTATTGTCGACGGACCTACGGCGACGATGTTCTGCGGGTCGCACGCTGCCGGGCATATAGGTCAGATCCTGCTTGTGGGGCCGGACAACACGATTCGGTGGGCTCGGGCAGAGGAGTCGGTCGAGGACTTCGACCCCTGGTGCGAAGCCGTGGTGCTGATCGATGTGCGACGTCGGGTGCTTGCGTTGTCCGGGCGGCTGGGCATGTCGTGGTTCGAGGACGTGCTGACTCCGAGTTCAGGCGAGCTGCAGTATGCCTACCGCGCCGCATTCTATGCGTTGCTCGCACAAGCATGGCCGGGATGGGAGCTCCAATGGGCCTACGAAGGTATCGACGACATTGTGCGGTATCTCGGAGATCGGTACCGCGGTGACAACTACTGTCCAGGACCAACATTCAGCGAGCCTTGGCACGACAGGTCACCGGTCTACTTCGACCCCGAATCGGATGAGCCGGACGATTCCCTGCTCGTTACGCTTGCCGTCGGGCCTGGTGCGCCGTTACGGGCATACCACCTGTACAACTTCGAAAACTCCGCCTTCGGGATCGGTGTGACGCTGACGACCGCACTGCCCTCCACCGCTGTGGTGACCGAGCTGCCATATCCACCCACCAGCGGACTGCACTTGGACCTGGGTGCGCGGCACGCGATGGTGTGGACCATTCGCGAACTCGCCGGTCTGCGCTCCGACTGGCCACGGCTGTGGCCGGGTTGGCGGCTGGAGTTCCAAAGCGACCGATACGAAACGCAACTCGCCCGCTGCGATGGCCGACTGTTCATCCTGGAACCCGACATGGCCTCGGCATGGGACCACCTCACCCGATGGGCGACACCCGGCATGATCGCCACGGCGCGCTCGCAATTGCGCCGCACGCCACGCTGGCCCGCCCTGGCGCGCCCACCTAGACGCGACGGCCGCCGACGGGTTATGTAGGCCGGAGACACCGACCATCGCTGCATCAGCACCGTGATCCTCAACATCGAAACCACCTTCCCCGACAAGGACGATCCCGACGCCACCATTCAGCTCGGCGGAGGCGCAATGATCGTTTTGGACAACGCGCTCGACCCCGATATGAATCCATACGGGATCATCCTCGTCGACCTTGGAAGCAGCTACGAATTCCCGACCGTGAAAACGGCTGACTACACGCCGTTCAGCCGGAAAAGCCGCTCAGCGTTGCGATGTGTGATCCTCTCCCGTTCCTCGGGCGTGATGTCGAGTTCGTCGAGGAACTCACGCACGCCGCCGAGGTGGAGGAACGGGAAGTCGGTGGACCAGATCACCCGGTCGAGTCCCACCTCGGCACGGATGAAGTCGAACTGGGGGCGGTGGAACATCCCGCTGGGCGTGACCCAGACGTTGGAGCGGTAGACCTCGGCGATTGTGCGTGACAGCCCGGTGTCGCCCGGCGAAAGGACGTCGTCCAGGCGGCTGAGGTAGAAGGGGACCATCTCGCCCCAGTGGCCACTGATGACCTGCAGGTCGGGAAGACGTTCGAACACTCCGGCGAGGATGAGCCGCAGCACGTGAATGCCGGCCTCGTGGTGCCAGCCCCATCCTCCCAGGGAGAACTCTGCGGTCACCTTGTCGTTGAAACCCGCGTAATAGGACCGCTGCACATGTTGAACGGGATGGAAAGGGTGCACGTAGAGAGGCACCCGCAGTGCGGCGATCCGGTCCAGGACCGGCTGGTAGGCGGGTTCGTCGAGGAACCCGGCACCAGGACGTCCCAGGATGAGGACGCCGCGCAGACCGAGGTCGGTCACGGCGCGGTCGAGTTCGTCGACGGCGGCGGCGGGCAGTTGCCACGGCAACGCCGCCAGCCCCTGAAGGCGATCGGGGCTAGCGAGGACCGCCTTCGAGAGCCGGTTGTTGACCGACTGGCACAGGGCGACCGCCCTGTCGTCGGGAACCAGCTGGACTGGGCTGGTCCAGGAAACAATCTGCACGTCGATGCCGTGCTCGTCCATCCGCCGGATGCGGTCCTGCCCGAGGTCGGTTCCGAGGCGGATCGCTTCGTGGATGTCGACGGCGGGTCGTCGGCCGGCACCGGGGCGCACCGGCGAGGAGCTGGAACTCTGGGCACGCATGTACGGCGCCTCACGGGCGAGGACTGGGCCTGCCGCTTCGGCGATCGACTGGTCGACCGCATGTTCTTCGATGCAGATCAGCGTCATGAGGAGCTCCTGGTGGAGTCGGGTGCGAAGACGGTCAACCGGCCAACGCCGGTTTGATGGTCTCTTCGGCGAACTCGCGGAAGGTGGTGGGTGTGGTGTTCCCAGCGCTACGCGCCGTGACGTTGTTGATGCCGCGCTCGCCGGCGAGGTCCATGTCCACCATGGACTGGGCCATCGCCTCGGAGACGCCGCGATCGACGAGGAAGCGGCGAATGGCAACTCGGTCCCCGAGCTCGTACCGGACGGGCACACCGAGAACCTCGGTCAGGATTTGCGCGATGTCGAGGTAGGAGAGGTCTTCTCCGCCGAGGACCTCGACCGACTCCTGCCCGGTCCAGGTGTGATCGAGCAGAAGTTCGGCAGCGAGTGCGGCGATGTCCTTCGTCGCGATCCAGGGCATCGTGAAATCGGCTGGGAGAGTGCCGGAGACGACCCCGTTCCGGATCGTGGCCACCTGCCGGAGGACGTTGTCCATGAAGGCGGGCAGAGCGAGCGAGCGCACGTGCGCGCCGGTGCTGCGGAAGAGGTCCTCCATCGCGTGCGACGCGGAGATGTGGCCCGCATAGATCTGCGATCCTCGCCCGAGCGCGGAAACGATCACGACGCGCGGCACACGGTGGCGCACGACGGCGTCGGCGCCGGGGATCGAGGCGGTCACGTACGCCTCGTAGGGACTGCTCGCGTTCGCAGCTGCCGGCATGAGCCAGAACAACGCGTCGGCGCCGTCGAGGGCACGGTCGAGGACATCGCCATCGCAGTGCGACCCGACGACGATCTCGGCTCGCTGCCGCACTTCGGCGGGCAGCTTGTCCGGGGCCCGAACAACGAGGCGCACCGGTTCACTTCGCCGCAACAGCGTGGCGACCAGCTTGCTGCCTATCTGCCCGGTGGGGGCGGTGACAACGATCATGGATGATTGCTCCTGTCCTCGTAAAACCGAAGTAAACTCAACCGTACCGTATACTTAAGGTGGCACGCTATGGCCCGACGCGGTGAAGCGCTGCGAGAGCACATCCTCGACACGGCGAAACTCGCGTTCCTGGAGGACGGCTTCGAGAGAACCTCCATGGACGCGATCGCGGCGCGCGCGGAAACGTCGAAGCGTTCTCTGTATGCGCACTTCCCGACCAAGGACGCGCTGTTCCTCGCGGTCGTCGAGCGCGTCCGCGCCCTGTTCGGTGAGCGGATGCGCACGCCCACGCAATACGCCGACGAACCGGCGGAAGCGGTCGTGCGGTACTGCGGGCGCTTCGTCCAGCTGTTGCGGTGGTCCTCGGTCGCCAGGATGCTCCGTCTCGGCATCGCTGAGGCCGACCGGCTGCCGGATCTGGCGGCCGGCCTCTACGACGTCCTCTTCGGGACCACGGCCCGCGATCTCGCGGCGCACCTGGAAACCGCCTCGGGGCTCGCGACCGGCGAGGCCGAGGTGGCGGCGACCGAGCTGATCGGCCTCGTCGTCCACCCGATGCTTCCGCGCCTGCTGTTCGGAATCGACCCCGTCGTCGACGAGATACCGGAGGAGGAGCGCCTGATGGCAGATGTCGACCTCGACCGGATCCGGCGCCTATGCCGCATCGTGCTGCAGCCGTTGGCTGCGGCGAACCAGCTCCCTCCGGGAACTCCCGTTCCGAGCCTTGAACGACGATGAAGCGAACTCGTCTGCCACACGCAGTGAGGTGACGCGGTCGCACAACAGCCGCCTGCCGAGTTTGTCACCACACCGGTTGAGGCCCCGGTCACGAGGCCCTCTCAGCCCCTGCCTGCCGCCCGAGCCCCGCGGTTCGCGCAGCGAACTGTTCGGCGCGCCACACGCCGCCCTCCCCATCCAACTCCTGAGCCACGGCAGGAAGCTGATCGAATCGAATTCGACCTACTCGGAGATCGTCAACTCGCTGACCAGCTCACCGTCAGTGGTCTGTGGCTCCTGGGGATTGCAGCGTAATGGATGCGATATCGCTGACGAGTCGACGGAGCTGATCCTCCTCGGCGTCGATCGCCGACAACAGATCGGCCAGCTGTTGGTGGGGTGGGATTCCCTGCTGGTCCGACGTGCGGTTGCGGGTGGCCATCGGTATTCACTCCTTGCTCGGATATGGAGCCGATCTGTTTGCTTACGTTCGGTGCCGGAAGTTGAGAAATGTGTTGGAGACCGCGGGCACGTCGGCGAACGGAGTACGTGGACTGGTTCAGACCCAGGCCGGCCGACATGACATACCGCCGGGTCGATTCCGTGGAAGCGTCGATCGGTCGGGTATCGCTCGGCGCGAGTGGCGCGTTGGTTGGGCAGCCGCTGGTCGCACTCCTGTCCCGTTCTCGGTCTCGGTTCACGGCATGACACGTCGATGTGCGGTTCCGGGTGGGTCATGCCCAGTCCAAGTGTTCGCGCTGGCCGAGGTCCATCGGCAGGTCCGCAACGCCGCCGACAGGCACTCATTCGACGCGGGCGTTTTCGCTGCTCGATGTCGGTTCACCGGCCACGGGCTCGCGACGGTAGACGATGCCCGCTCAGCGTATCGGCTCACTGCGAGTTACACACTCGCACAACGAGTTTCGTGACATTCGCCACGCACGGCTCGGCATTGCGACACCATCCTGTCGCTGGGCCCGAGACTCAACTCATTACCCGACTTCGTGGACGACGACCTCGGCGCGCACTTGCAGGACCATCCGCGGCACCGACATGTTCGACATGTGCCCCCGTAGTGTGATCACCGCGTGCGCCGCGGCGCGGCGGCATTCCTGGATCAGATCGACGAACGCTGGTGGCAGCATTCCGGTCTCTTGTGGCGGTTCATGGAACACGGTACCCAGCTCGTAGCCGAGCGAGCGGGCAGCAGCCCGTAACATGTCTTCACCCGAATCGCGGTCGCGTTCACCGATCAAGTCATCGCGCAAGTACCCGTAGGCCAGAGGGAGTAGTGCAGTCATCGTAGAAGCCAGTTCCGCATCGACCGGCCACCGCAGACAATCGCCTGCGCCAGCCGGATGGATATGTTCGCCGTAGCCTCGCTGGCAAAGCCGAGCTCGGCACTGGCAACACCCGTATCCAGTTGCTGACCGCGACCCCGCTGGGCATTGTTGCCCGCCTCGGTTCCACGTCGTTGTGCACCGCGGGGGTCGCCGGGTCGCCGTCGTCGCTGACGGGCGGAATCGCGCGGTGGAACGCTCCCAACCGACACCTGCCCGCCGACACCTTCCACCGTCGTCGCATAGGTAGGCGACGCACATCGGCAAAGTACGCGACTACCTACCTAGATGGGTTGGGCAGATCGCCATCGCGTGACCGAGGATCTTCACCGACACTTGACATATCACCTCGCAGTGGCAGTGTGCTGTGGTCAGGCCGGGGTCCCGGAGCGTGAAGTTCGGACACTGGTCGAAACGCCGCAGGCTCAGTCGTGGTGAAGCGATCGGTCGGTGCTGGGCCTGCGGTGTTTACTCGAGCACCGGACCGGTAGGGCTTCCCTAGGCTCGCGCCAGGGCTCGTTCTTGTCGAGCCACAATTCGACGGCCCGTGAGCGGCGGCGCGGCACACCTCATGCAGAGCTGCCGCCAGCGTGGCGGCGCGCCCCGAAATCGATTACCGGAGTGTCGGTGTAAGGGCACGCGCGGTGATCACGTCGTGTTCGCAATCCCAGTGCTCGCGCTGCGCCTGATCGAGTTCACCCGCGTCATGCGGCAATTGCGGACGTTCGAGGCCGGTGTACGGAACACAGCCATGCTGACGTCGGTGGCCACCGCGCCGTCTCCGGTCGTGGTCGCGATGTACCAGGGCGGTGGTGAGGGCTTCGGATATCTACACCATGGGATTGCTTCCAGGTGTTCGCGGTCGGCACGAAGGAACCCGTGGATAGCCGTGCCGCATCCGTCGAATAGCTGGATGTCCGCTCGTCATGGGCGATAGGCTTGGCACCGTCGAAAGGTGAGTCGATCATGTCCGATGCTCACAGCCATACCGAGAGGATTGCGCGCGGCTGATGATCGACGACGCCGCGAACCGTATCCGCCGTGACGTGAGCATGACGGTAGCGGAGGAGTTGCGTGCGGTCGGCTTCGAGGACACCGAAGAGATCGGTCGCGGCGGTTTCGGTGCGGTTTATCGCTGTCGGCAGGTGGGGTTGAATCGCACGGTTGCAGTGAAGGTCCTGACCGGGGAATTGGACGAGGAGAACCGGGCGCGGTTCGTGCGGGAACAGCGGGCGATGGGCCGGCTGACCGGGCATCCCAATATCGTCACCGTGCTGGAGACCGGTGTTACCAGCGACGGGCGGCCCTATCTGGTGATGCCGTATTACCCCTTGGACTCGCTGGCTGCGCGGATCCGGCGGCGCGGTCCGCTTCCGGTGGATGACGTGTTGCGGATCGGGGCCGGGATCGCCGGGGCGCTCGAGAGCGCGCATCGGCTGGGCATCGTGCATCGCGATGTGAAGCCGGGCAATATTCTGTTCACCGATTACGGTGGACTTGTCCTGACCGACTTCGGGATCGCGCGCATCCCCGGCGGGTTCGAAACGGGTGCCGACATTGTGACGGCATCGCCGGCATTCACCGCGCCGGAGGTGCTCGAGGGCCGCACTCCGACTCCCGCCGCCGATGTCTACGGGCTCGGTGCCACCTTGTTCTGCGCGCTGACCGGACATGCTGCCTACGAGCGGCGCAACGGTGAGCAACTGGTGGCCCTGTTTGTGCGGATCAGCCGGGGGCCGGTGCCGGACCTGCGCGATAGCGGCTTCCCAGCCGAGCTGTGCACTGTCGTGGAATCGGCGATGCACCGCGATCCCGAGCAGCGGCCCTCCGCAGCGGAGCTCGGCGAGGCTATCCGGCAAGTGCAGCAATTCTGCAGCTACCCGGCTGGCGAGATGGCCCTGCGCAGCGACCCCGCCGCCGCCCGCGACCACGGGCCGAAGAACCGTCAGCCGACCTCGTCGCGAACCATAGGACGCAGCGGCAGCGTGCTGCCCGAGTTGACCAGCTTCGTCAACAGGCGCGCCGAGCTGACCGAGCTCAAGCACCTGCTGACCGTGTCGAGGCTGGTGACGCTGGCCGGGATGGGCGGCGTGGGCAAGACCCGACTGGCGCTGCGGGCGGCCTCGGCTGCTCGACGCGATTTCGCCGATGGGGTGTGGACGATCGATCTGGCCGACGTGCGTGATCCGTCGCTGGTGGCTCCCATCGTCGCTGCCGCGCTGGGTGTGCGGGTCGATTCGGCCCGGCCGGTCGATGACACGCTGGTCGAGTTTCTGCGATCCCGTGAAACCCTGCTCGTCGTAGACAATTGCGAGCAGGTTGCCGAGTCGATGGCAAGCCTGGCCGAGACGTTGTTGTCGGTGTGTCCGGGATTGCGGATTCTGGTCACCAGCCGCGAGCCGCTGGATATCAGTGGAGAAGCGGTGCGGCGGTTGCAGCCGCTGAGCGTTCCTGCCGCCGGCCGCGAGCCGATGCTGCGAGAGCTGTGCAAATACGATGCGGTGATGCTGTTCGCCGATCGCGCTGCGGCAGTCGTGCCCGGCTTCGCGCTGACCGAGGAGAATAAGGCCGCGGTGGGCGGGATCTGTTCCCGGCTGGACGGGTTGCCACTGGCGATCGAACTCGCCGCGGCTCGGATGCGCGCCATGTCGCCGGACCAGATTCTGCTGCGGCTCACCGATCGGTTTGCGCTGCTCACCCGTGGCTACCGCACCGCGCCGACACGGCAGCAGACCTTGCGGTGGTGCATCGACTGGAGTTATCAGCTGTGCACCCCGGCTGAGCAGTTGCTGTGGGCCCGGTTGTCGGTGTTCGCCGGTGGTTTCGAACTCGACGCCGTCGAGGCGGTGTGCGGTGCCGATACCGAGGCGGCAGAGCTGCTCGATGTGCTGTCCTGGCTGGTGGACAAATCGGTTGTGATCAGGGAAGAACCCGCGGGTGCGGTCCGCTTCCGGATGCTCGACACCGTACGGGACTACGGGCAGGACAAGCTGCGGGAGGCCGGTGCGGACGAGGATCTGCGGCGTCGGCACCGGGACTGGTACCGACGGCTGGTGCTCGATGCCGAGGCCGACTGGATCAGCGACCGGCAACTCGACTGGATGGCCCGGCTCGACCGCGAGCAGGGGAACATCCGTGCAGTGCTCGAATTCTGCATGTCCGACCCGACCGAGCAGTCAGCCGAAGCGGGGCTGCGCATCAGCGCCGCCTCCCTCGCGTTCTGGAGTTTCCGTGGCTTGTTCGGTGAAGGCCGCCGCTGGCTCGACCGCGCCCTGGCCCATCCCTGCGCACATTCGACAAACGACCAGGTCCGGGCGCTGCACGCCGGCGTCTTCATGGCCACGCGGCAATGGGACCTCCAGACGGCAGCCACCCTGCTCGCGCAGGGGCGTGTGCTTGCCGAGCGCGATCCCACGCCCATGAATCAGGCGCTGATCGCCTATGCGGAGGGCGATCTAGCTCTCTATCTCGATGAGCCCGCGCGCGCGGTGGCGTGTATCAATCGAGCCATCGAGGTGCTGAGCTCCGAGCCGCGAGGATGCCTGCACGTTGCTGCGTTGCTGTTGCTCGGTGTGGCGCACGCGCAGCAGGGCGACACCGGGAGGGCAGCCGAATGCCATCAGCGGATCCTGTCCATCACCGAGGCGTGCGGCGAGTCGTTGTTCCGGTCGACCGCTCTGGGGATGACCGGGATCGCGGCGTGGCAGCAGGGTGAGAGCTCCCGCGCACAGGATTTGCTGCGGGAATCGCTGCGGCTCAACCAGCGCATGCGCAGCCTTCTCGTCGCGGCACTTGATCTCGAGGTGCTGGCGTGGATCGCGGCCGGCACCGACGACCAGCGAGCCGCCGTGCTGATGGGCGCTGCGGCACATATGATGCGGACCGCCCCCGGCGCGGCGATTTACTTCCCGCAGATGGTCGAGGCCCACCTCGACTGCGAGCGTGTCGTGCGTCGCGCGCTCGGTGAAATGCGCTTCGATGCGGCGTGGCGACGCGGCCGGGCAATGAGAATCAACGCCGCGGTCGCCTACGCGCTGAACGAAGAACAACCGGCCGGCACACCACCCGCCGGGGGGACGACATTGACCAAACGTGAACGCCAGGTGGCGGACCTGGTCGCCGAAGGGCTCACCAACAAGCAGATAGCATCCCGGCTGGTGATCTCCCAGCGCACCGCAGATGCCCACGTCGAGCACATCCTGGCCAAGCTCGGGTTCACCTCTCGCGCCCAGATCGCGGCGTGGATCGGGGGCGCGACCCGGCACGAGAGCTGATCGCGAACCTGCTGGAACAGACCAACAAGACGCGCTGCATTCGGCTACGAGCATTTGCACGGCGAGGAACCTCCATTCCCTGGTCGCACGAGCCTTTCTCGGTAGCCGGTGTGTGAGTTCATGCGGTCTGCCGGTGGACCAACCGAGACGGTAGAGGCGGATCGGCATTGTTGTGCGTTGCGCCGCTCAGGATGCCTCCGAGCCGGGCGGTTACAGGGCGAGCATGGCGGCAGCGACCTGGTCGGCCGCGGCGTGGCGCAGAGCGGTACCCATGTCGTCGAGGACGAGCAGTCGTGCCCCCGGGATTTCGGCGGCGAGGGCCTCGCCGTTGCCGACCGGGAAGAACGGGTCGGCGCGACCGTGCACCACGAGTGTGGGCACGTCGAGCTCACCGAGCCGGCCCCGCCAGCGCGGGGCGCAATCGATCCGGGAAAACACCATCCCGAGCTGGTTCGCCTGGTGCACCGCGGGATCGCTCGACCGCGTCCGATCCCAGATCCGGGCCGCCGTCGCCCACGCGTCCTCCGGATCGTTGCCCAAAGGCTCGGCCCCCGAGGCGGCGAATGCCGCGACAGCGTCCCGGTCGGTCCAGTCCGGCAGCGGGCGGGAGAACAGCGCGCCCATGACCTGGAGGTCGTGGTCCGGCAGGTCCTCGTCGACCGGGCCCGGCGCCACCGGCCGAGTGCCGACGAGGGTCAGTGCGGAGAACACGTCCGGGTGGTCCAACGCAGCGACCTGAGCGACCATCCCACCGACGCCGACTCCACCGAGATGGGCGGTCCCAGCTCCGAGCACCCCGACCAGCGCGGCCGCGTCGGCGACGAGATCCCGCAGGTCGTAGGCCGGATTCTCCGGGTCGAGGGTCGTCGACGCGCCGGAGTCGCGCAGGTCGAAGCGGACCACGCGGCGCCCGCCCGAAGCGAGCCGCTCGCACAGCGCGTCGGGCCAGGACAACATCGTTGTGCCGCCGACCAGCAGGACCAGCGGATCGTCCTCGCGGCCGAAGCTCTCGATGCCGAGATCCACACCGTTCGCCCGCACCGAGGTCATGCCCAATCGAAACGGTCTCGTCATGCCTGGACTCCTGTCTGTCGGTATACCCAGAGATATCGACGACGGACTCGCCCGAAAGTCATCGGTGTAGGCGCGATCGTGTCCACACTCCCGCAATCGCCCCGAACTCGGCAGTTGCTGACGTTACCCGGTCCTCGAATCGGCCCGGCCAGTTGATCTTCCGTCACCCCGCGCAGGCCGGTTCAGTCAGCGCGGTATGCGGCCGGACAGGACGTTTGCCCCAGCGCTGGTCAGAAGCGCGGCATACAGGTCGGCCGGGCACAGGCGAGTCCGCAGGAAATCCTGGGTCAGGCTGCCGAGTCCGACATTCAACGGACGCAAGGCTTCCGGATCTGATACCAAACTGCGTAGGCGGCATTCGGTATGAGCAGACGCTCACTACCGCGGGCGATCTTGCCGCATCCTGCGCACGCCCAGCGGCATATGCGGGCGTTCGTCGATCCTGTCGTAGTTCGGCGGCAGTGCGAGGGAGCTGGGCGCTCGGGTCCGAGACGTAGTGGCCATCCGACAGCAATCTGGGTGACGGTCCGCGTTGCCGGGCTTTACCTGTGGGTTCGGTATCTGACGTCGGCGGCCGCGGTCAGTCGGCGAGCCAGGGCGCGCACGGCGTCGTTGAGGGTGTCGGGGTGTTCGATGACGAACGGGCGGTTCAGGCCGGCGAGGAGTGGGGGAATCCAGTCGAGTTGTTCGGCCCGGATTCGGACCCGGACCCATGGGTCGGTGTCAGCGGGTGGTGAGTCGATCTCCTGCACGGTCGCGATCGCGGCGGGCAGCAGCGGGCGGATCTCGGTGAGCGTTCCCTGAACTCGGACCGACACATCGTGCCGATAGGGTGCAGTGGCAAGTCCGGATAGCAGATGTGCGGCCGGCTCGAATCCGGCGGGCGGAGTGAATGTTCCGGGCCGTGTGGTCACCGCGGTGATGCGGTCGAGCCGGAACTGGCGTAGTTCGTCACTGCTGCTGTCCTGTCCCGTCAGGTACCACCGGCCGGAGTGCTCGACGAGCCCGTACGGGTGCACGGTGCGCTCGCTGGGCCGCCCGTTGCGGTCGGTGTAATCAATTGCGACCGGTCGGTGTTCACGGGTGGCTTCGGCGAGCAGGAGGAGGACGGAGCTCTCGACAGCGACGTCCGGGCGGGCGTCGGCGGTGAATTCGGCGGTGTTGATCAGTGCGTCCAGCCGGGCCGTCAGACGTGCGGGCAGGACGCGGCGGAGTTTGGCCGTCGCGCTGTCGGCCGCGAAGGTGCCAGTTGTCGACCGGCTGGTGAGGAGTCCGAGCAATACGGCCACCGCTTCGTCGTCGGTCAGCATCAGCGGTGGCATGCGGTATCCGGGGGCGAGCTGGTAGCCGCCGTAGCGGCCCCGCACCGATCGGACGGGGATACCCAGGTCGGTGAGGTGGGTGACGTATCGCCTGACGGTGCGTTCATCGACGCCGAGCCGTCCGGCGAGTTCGCCGACGGTATGGGTGCCGCCGGCCTGCAACAGCTCGAGCAGGGCCAGTACTCGGGCGGTGGGGTGCGTCATCTCCGAAATTCTCGCATCTATACCGGGCGGAAACTGTCCGGTATCGACTCTACCGTGGCGTGTGGTGGCGGAACCTCCGCCGCATCCGACAGCAGGAGTAAGCGATGAAGCTCGTCTCGATCCGTCTGATCACCGATGACATCCACCGGTTGGTCAGCTTCTATCAGCACGTGACCGGTGTCGAAGCAACCTGGGCGACACCAGATTTCGCCGAAATCGTCACACCGGCCGGCACCCTCGCGATCGGAAGCACCCGCACCGTGGCGCTGTTCGCGGCGGGCAGCGCGCGCCCAGCCGACAACCACACCGCGATCATCGAATTCCTGGTCCCCGACGTCGATGCCGATTACCAGCGGTTGCGGGATGCGGTCGAGGATTTCGTCAACGAGCCCACGACGATGCCGTGGGGGAACCGCTCGTTGCTGTTTCGCGATCCCGACGGCAACCTGATCAACCTCTTCACCCCGGTCACCGCGCAGGCCATCGCGAAATTCGCCGGCTGACAGCCGCTCATCCAGGCACGCCAGCAGTCCCATCGTTCAACGGCCTTCTGGCCACCGTCGCGGACGTATCGCTTCCACTTGTCATGCATTCGATCGACCAGACGCTCCGTGTCATCGGCTGCGGCCTGCGCTGCGCCGCGCGGTATGGCCACTTGGTCGTTGCCGCTGGAGTCGGCGGGCCATCGGCCGCGCCCTTCGGAGGGCCGGACTTCGGACGACATTCCTGAGTATTACCCGCAACTTCTTCCCGCACGGGTGGTCGCCTACGTGGATCCGCCTGACGTCGAGAAGGCATCGCCGGTTCGATAGCCGCAATGCGGTCAGGTCCCGGGTTCGCCCAGGTTGACGAGAAGGCCGGGCGCCCCGCAGGATCAATCGCGAGATGGACGATTCATGCTGGTAAGGCTATTGGGTCCGGTGGTGGTGGAGGCCGCGGACGGGACGACGGCGTCAGTCGGGGGGCCGCGGGTGCGGGCATTGCTGGGGTTGCTGGCGCTCGAAGCCGGGCGAGTGGTGCCGGCGGCGCGGCTGGTGGACGGGGTGTGGGGGGAGGACCCGCCGGCGGGGACCGGGAATGCGTTGCAGACCTTGGCGAGTCGGTTGCGCGCGGCGGCACCGGGGGCGGTGCGGAATGACGGGGGCGGGTATGTGCTCGAACTCGTGCCCGAGGACGTCGATGTGCATCGGTTCACGCGGGAGGTCGAGGCGGGGCGGGCATTGCTGGCGGCCGGTGCGGCCGAACGAGCCATCGCGTGCTTCGATGCCGCGCTCGCGTTGTGGCGCGGGGAGCCGTTGATCGATGCAGGGGAATCGGAGGTATTGCGCGCCGCGGCACTGCGATTGACCGAACAGCGACTCGAGGCAATCGAACTGCGAGCGGACGCCTTTCGAGCCCTGGGCCGAGGCGGCGAGGTACTGCGTGAGCTCCGCACGGAAGCAGCGGCACATCCGTTCCGGGAGACGCTGGCCGCACGGCTGGTGCGGGCGCTGACGGCAGCGGGACGAACATCCGAGGCGATACAAGAGTTTCAACGAACCGAGACCCTGTTACTGGACGAGCTCGGCACGACACCCGCCGAGGTGCTGCGCTCGGCCCTGGCCGAAATTCACACGAGCGCACCCCATAATCTCGCAGTCAACGAACCTGCCATCGAGACGACGCCCGGATCGGTTCGACCGGGAGTTACGGCAGCATCCCGGACCAGCGGGACACCAAAGGTGTCCGCGCCGCTGCTGCCCAGGCGGTTCACCAGCTTCGTCGGACGCGGACACGACGTGGAAGGAGTGCGACGGGCGCTGCGCGAGGCCCGACTGGTGACACTGTCGGGTACCGGGGGCGTGGGGAAGACCCGGCTGGCCGCCGAGACGGTCGGGGCGCACGCCAAGGACTGGGCGGACGGTTACGCTTTCGTCGAACTCGCCGCACTCGAGCGGGAACGGGCCGACCGGCCGGCCATGAACGCGGTCGGAGTGGCGATAGCGAATGCGCTCGCTCAGTTCGAGCGACCCGACGAACTGTCCACGGAATGGGCCGATGTACTGGAGCGGACGCTGTCCGGCCGCCGAGTGCTGTTGGTACTCGACAACTGCGAGCACGTCGTGGAGGCGACCGCGCGCCTGATCGACGATCTGTTGCAGCGGCTGCCCCTGCTGCGGGTGCTCACCACGAGCCGGGAGCCGATCGGCGTGGACGGCGAGCGACTGTATCCGGTCCGGACCTTGGACCTGCCCGAAGCCGACGCGGGTATCGTGGCGGTCACTGCATCGCCCGCGGTCCGGCTGTTCATCGACCGTGCCACCGCGGCAGTCCCGGATTTTGCGCTGTCCGAGAGTAATTCCGCGGACATCCGCGCCATCGTGCGCGGCCTGGACGGCATGCCGCTGGCTATCGAACTTGCCGCCGCTCGCCTGCGGAGCCTGCCGCTGCCGGACCTCAGCGCGCGGCTCACCGATCGCTTCCGGCTGCTCACCAACAGTACTCGCCACGCGGTCCCGCGCCATCGCACCTTGCACGCGGCCGTCGCGTGGAGCTGGGGACTGCTCACCGATGCGGAAGCCGCAGCAGCCCGGCGTTTTTCGATTTTCGCGGGCGGCGCGACCTTGGACGCCATCACCCGGGTGTGTGGTCCGGACGCCATTGACACGGTCGCCTCACTGGTGACGAAGTCGTTGGTGGACTTCGATGGACAGCGCTATCGAATGGCCGAGACCATCCGTGCCTATGCGACAGCGGAATTGACCGCCGCCGGCGATGCGGCCGAGGTCACCCGCATTCATGCCGACTGCTTCCTGGAATTCGCTGACGCCGCCGCCCACGGATTACGCACTGCCGCACACCCTGATTGGCTCGCGCGGCTGATCGCCGAACACGGCAATTGCGAAACCGCGCTGCGGTGGGCGCTGGACGTCGGCGATGGTGAGCGTGCGGTTCGCCTGTATGCGAATCTCGTCTGGTATTGGCTGCTGCGCGGGTTGCATGGCGACATCTCCGAACGCCGCCGCGAGGTCCTTGCCCTGCTCGGCGACACACCGCCGCCGGGGTGCATCGGGGCCTATCTGGCCTGCCGGTACGCCGAGGAACTGCCGGCGTACTTCACCAACATCTGGTGGGGCCAAATCCTGGACAACACGGGCCAATTCGAGCGGCTGACCCGCGCGGCCCTCACCGAGGATCGGCCCCCGCACCCGATGTTCGTGCTCATACTGGCGCTGCGTGACCTGCTCGGCGACGACGACAGCCTGTTGACCGCGTGCACCACCTCCGACGATCCGTGGCTACGCGGAAATGCGCTGATAGCACGAGGTTTCGATGAACTGGGCGGCGACCATCCGGCCCGCGCCCTGCCCACCCTGGAGGCGGCGCTGAGCTGCCTGAGCGCGCACGGTGACGCCCGGTCACATAGCCGCGCACTGATCTCCCTGGCCAGCTACCGAACTCGAATGCTCGGCCTGGACAGCGCCCGCCCGCTGATCGCGAGCGCGCTGGAACTGCTCAGCGCCGACCTGGGCGCCGGTGAGCGCATGGGCGTGCTGCTCTTCGCGGCGGAGATGTACCTGGTCGGCGGCGATACCGACGGCGCGGCAACCTATATCGACCGGGCCGAGACCCTGATCACCCCGCACATCATCCCCGCACCCGGGCGCTTCCTGGCCGCGACGCAGGCGCACCTGGCCCACCTGCGCGGTGACAACGACCGCTCGATGGAACTGTTCCGACGGATGTCCGAGCAGCCGCTCCCCGCCGGTCCGCCACCTGCTGGACGCCACGACACAGTTCGCTTCGTGAACCTGGTCTTCGTGAGCACCGCGCACGCGGCGACCCTGGTCATGGCGGGGGAGCCGGACGACGCGCTGCGGGAGCTGGCCGTGCCCCGCGAGCTGGCCGCCCAGACCTCGGCGGCGCTGCTGGCCGAGGTCGGAATCGGTTATGCCCTGGTCGCTCTGGCGAAGGGCACCCCAGAACGCGCGGCCCGCATTCTCGGCGCCACCGACCGGATCAACCGGAGGGCCGGGGTGATCCGCATCGGCCCGTTCCGGCGGCGGGCGCTCGATAAGGCGGAAGCGGCGCTCGGGCCCGTGCGCCTGAGCGCGGAATTCCTGGCGGGCGCCCGGCTTTCGGACGAGGCGGTGCTCGAACTGCTGCGCACAGTTCGCTGACAACGACCGTCAGCGAACGGTACGGACCGCACTGGATGCTCGGGACGCGTATCCCACCGATCCAGGAGTGCTCATGTCCGTCCTCTCGAACACGGAATCAGTTGTTTCCGTGCGTGGTTCCCGCCGACTCGGCGAACGGCTCGGCACGGCCGGCGCCGTCCTGGGCGCCGGGTTCATCATGGCCGTCGGCGGCGGCTATCTGCTCGCCCCGCAGCGAATGGCCGCGGGGTTCGGCTTCACCGAGTGGCCGCACGTCGAGGCCGACGGCTTCCTGAACGTCAAAGGCGTCCGCGATGTGGTCACCGGCCTGATTCCGCTCGCCCTGCTCGCGGCCGGGCAGCGCCGCGCCCTCGGCGTCACCACCCTCACCCTCGCCCTCATCCCGACCGGCGACATGCTCACCATCCTGGGGCGCCGCGGTTCCACCGCCACCGCCCTGACGGTACACGGCTTCACCGCCGCCCTGGTGGCCGCCAGCGGCGCGCTGCTGCTGCGCCGTGAAAACCGGTGAGCGCCCGATGAACCCGATGAAGACGCTGGTCAATACCGCTCACATATACATGATCATCGGCCTGATCGCCGGGTTCTACTACCGCGAGATCACCAAGGTCGAACATTTCACCGGGCAGTCGCAGCTCGGCGTCGTACACACCCACGTGCTGGCGCTGGGCATGCTGTTCTTCCTCATCGTGCTGGCCTTGGAGAAGCAGTTCACGCTCAGCGCCCGGAAAAGCCTGTACGGCTGGTTCTTCTGGCTGTACAACATCGGCCTGGCCATCACCATTGCGGCCATGACGCTGCACGGCACCCGCACCGTGCTGGGCAAGAGCAGTGGTGAGGCAATCGCGCTCGGCGCGGGTGTGGGCCACATCCTGCTGACCGTCGGGCTGATCCTCTTCTTCATCACCCTCGGCAAATCCATCGACGACAGCCGAACACCGCGCACCGCAGCGGTATTCGCCGAACAGGAGGCATCATGAACACCGGCCAGGACAGCGCGCTGTGGACGCGGGACGCGGTCTCGCTCGCGGCGCTGATCGCCGAGGGCACGGTCACCGCGGCTCAGGTCGTCGAGGCGCATCTCGAGCGCATCGAGCAGGTCGATTCCGAAATCGGCGCGCTCACCACGGTATTCGCCGAGACCGCGCGCGCGGAGGCGGCCGCAGCCGACCGCAGGGTGCCGACCGGGCCGCTGCACGGGGTTCCGGTCACCATCAAGAACAACCTCGATGTCGCGGGCAGCCCGACCACCTGGGGCGTGGCCGCCCTCGGACAGGCCGTCGCGGCAGCGGATGCACCCGCGGTGTCCGCACTGCGGCGGGCCGGGGCGATCGTCATCGGGCGAACGAACATGCCGGACTTCGCCACTCGCTGGCACACCGACAACGACGAGGCGGGCCCGACGGTGAATCCGTGGAACCCGACTCGCAGCCCGGGCGGTTCCAGCGGCGGTGACGCCGCCGCGGTAGCGGCGGGCATGACACCCCTCGGCCTGGGCACCGACTTCGGCGGTTCACTGCGCGTACCCGCCGCGTTCTGCGGAGTCGCCTCCCTGCGCACCACGCCCGGCCGGGTGGCGGTGGCCTCGAGCCTGTCCGGGGCCGCACCCGCACCGACGAACCAATTGTTCGCGGCACCAGGGCCGTTGGCGCGCACCGTGCGCGATCTGACGACCGCCTTCGAGGTCCTCAGCGACAGCGCTGACCTACGCGATCCCGGATGGATTCCGGTGCGTGACGCGACCGATACCGCCCTGCCCGCGGTCGCCGTCACGCTCGGTGACGATATCGATCCGCAGGTGCGGGCCGCGCTGCTCGGCTGCGCCGACGCCCTCGAACGCGCGGGATATCCGGTAGCCGAACTGGATCCGCCGCAATTGGGCGAGGTGGCGGCGGACTACGGCCGATTGGTGTCCACCGAGGTGGTGGTCCAGCGCCGCGAAGCCATGCGGCTAGTCGGCAGCGCCGGGCTGAACACCTTCATCGACGCGGCGATCGACCTGTTCCCGCCGCTGGATCTGGCGGGCTACATGACCGCGCTGGGTGAGCGCCTCACCCGCCGCGCGGCCTGGTCCCGCTTCCTCGCGGAGCATCCGATCGTGCTCGGCCCGGTCTCGGACGAACTGCCCTGGCCGGTCGGCTACGACCTCGGCGGCACCGCACAAGTCGCGACCATGTATGCGGCGCATCGCCTCACGATCGCCGCCAACTACCTGGCCCTGCCCGCGGTCACGGTCCCTGCGGGGGTCTCGGCCGAGGGTCTTCCCATCGGGGTCCAGTTGATCACCGCCCCATTCGCCGAGCGCCGCGCGCTGACTGCCGCTGCCCATATCGAAGTGGCCTTTCCGATGCCCACACCCATCTCCCCGGTGACCGACCCGGCCACCCCGGACCCTGCCCGGGGTCAGGCTCCGTCCAGTGGCTCGGGCACGACGCGGTGAATATTTCTGTGGCGAAGGGAATCCAAATGTCACACAACACATTGCGATCCGCCGTGCGCGGACGGGTACTGCTGCCGGGTGACGAAGAGTTCGATAAGGCACGGACGCCGTGGAATCTGAATATCGACCAGCCGGTCGCGGCCGTAGTGCACGTCGAAGACGCGGATGATATGGCCGCCGTGGTCGGCTACGCGCGGGACGCGGGCCTGTCGGTGACCGCTCAGCCCAACGGCCACGGCGCTTCCGGTGATACCGCCGGCACCATCCTGGTGCGCACGCGCCGGCTCGATCGGATCGAGGTGGATCCGGCGCGGCGACGTGCCCGCGTCGGCGCGGGCACCAATTGGGGCCAGGTGCAGGCGGCGGCCGCCCCGCACGGCTTGACCGGGCTGGCCGGAAGCTCCCCGGTGGTCAGCGTTGTCGGCTATACCCTCGGTGGCGGATTGTCGTGGTTCGGCCGTAAATATGGTTGGGCGGCCGACAGCATCCGGGCCTTCGACATCGTCGATGCCGATGGTCGTCGAACCCGGGTCACGGCGGAGTCCGACCCGGAGCTGTTCTGGGCATTGCGTGGCGGCGGCGGGGATTTCGCACTGGTGACGGCAGTGGAGTTCGATCTGTTCGAGGCTCCGGCCTTGTTCGGTGGCCTGATCGCCTGGCCGGCCGAGCAGACCGAGGCGGTCCGCGATGCCTTCCAGGACATCACCGATCACGCACCGGCCGAGCTCACGGTCTGGCTCAATCGGCTGGAGCTGCCGCAGGCTCCGCCGGTAATCGCGATCGCCGCCGCCTACCTGGGCGAACCGGCGCGCGGACGGGACCTGCTGCGACGGCTGGACACGATCGACGGCATCCTCGCGGACACGCGCCGGGAATTGTCCCCGGCCGAGTTGGGCGCCATCGTCAACGAGCCCACCGCCCCAGGCCCCGGATTGCTTCGAACCGAGCTGCTGACCGCGCTGGACGAAACCGCCGCCGAGATTCTGCTGCACGCACCGATCGATCCGCTGATGGGCATCCAGATCCGGCAGCTGGGAGGTGCGCTCGCCGAGCCCACCCGAGGCGCGGTTCCGCCGTTCGCGGAGCCCTACGCGCTGTTTCTGCAGGCGACCGGCTCGGACCTCGACAGGGTTGCCGCGGTACACGCCGCTCAGAAGCGCATCATCGCCGATCTGGGCGCGCGGGTCAGCGGCCGCAAACCGTATACCGTCCTGTCCGTCGGCGACAGTGTCGCAGAGGTTTTCGACACCGGCACCTTGGACCGGCTGCGAAAGCTCAAGCAGGCCTGCGACCCACACGGCGTATTCCGCGCCAACTTCCCGATTTCCCAGTGAACCTTCGGTTTCGAGCCCGAGGTCAGGCACCTCCGCACAGCGCTGCGATCAGCTATCGCAACCCCGGCGAAGCCGAATCTTGTTGCTGCAGTTGGTGACTCGGGAGCGGGGGTAGTCCCCGACCGCTTCAGAGCCGGAGACAGCTAACCACGGTGGCTCGCGCACCATGTCGAGACGCTGGTGTCGGTGCGGAGTTAGCCGAGATCGGCGCAAAACTAGTTCAGTACCTTCAGCAATTCCTGGGCCAGCGGCTCGGCGGACGCGGGGTTCTGGCCGGTGTACAGGTTGCGATCCACGACCGTGTAAGGCTTCCAGATCTCGCCGCGGGTGAAGCGGACGCCAAGGGTGACCAGTTCGTCCTCCAGCAACCACCGGGCTTTGGCGGCCAATCCGACGGCCTCCTCTTCGTCATTGGTGAAGCCGGTGACCTGGTAACCGGCGAAGGGGGAAATGCCTCTCCAGCGAGTGGCCAGCAGTGCGGCCGGCCCGTGGCAGACGACGGCCAGGGGCCGGCCGGAGGAAAGGGCCGCGGTCAGCAGCCGGCCCGAATCGGCATCGTTGCACAGGTCCTCCATCGGACCGTGGCCACCGGGGTAGTAGACGGCCGCGTAGTCCTCCAGCCGAGCGTTCGCCAGCTCGATCGGCCGCCGCAACTCCTCGGCAGACCGCAGGATTTCCTCCTCCGCCAGGGCAATCTGTTCACCGCCGGCCATCGAGGGACGCAGACTCATCGCGTCGACGTACGGCACTACGCCGCCGGGCGTGGCCACCACAACCTCATGGTCGGCTCCGGTGAGCGCGGTATACGGGGCCGTGAATTCTTCGGCCCAATAGCCAGTCGGATGCCGGGTGCCGTCCTCGAGCGTCCAGAAACTTGCGCCGGTCATTACGAAGAGGATCTTGGCCATGGAATCGCCTCTCTGTCATGGTGGGACCGGTATGCCTGAACTGCGTAAATGCCACTCTAAGCGGGTTTGCCCGCCGCGGGCTTCACTCGAAGACGATGACCTGGCGTCCGACGATGTCACCGCGACCGAGGGCTTGCAGGTTCTCGTTGATGTCTTCGAGCTCGACCTTGGTGACGTTGTGTTTGATGAGGCCGGCTTCGGCGAGCGAGAGCACCTCGACGAGGTCCAAGTGGTTGCCCCAGAAGGAACCCAGGTAGGACAGTTCCGTGCCGACGAAGGGGAACTGGCGGTGCTCGACGCGGTGGCTCATGAGGCCGACAGCTGCCAGTGCGCCCTCGGGACCCAGCAGGTCGAACCCCATTGAGATAGACGCCTCGCTGCCGACGCAGTCCAGGATGGCGTCGATTGTTCTCCGGCCGGTCAGCCTCTCCAGTTCGTCCTGGATTGCCTCGGTGGATTTGTCCCTGACGTTGATCCCGTGGTCCGCGCCGTTGTCCTTGGCTATGTTGAGTTTGCTATCCGTGCGCGCGAGTGCCAGCACGGTCGCGCCGGCACCGAGCAGCTTCGCGTATTGGACCGCGTAGCTCCCGAGCCCTCCGATGCCCGTCACTGCGACGGTCCGGCCGGGGCCGAGCTTGCCCGCGTCCCGGAGCTTCCTCATCCCTCGGTACGGGGTCATGCCCGCGTCGGTCATCGGGGCGAGGAGTTCAGGTGCTTTCGCGGCGTCCGCGGAGACCGGGATTGCATGGCGGTACTCCACGGCCATGTACTCGGCGAAGCCGCCTGGCGGGCCGAAACCCACCCACCGGCCGTTGCCGCTGCACAGCTGTTCGTTGCCTTCGCGACACTGCCGACATGTGCCATCTCCCCAGCTGGGATTCACCACGACCATGTCACCTTCCGAGTAGCCCACCTGTGTAGGCACGGCGGTGCCGAGTCCCGCCACTCGGCCGGTGATCTCATGGCCGGGGATGTAGGGGAACTCCACGGGGAACGGGCCCTTGAAGTAGCCGTCGAGGAGTTGGTAGTCGCTTCGGCACATGCCCGCCGCGGCGACCTTCAGGAGAATTTCGTCCGGCCCGGGCTCGGGCACCGGAACCTCTTCGATCCGAAGCGGTTCCTGGTACCCGTACATGCGGGCTGCCCGCATCTGCATCACGTGTGCCTCGCTTTCGCTGACAGGCAAGAAAGCGACTCAGACCATGCAGCGTGCCGGGATCGGGTTCTGAAGTCGGCCGCTGCTTCCGACCATCATCTTCGCATTTCTGGAGCTGACCTGGAAGGTATGGCTCCCGATAATGAGTGCGCCGCTTTGCTGCGGGGGAGGGCGGCAGGCCGGTTTGCATCCTCCGGCTTCCTGATCTCGGGGGCGAGTGTGCACCGGATCCAGCGGCCACCAGAATCTTTCGAACGGTTACCGATTCGGGCGGATACCTGCGGGTGAGCGCATCACACTTGGGCCATGCCGCCGTCGACGAAGAGTTCTACGCCGGTGACGAAGCTCGATGCGTCGCTGGACAGGAACACCGCGGCCTGCCCGATCTCACGCGGATCGGCGATCCGGCCGGTGGGATTTCCTGCCCCCATCTGCCGGACCGCCGCATCGACTTCGTCCGGCGTGCGCACCATTGCCATTGCGCTGCGCAATGATTCGGTGTCGACGGCGCCGGGGCTGAGGATGTTCATGCGAACGCCGGAACCCTTCACATCCTGAATCCACGCCCGCACGAAGCATCGGATCGCGGCTTTGGCGCCGCCGTACATGCTCATGCCCTGGGGCGGCTCGATGGTTGCGGTCGAACCGATGATGACGACGGCGCCGCCGTCGGGAAGCAGGCGCAGCGCGGGCTGAACCGTGAACAGAACACCCTTGGCGTTGACGTTGAACGTCCGGTCGAACTGTTCCTCGGTGATCTCGCCCAGTGGGGCATGAGCGCCGATACCGGCATTCGCCACGACGACATCGAGCCGCCCGTGCAGCGACTCGATCTCCCGATAGACGGCTTCCATGTCGGCCAACCGGGCTACGTTCGCGACGATGCCGGTGCAGTTGCCGCCGATCTTGGTCGCGGCGTCGTCGATCGCCTTCTGCTCGAGGTCGGTAATGACCACCGTAGCGCCCTGGGCGATGAATTCCTGGGCGATGCCCAGCCCGACGCCGGAGGCGCCGCCGGTGATAACGGCGACTTTCCCTTCGAGTGCGAGAGTCATTGTGTCTCCTCAGATATCAGTTTCAGCAGTTCCGCACCGATGGGCGCGGCCGGTGCGGGCGGTGCCGTATCGTGTAAGTGGAGACGCCGCCACTTACACGATAAGCGGAGCCGTCCCCACTTAGCAAGAGGTCGAGCGAAGGAAGCCGATAATGCCCAGAGCCGATGGCCGCCCACTGCGGGCGGATGCCCAGCGAAACCGCGACAAGATCCTGTCTGCGGCCGTGCGTGTGTTCGCCGAGGACGGCCTCGACGCCCATCTCGATCGGATTGCAAAAGAGGCCGGGGTGGGCTCCGGCACGCTGTACCGAAACTTCCCGACACGCGAAGTGCTGATCGAGGCCGCATACCGGAACGAACTGGCCAAGCTGTGTGACGCGGCGCCGCAACTGCTCGAGTCGATGCCACCGGAGCTAGCGCTGCGCGCCTGGATGGGACGCTTCATCGATTACGCCACCGCCAAACTCGGGATGGCTGACGCGCTGCGGGCCCTCGTTGAGTCCGGTGTCGATCCGTATGTCCGCAGCAAGGACATGATGCTCGACGCGCTGACCTCCTTGCTCGAGGCCGGTTCGCGGGCGGGCGCGATTCGCTCCGATATCGGCGCGACCGACATGTTCGCGGCACTCACGGGAATCGCGCTCGCGTCCGGAAAGGTCGAGCAGCGCCAGCAGGCCGAGCGGCTGCTGGATCTGACCTTCGACGGACTGCGCGCATCTCGTCACTGACCGGGGCTGCGACCTCGACACACGGTGACGTCGCGGACCTGTTCCGGTTCAGTTCTTGATGAACTCGAGCAGGTCGGCGGTGAGTTGCCGCATGTGGGTCAGGTACAGGCCGTGGGGCGCGTTCTCGTAGACCTTCAGGCGACTGTCGGGGATCAGGCTCGCGGTCAGCTCGCCGCACAGCTGCAGTGGGTTGAATTCGTCTGCCGCGCCGTGGATCACCAGGGCGGGCACGTCGATGCGAGGCAGGTCTGCGCGGTGGTCGGTCTCGCTCACCGCGTGGCTGAGATCCAGCATCTGGCCGTCGGTTCGTCGTCGACCTGTTCGGACGGTGGGCGCGATCCGGGCTATTGGTTTCCGTCGGTGGGGGACGGGTGCGGGCTGCCGCACAGGATTCGGACGGCTTCGGCGTTGATTGCCTCCCGCAGTTGAGCATTCGGGACGCTGTCGAGCCCGGCGGCGTTGCGCAGGAAGGGCTCGAACAGTTGCCAGCCGAGTACGAATGCTGCGGCGTGTGCGACGGAGAGGGCGGCGTCGAGGTCATCGGCTCGATGTGAGCGGGCATGGTCGATCAGGGCCGTGATGACCGGAAATCGCCGCTGCATCTGTCCGACCGGATAGCCGTCCAGAATGCAGCGTGCCAGGACGACCCAGTGTCGGCGCAGTCGTGGATCGTCCGGCGACAGCGCGCCGCTGTCGGCGAACTCGGCCGTCTCGGCGGAGAGGTGGTCGAGTACGGCCGTCACCAGCTTGTCCTTGGCGCCGAAGTGTCGGAAGACCAGTCCATGGTTCACCCCCGCCCGCTCGGCGATGTCCCGGATCGACGTCGCGGCCGGGCCGCGTTCGGCGAACAGGTCCGCGGCGTGGGTGAGCACCGCGGACACGACGGCGTCGCGACCGAGTGGGTTGTTGGCGTCGGAAGACGTCCTTGCACCCTCTGTAGTCATGTGACTACAGTAGCTCATACCAGCTGTAGTCGATTGACTACAGCCTCGCTTTCTCCGAGAAAGAAGGTCGCCATGTCCGTAATCGCCGATAAGGACCCGGCCGCTGGCTTCACGCCCCGCACCGTTCAGCTCCCCGGATACCCGGTCTGGTCCGGCCCCTTCACGCATATCGCCGCCGAGCGTGACCGGCTCGCCCAGCTGAACTGGCAGCATTTCGACGCCCGGCAGGTCGGCGCGACCCTCGGCGCGGAGATCTCCGGGGTGGATCTGACCACCGAATTGCCGAATGCGGTGATCGTCGAACTGCGGCAGGCGCTGTGCGAGTACAAGGTGCTGTTCTTCCGCGACCAGGCGCTCGCCCCGCAACGGCACGTGGCCTTCGCCCGACGGTTCGGCACACTCGAGGTTCACCCGTTCATCCCCTCCAACACCGACCAGCCAGAACTTGTGCGATTCGAAAAGAGCGCCCAGGTCGGCGGTTTCGAGAACGCCTGGCACCACGACGTCACCTGGCGCGAGCAGCCATCGATGGGCGCGGTCCTGCATGCGATTTCGGTGCCCCCGATCGGCGGGGACACGCTGTTCGCCGACATGTACGCCGCCTACGACGCCATCGACGGGGAAACCCGGGCGCGAATCGAAAACCTCGACGCCGTCCACGATTTCACTCGCGCGTTCGGGCACATGCTCAACGATGAGCAGCGGGAGAAGATGCGCGCCGAGCATCCGGCGGTGGCCCACCCGCTGGTGTGCACGCACGCCGTCACCGGCCGCAAGCACCTCTACGTCAACCGGGTCTTCGCCGACCGCATCCACGGCCTGGACCTCGACGAGGGCCGTGAGCTGATCGACCGGTTGTGCCGAAAGGCCGATGCTCCCGAGCATCAGGTTCGGCTGCAGTGGGAGCCCGACACCGTCGCGTTCTGGGACAACCGCGCCGTCCAGCACTACGCCGCCAGCGACTACTGGCCCCAGGTGCGCATCATGGAACGCGCCTCCATCGTCGGCCCCCGTCCCGCCCGCTGACCCGAATGACACTCGACGACAGCCGGTCCGGGACCTCGCACGACTCGGCGCGAGTGCGGTCAGCCGCCAGGGTGCTCGGGCAGGCCGTCATCGCGCATGGCGGCGTTCGGCACCTCGTCGACGCCGTCACGCCGGTCGCGGTATTCCTGGTCGGATATCAACTGTTCGGGACCGGTCCGTCGGTCGCAGCCACATTGACCGCGGCGGCCCTGCTCGCCGGATGGCGGCTGCGGCGCGGTGATTCAACGAAGGTTGTTGTGGCCGCCCTAGCTGCCGTCACCGTCTATTCGGCGCTGGTGCTGTTCACCGGTGAGGGCCGTGCCTTCTTCCTACCCGAGATCGTCGGCTGCGCGGTCTCGACCGTCGCCTTCGGCGCCACCCTGATCCGGGGCCGTCCGTTGAGTCTGCTTGTGTGTCAACGCATCCGGATCGAACCCGCCGAAGTCGATCAGACCCGGATCCGCAAGCACCGGCGCCTGACCGCGGCTTGGGCCGTGATGTGGGCGCTCCATGTGCTGATACTCCTGCCGCTGTATGCCGCCGATCAGATCGCGGCCCTGGCGGCGGGGACCATACTGCTCGGCAAACCCTCGGTACTTATCGCCGTTGCCGCCTCATGGTTGTGGGTTCGCAAGCGATAACCGACGGCAGGTAATCGGCATTTATCGACACGCTGGAGCCAAGGGACGATAGCTTTCAACTAAGTCCCTTCGGGCACCGTGTCCTGCGTCAACCCAGCTACCGCGATTACCCCGCATGAAAGGCCTCGCCATGACCCGTTCCTCTGCTGACCTCATGCGACGCAACCTGCTGGACGTCTTCAACGAACCCGATCCGGCTCGCCGGGCCGCAGCTATCGCCGAGACCTATGCCGAAGATGTGGTGTGGCACGAACCGGACCGAATTGTGCACGGGCGCAAGGACCTCGAACGCCGCGCCGAAGAGGTGCGTGCGGAAAACCCGGACTGGGTCTTCCGACCTGCAGGCCCGGCCTCGGAACTCGACGACATCGGCCACCTCGGCTTCCAATACGGCCCGGTCGACCAACCGCCGGTGGTCAGCGGCATGGACATCGCTCGTACCAAAGACGGCGTCATTGTCGAGCTCTACACCATCGTCACCCAGATCCGTCAGCCGTCCTAGCCCGGTTCTCGACGGCTTCACGGGCCAGGAGAAGGCAGCTGACCACGAGTACCCAGGCGGGGAATACCAGCTCCACCCATTTGCTCATCTCGCTGACGATGAGCAGTGTCAGGGCTACCAAATAGCTGAGGATGGCGAGCCAGCGGGGCATCAGCCTGGTCTTCAACCAAATCGTCGCGAGCGAGATCATGAATACGGCGGCCATGCGAAGCGCATAGGTTTGGCTCGCCGAAACCAGGACATGCCTGCCGAAGTTGATCACCTCGGAGCGGGCGGTCGGGTCGGTTACGTCGGTGTTGCTCGCCACCAAGCCCGCGGCGACCGCGGTGGCGACGAACATCATCGCCAGAAATAGCAGCCCGCTGCCGAGGAATATGGATAGGAAGAATCGGTCTTCGTAGCGTCCGAATCCGTCGCGCACGACGCCGATGAACCATAGAAAGCTGATTCCGGCGAAGGGCATCAGCACCGTTGCCATCGTGATCGCACTTTGCTGGCTCTTCAGCCAATGCGTTGAATCTTCGAGGCCTGCAGGCATTTTGATGCGGATCAGGATAATCGTCGTGCCGAACAACACCGCGAAGGCGATTCCGGACAGCGCGGCGGCTCGCGGCGTCGACAAATGGCGCGGTTGCGGCGCCGAGTTGGTGTTCTGCGGCGGGTTCGACATGAGGTGATCCTGTCAAACCCGGGCGCCCGTGGCCGGGATTCGGAGTTTCTCGAAATTATCTCGGATGTCCAGTACGGCGGAGATAGCCGAATCTTTGCGGCGCTATCGGCTCGCTGCGTACCATGCTGGATGTCCCGCTTACTGCGACGGTAAAGGCAGGTGACGCCATGCCAGCGACCGATAAGGACTGGAGTAGACCGGCGGCGATGGCCATCCCCAGGGAGGGCTATTTCGAGCTGGAGCGGGGTCGGTACGGACCGATTTATCCACGGACGCCAGCCTGCTACGGATTCTCGATCATCGCAAAGGTGAAACCGGGTCGAGAAGAGGCGGTTCGCGCGTACGGCAAGCAGATCGAAGAGGCGGTAGCGGGCAGTCCGGATGTGCTGGCACCACTGCGGTTGCATTATCTGCGGTGGGTGCTGTTCGATGTCGGCTCGGGGCTGCATTTCCAGTATCAAGGCATCTTCGACACCGATTTCGACAAGTACACCGAGGACGCCGTCGCGCTCTTCAGTCAGACCGGTATCACGACAGTTTTCACCAATCTCGAAGGGTTCCCGGAGGATTGGCAGGAAAACCCGGCTGCCTTCGTGAAATTCGTTCGAGAGCACCAGTTTCCGAGCTTCCTCGAATACGGCGAGTACCCCTATGTCACCGCCGACGAGATCAAAAAGGCGCTGCGGCTAAAGGCGGCGTTCTCCGACATGCTCGATCAGATGCAGTAGATCGTCCGGGCCGATGCTCGAACTCGACGATATTCAGCACATCCTGCTGACCCGCACCCCGGCGATGACCGGGCGCTACGAGTTCCTGTCCTTCGACGATCCCGCCGGGGGCCGGGCCTGGCTGACCGAGCTGCTGGAACGGGTGCAGTCGGCCGCGGACGTGCGCGCCACGATGGACAGCTCCGAGCGCTGGATCACGCTGGCCTTCACCTGGCGCGGGCTGCGGGCGCTAGGGGTGTCGCAGGAGGCGCTTGCCACCTTCCCCGCCGAGTTCCGTGAAGGCATGGCCGCGCGCGCTGACATTCTGGGCGATACGGGTGCCAATCACCCCGATAACTGGGTGGGTGGGCTGGCCGGTGCTGACCTGCACGCCATCGCGATCCTGTTCGCTCGCACCGATGCCGAACACCAGAGGTGCACCGCCGAGCACCACAAGCTGGTGGCCCGCAGCCCGGGCGTGCGCGTGTTGTCCTTCTTGGATTTGAATGCGACGCCGCCATTCAACTACGCCCACGACCACTTCGGTTTCCGAGACCGGTTGTCCCAGCCCGTGATCGAGGGATCCGGTGAAGAACCGACGCCGGGGTCGGGCGGACCGCTGAAACCCGGCGAATTCATCCTCGGCTATCCGGATGAGGAGGGGCCGGTTCACCGGTTGCCGCAGCCGGAGGTGTTGTCCCGCAACGGGAGTTATATGGCCTATCGGCGGCTGCAAGAACACGTCGGTGCATTTCGGAGCTATCTGCGCGAGCACGCCGACACCCCGGACGGGCAGCAGCTGCTCGCCGCGAAGCTCATGGGCCGTTGGCCTAGCGGCGCGCCCTTGACGCTGGCTCCCGACCACGACGATCCGGAGCTCGGCGCGGATCCCATGCGGAACAACGACTTCAACTACGAACAGATGGATCCGCACGGCTACGCGATACCGCTCGGCTCGCACGTGCGACGGCTCAACCCGCGAGATACCGCACCGAATATGAACCGCCGCAGGATGATTCGCCGCGGCGCCACCTACGGTCCGGCGCTGCCGGAGGACGCACCCGATGACGGGGCGGATCGAGGCATCGCCGCGTTCATCATCTGCGCCAGCCTGGTCCGCCAGTTCGAGTTCGCCCAAAACGTCTGGATCAATGACAAGGCATTCCACGAACTCGGCAATGAACGCGACCCCATCTGCGGCACCCAGGACGGCACCCTGGAGTTCACAATCCCCAAGCGGCCCATCCGCAAGGTGCTCACGGGACTACCGGCATTTACCACGCTCAAGGGCGGCGCGTACTTCTTCCTGCCGGGTGTTCGCGCACTGCGATACCTGGCCTCGCTCGACAGTTGAGAGGTGACAGCATGAGCACCCTGCCGCGGGCACGCACTTACAACCAGGACCACATTCCGCGCAAGCACGACGGGCGGCGGCGGATGAGCATCTATTGGACGTGGAGCTATCCGTGGGAGGCCCAACGCGATCCCGCCGAAATGTACAACCGCTTCTCCACGATGACCGAGGTCCGCAATGTCACGTGGCCGAGTTACGAGACCGTCGAGTACGACGCGGCGCACTTCCTGCAGGGCATCGCGGGCACATTGGAGCTCTTCCATCGTTCGACGCTGGCGTTCCAGCGACTGGCGGGGGAGGCCACGGGACATCCCGTCGCGGTGTTCCAGCGCATCGACCAGGCCGGTTACACCTTGCCGATCGACGAGCGGATCCTCGCCGATACCGACACGCTCATGGTGTTCGGACTCGACCACGTCCTGTCCGAGCAGCAGGCCACACCCGAGGAGTGCGCCGCGATCCGGGAGTGGCTGCAACGCGAAGGCACCTGCCTGCTGCTGGCGCCGCACCACGACGTCGGCTTCACCGACGACTTCACACAGCGACAAATCGAATACGAGCATCACGGCGACCCGCTGGTACCCCGCCAACAGCGATTCGGCCAGTACACCCGCTCACTGATGAAGGCGCTCGATGTGCCGGTGCACAACAAATGGGGCCTGCGCCCCGCGGTCGTCGACGGCACCGATGAGATCGCCCCCCTGACCGGATTCCGAGATCTGGACGCGCTCCACCTACTGGACAACGTCACCACCCTCAACTTCCACCCCCACCTGCCGCACTACGAACTCACCGCCCCGGAGAGCGACTCCCTACGAGTCCTCGGCCGCCAGCGCGTAGCCCCCGATCGCCCCCACCCCTTCACCGCCGCAGGCAACACAGAATTCAACACCCTGATCTGGATGCCCCCCACGACCCCCCGCGCAGGCGACATCATTCTCCTCGACTCCACCAACTTCACCACCCTCTTCGGCGGCACCGACAGCCTCGAAAACCTCTGGCACAACCTAGCCACCATGCAATAACCGGATTACCCAGCGGCACTGGGGGTTAGCTCTCGGTTGCGGCGCTCGCCGTCGGCCAGGTTTCAGGACTTTCGCTGCTTGCTGGGGGATGGCATCGGGTCCATTCGGCCCACTCGCCGAGTGCGTCGGTCAGGCGGATGCCTGCTTCGGCGGCGATGCGGATCGATTGGGTCTGTGGGCCGGTGCGGTAATCGCCGCGGTCCTTGGCTGCGGCGATTTCGCGGTAGTAGTCGGCGAGGCTGCGATAGTACGTGGCCTCCCGGTCGAGATATTCGGCGAGTTTGTCGGGATCCATCAGCCAGAAGACCGATCGCGGCCCGATGACCTGGTGCGCAACTCGGCCGCGGGTCAGGTAGTGCCGATTCGCCATCGGCACGGCTGCGCGGCCGAGTTGCTCGGCGGTGCCGTCGGCGATGACGGCACCGGCCGCATGGTTACACCAATTCGGGTGCGCGCAGGTGGGCGAGTGCCAATTCGAACTCGCCGATGTCGGTCACCTGCATGCCGGCTTGCCCAGCGATTCGGTCCCGCATGGCGGTCGCCTGGTCGCGGTTGCGTTCCATCGCATCGGCGTTGTCGAAGGTGACAGACGAAACGCCCCGCCCGGACGCCCGGTCGACCAGCAGACTGGCGCTGCAGAACCCCTCGAGGCCTTCCATTGCGGGTAGGGCTTGGGACTTGTAGGTGTCGATCGCCGAGTCGGCCCGAGCCGGGTCCATCTTGCTCCAGACCACGCGGGCGCATGCGCCCTCGCGTGAGCGGTGGTCCCGATGCAAGGCGGCAATCTCCCACTGTTCGATCAGTGCGCCGCCGCGGAATGTCTCAGCGGCACGATCCCGAATCGAGCGAACGCGCTCCGCGCTATTGCGCATCGCGTCCTCGGTTTCCCATGCGGTCGTCGCGATGCACCGGCCGGACTTCCGGTCGACCAGTAGCGACAGCCCGATACAGCCGGGTATGTCTTCCAGAGCCGGCATTGTTACGTCGCGAACGTGCGCAATCCCGGCATCGATAGCGGAGGGTTGCGCCTGAATAGTGGTAGAACGTGCGTACACGATCCACCCCCTCGGGGTGTTCAGGGCAGCGCCCCGATGGCGCCACCGGTAAGTTCACACTGCTCCGCCATTCCCGCAATGGCAATAGCGGATGGCCTCCCAGCACACTCTCCGCAACTTGCCGCGATCGACGGCCAGATGCGATCGTGACGGCTCTGGCTCCTTACGTCTGATCCCGCGCATCCTCCACCGACCGGAACCACGGTCGGTGGACGATGCGCAGGTCGAAGGTCTGTGCCCGCGCTCCGCGCACGCGAAAGCCGCAGCGAATAAGCCTATTTCGTGGCTGCCGCCAGCTCGATCAGGCGGGCGCGGATGATGTCGGGGCGCTCGTCGGCGACGAAATGTCCACAGCCGGTGACGGGTTCGAAGGTGTAGTCGTCGGCATTGGCGGTATCGGCGGCGGCGAGGGATGGGTGGACGGCGACGTCCTCGACGCCGAAGACCGCGCGGATCGGGATGGTGATGCGGCGGCGTTCCGGATTGCGTGCGGCATTGGGGACTTCGCGCAGCCAGAAGGTTCGGTAGGTGTCGGTGGCGGAGCGGGCGCAGACCGGATCGCGGAAGCGGTCGGCGAAGATGCGCACCGCCTCGCGGTCGAAGGCGCCGTGGTCGGTGATCGCGGCGCCGATGAGTCGTTCGAGGAACTTGGTGCGCTGTTGTAACGGCACACCCACGGTGGCGACCAGGGGTTGATAGGTGAGGAAGCGCCAGAGGTGGCGCAATACCGTCGGTACCGGAACCCATGGATGCGCCATATTCAGCACGAGGTAGCCGTCGAAGCGCTCGGGTTCGCGCAGCACCATGCGATATCCGACGTAACCGCCCCAGTCGTGGCCGACCAGCAGCACGCGGCCCAGGCCGAGCGCATCGAGGAGTGCGAGCACATCGGAGGCGACATCCTCCTTCGCCCACCGATGTGGTGCGGGGCCGGACCAGCCATAGCCCGGCAGATCGGGCGCGATGATCCGGAGCCCATCGGGTGGGTCGGCGAGCAGGTGCCGGTAGGCGTAATGGTGCTCCGGCCAGCCGTGCAAGAGCACGACCGGCCGACCGTCGACCGGTCCGGCCTCGGTGACGTGGAATCGGACATCGCGGGCGGTGATGAACGACCGGCGCACACCGGGGATGACTGGCGGTTCGGAGACAGCGGTACCGTCGGTAACGGGCATATGGTCACCATAGTTCGCCCGGGGTCTGCCGAACACCTTCCGCGGGCGGATCCGAACGACCTGCTGTGGGCGGACAGCGAACCGTACGCGCCGCTGGACCACGATCAGCCGGAGGATCACACTGGAGGTGTGTTCCAGCGGATCGTGGTGGGATACGACGACTCGCCCGGCGCCCGCGAGGCTCTGCGACTGGCGCTCGAGTTGGCCGCCGAGCATAGATCCGCGCTCACCGTCGTCGCCGTCGAGGAACATCGGCCGCTGTATCGGCCGGTGATCGGTGAGATCGAGGAGGAGCGCTCGGTCGAGGAGGAGGCCAGCCGCCGCTGGCTGGCCGCGGCCGCCGCGACGGCAGCCGAACGCGGCATTGCCATCGAAGCCGAGATCCGCGCCGGACACTCCGCCCGTGAACTCGCCATCGCCGCAACGCATCACGTGGCGGATCTGCTCGTCCTGGGCCGCAGCGGCCATTCGGCGATCTGGGGTCGCTTCATCGGAACGACCGCCGAGAAGGCCGCCCGACACGCCGATTGCTCTGTGCTGATCGCTCAGACCGGGCATGCGCCGAAGTGAGTCGCTGCACGGCGCGCGGTTCGCCGCCGGGATCAGGCCGCCAACGGTAGATTGCCGCCATGGCACTGCCCCGGGAATTGCTGGATATCGCTGAGCGGGTGAACAACTGGGGGCGGTGGGGCGATGACGACGAGATCGGCACACTCAATCTCATTACCGATGAGGTCGTCCGGAATGCCGCTGCCACGGTGCGCACCGGGCGCCGGGTCTCGTTGGCGGTTCCATTGCAGCAGCACGGAATTCAGACCGGACTGATACCGGGACGGGTCAATCCACTGCATTCGATGATCGCGCTGAACTGGGAGATGTTCGGACCGGGACTGGTCGCCACCAGCGACGACGTGGTGACAATGGGACTGCAGGCCGCCACCCACTGGGATGCGCTGACCCATATCTCGCATTCCGGCCGGATCTACAACGGGCGTCCGGCCGACACCATCACCGCGCACGGCGGCGCCGCCTTCAGCGGTATCGATAAGGCCCGCCATATCGTCTCGCGCGGTGTCCTGCTCGATATCGCGGCCGCCCATGGCGTCGACCGTCTTCCCGGCGACCACGCCGTCGGGCCCGAGGACCTGCTGGCCGCCGAGGAATTGGCGCGCACCCGGGTCCGTGCCGGGGATGTGGTGCTGGTGCGGACCGGCCAGATGCGGTTGTATCTGGCGGGCGACAAACAGGGGTATGCCGTTCCCGCACCGGGACTTTCGGTGCGCAGTCCGGAATGGTTCCACGCCCGCGATGTCGCGGCCGTCGCGAACGACACCCTGACCTTCGAGATCTTCCCGCCGGAGCTCGCGGACGGGTGGCTCGCGGTGCACGCACTGCACCTGGTCGAGATGGGCATGCTGCAGGGGCAGAACTGGAATCTCGAGGAGCTGTCGCGGATCTGCGCGGCCGAGGAGCGCTACGAATTCCTGCTCAGCGCAATGCCCGAGCCGTTCGTCGGTGCCACCGGAACGCCGGTCGCACCGGTCGCGATCTTCTGACCAACGGTGCGGACCCGCACCACCGGGACACGCCGAACCAGCTCGGCGACTGAAAACCCGCGATGTCGGCCATGAGGAATTCGATACCTGGGTGAATGTCGTTGTGGAAGGCTTCGCCACGCCGGATGCCCAGGGTGTCGCCTCGCACGAGGAGTTCCCGCGCGAGGCGATCGAGCGCGCCGAGCGGGACCTCACCGCGACAACCGGTTTCGTCGGTTCACTGGCCTGGATGGACGGTGTGCCCGTCGGAGGCGCGAGCCTGCGCCTCAGCGACGGCATTGCCCAACTGTGCGGTGCGGCGACCCTGCCGGAATTCCGCCGACGCGGTGTACAGGGCTCACTGCTGTCGATGCGCCTCGCCGCCGCGGCGGTCGCGGGCTGTGACCTCGCGGTGGTGACCACACTGCCCGGTTCGAAGTCACAGCAGAACGTGCAGAAGCTGGGCTTCCAACTGCTCTATCCGCGCGCCATCCTGGTCCGCTAGTACCGGCCGAAGGCGAGCGCGACATTGTGCCCGCCGAATCCGAACGAATTGTTGATCGCGTACTCGATCTCCTGGTGGCGTGCCTCGCCGTGCACCACATCGAGATCGATCTCGGGATCGAGGTTTTCCAGGTTCAGCGTCGGCGGCACGATGCCGTCGCGGATGCTGAGCACGGTCAGGATCGATTCGAGTGCGCCCACCGCGCCGATGGAATGTCCCAGTGCGGATTTCGGTGCGTAGACCGAGGCGTGGTTGCCGACGGCCTTGTTGATGGCGCGCGCCTCGGCGACATCGCCGATCGGTGTCGCGGTGGCGTGCGCGTTGATGTGGGTGATGTCCTTCGGCGTCAGGCCCGCGGTCTGCATCGCCCGTGTCATCGCGCGGGCGGCGCCATCGCCATCCGGTGCCGGAGCCACCAGATGGTAGCCATCGGAGGTGATTCCGGCGCCGAGCAGCCGCGCGTGGATGGTCGCGCCGCGCGCCTTGGCGTGCTCCTCGGTTTCCAGGACCATCAGCGCACCGGCCTCGCCGAAGACGAAGCCGTCGCGATCCTTGTCGAACGGACGGGAGGCGCCCTTCGGGTCATCGTTGCGGGTGCTCATGGCGCGCATCATGGTGAATGCCGCGATCGGCAGGACGTCGATGAAGCCCTCGACGCCGCCGGTGACGACCATATCGGCATCGCCCATCACGATCATGCGCCACGCGTTGGCAATCGCCTCCGAACCGGACGAGCACGCCGAGACCGGGGTGATCACTCCGGCCCTGGCCTGCAGTTCCAGACCGACGACGGCCGACGGGCCATTGGGCATGATCATCTGCACGGCCAGCGGCGAAATCTTGCGATAGCCGCCGTTCTTCAACTTGCTATTCGCATCGGTGATCGCATCCGCGCCACCGATGCCGGTGCCGATCGCCACCGCGAGTCGGTAGGGATCCACCTCCGGACTGCCCGCATTGCGCCATACCTCACGTCCGAGGACGGTCGCGAGCTGTTCGACATAGGCCATGCGGCGCTGCTCGACGCGGGTCAGCAGGGTCTCCGGCCGCACCTTCAGGTGACCGCCGATGCGCACCGGAAGCTCGTACTCCTCGATGAACGGATCGTCCAGCTCCTCGATTCCGCTCTCACCGTTGAGGAGTCCCTTCCACGTGGCATCGACATCGCCAGCGATCGAGGTGGTCGCCGCGAGGCTGGTCACGACGACGTTCGGAAAACGTCCATCGGCGGCAAAGAGGTTACGCACGAGCGTCACTCCTGATTTCTCTTCCGGTAACTCTGTTTCGGTGTCCTGACGAGTGCCTTATGCGAAGCGAACAGGCGTACAACCGGTCCGCCGCAACCCGACATCATTGTCGGACGGCATCGTCGTAGGCGGTTCCCGGTGCTGAGCAGGGTGTCGAAACACATTGCTGAGCAGGTATTTTCGCCGGACATCGTTTCGGGAAGAGCTTACCGGCGCGGTTTGATCACGGTATGCCCGTATTTACGAACCTTCGGCCCGGCTCTTGTGGGAACCCTCCAAAGTTGCCGAAAGGGGACGCATCCGCGGCCGGATCGGGCGTAGTCTGCCGATCCGCTGACGAGCGCGCGCTGGCCGATTCGGTCGCCATTACCCGGGTGGATGTGCAATCTTGTTATTGCACAACGGCATTGAAAGGGCTGGGGCCCGGCAAGTTTTGAAGGTCGCCCGAGCGGCACCGGCAAAGGGGTGTGGCGAGATCATGGTGTCGTCGAACGCAGCTGAGTCCAACGGCAATACCGCCGCGCTCCGCACCGGCATGCGCCGAAGCCGGAACCGTTCGGCCGATCCGCTATGGCCGGGCATGATCCCGCCCGGACCGGCGCCACGGGTCCTACCCGGGCCGCGACCACCACGCCGGAAACGCCGCCCGCGGCATCGGCCCTGGCTGGTTGGTAGCGCGGCATTCTTCGGGACGCTGGCGGCGGTGGCGCTGGTGCTGGTGTACACGGCCGAGGCGAGCAATACCCGGCAGTCGACCGCGACGATCACCGATCCGGTGCTCGGTGGCGGCCCGAACTGTGAACCGACCCGCACCGAACAACTGGTGCGCGGTAATGGCACCGGTTCGACCAAATCGGGTCCGGATGTGATTCTCGCCTTCCAATACGCCTACTACGTAACCCGATCCGGCTCCGACGCCCGATCCCTGACCAGCCCGGACGCCGGGGTGTCCACGATCCAGTTGATCGATGCCGGAATCAAATCCGTTCCGCTCGGCACCCAGCACTGCGTCCTGATCACGCCGATGGTCGACGGTCGATTCGATGTCGTGATCACCGAGGTCCGGCCCGATTCGACGGTGCGCACCTACCGGCAGTTCGTGAGTGTCGCACCCCGCGAGGGCATCACCGTCATCACCAAGATCACGCCTCCGTCCTGATCCAGGTGCGGTTCGCCCCGGTTCTCCGCGCAGGATCAGCTGCCGGCGGGCAGGCCAGCGGCGCTCGCCGCGGCGGTCAGTACCGATTCGAGCATCTCGGGCGTGAGTCGGCCGGTGAAGGTGTTCTGCTGGCTGACGTGGTAGCAGCCGAACAGGTGCAGCGGTGCGCGACCGGCGGCGCTCGGCGCGAACACGACATGGGCGCCGTGTCCGAATTTGGGACGCGGGCGCGGCACGGTCCAGCCCGATGACGCGAGTGCCGGAAGCAGTGCCTGCCAGCCGAACGCACCGAGTACCACCACCGCCCGCAATGTCGGTGCGAGCAGGCCCAGTTCGGTTTCCAGCCAGTGCCTGCAGCGGTCGCGTTCGTCGGGGGTCGGCTTATTGGCCGGCGGCGCGCAGTGCACCGGTGCGGTGACGCGCGCACCGATGAGCCGCAGCCCGTCATCGCGGTGCACCGCCGTCGGCTGATTGGTCAGCCCGACGTTGTACATGGCGGCGTAGAGGAAATCCCCACTGCGGTCGCCGGTGAACATCCGGCCGGTCCGGTTGCCGCCGTGTGCGGCCGGGGCCAGGCCGACCACGAGCAACCGAGCGTCATCCGGGCCATAGCCGGGAACCGCCCTGCCCCAGTAGGTCTCGTCGCGATAGGCCGCGCGCTTCTCCCTGGCCGCCCGCTCCCGCCAGGCGACCAGCCGCGGACAGGCGAAGCAGTCCGCGACCGCGGCGTCTAGTTCGGCGATGGTCTCGCACATGATGGTTATTCGATCACACAGTGCGGCCGGTCATTTGGCTGACAGCGTGCCGCTGAGATGGTCATATGCGACGTGCGCATGGAGTCGAACCCCGGTGACCAGTGGCCCGTCATCGGCATAGAAGTGCGGATTGTGATTCATCGCCATACCCCGGCCACCGGGAACGGCGACCGGCATGCCGGTTTTCGGGTCCAGTTCGGAATCCTGCACGCCGAGCGTCACATAGAGACCACCGAATCTGTTGACGAACTCGGCGACGTCGTCATAGCCCAGCGTCGGAAGGGTCGGGGTGACCTTATCGGCCCCGGCGACGCGCCGGAATGTCGGCAGCCCCGCCTCGATCCACGCCTCGGTGTTGTGCACGGCGGGCACATCCTGGAGGTATTCGACTGCCGCCGAACAGTTGTAGGCCTGCGCCGAATGCGCGGCGAGGGTGTCGAGGCGCTTCTGGATATCGCCCATGTCGGTCTCGACGGCGCAGCGTATGGTGCCCCACAGCGTGACGGTCTGCCCGATGATATTGAAGCGGCCCACATCCTGCACGTGGCCGATGGTGACGGTGCACGGGTCGAATGCGCTGATCTGCCGGTAGAGCTGGCCGATGCCGGTGATGACGGCGCCGGCGGCGGGCATCGGGTCGACGCCCATCCACGGTGTCGACCCGTGCACCTGGTGCCCGGTGATGGTGATCTTCACCAGGCAGGAGGCGCCGAACTGGTTGCCGATCCGGTATCCGATGTAACCCTTGGGATATGGCGTGACGTGGAAGCCGAATGCCATGGTCGGCGCCGGATCGTCCAGTGCGCCTTCGGCGAGCATCTGCTTGGCGCCGCCCTGCTCGTCCACCGGCGGCCCCTCCTCGGCGGGTTGGAAGACGAACAGCACCGTCCCGGGCAGCCGATCGCGCACGCCGGTCAGTACCGAGGCCGCGCCCATCAGCATCGCGGTATGGCAGTCGTGGCCGCAGGCGTGTGAGACCGGGTACGGTCCGCCGGGATAGTCGTTGTCCACCACCTTCGATGCGAAATCGACACCGCACAGATCGGGTACCGGCAGTGCGTCGATATCGGCGCGCAGCGCGATCGTCCGGTCGTCGCCCGCGCCGCCGCGCAACACGCCGACAATGCCGTGTCCGGCGATGCCGGTGCGCACCTCGTCCAGGCCGAGCGAGCGCAGGTGGTCGGCGATGAGTGCGGCGGTATTCGACTCCCGGTTGGACAGCTCGGGATGCCGGTGCAGGTGGTGCCGCCACTGGATGACCTGATCCGCCAGTTCCGCCGCGCGCCTGTCCAATTCGTCGTAGATCGCGTCCGCATTCATCTGAACTCCGTTCGTTGTGTCGGGCAGCCACACGAGCAGCGATGACGAAACGGTCATGTCCACTATGCATCGATAGCCGATCGTTTGCGTACAGGTCGTGCGACCAGTTCCACGGCCGTGCGCGGTGGGTGCGGACCCGGACATGTGAGCCTGGCCACCGTGGGCGAGTTGATAGCATGGCCTTTCTGGCCGACCGGATGCGGGCAACGCCCCCGGATTCACCTCGAAAGAGTCTTTTCATGCAGTTTGAAATCGTCGAGCGAGACGAGACGTGGGTTGCCGGACTACCGGTGCGCAGCCCGAAACGTGCGCTCGGGGAACTGCGTGACCACGATCTAGAGGCCGCGTGGGCTGCGGTACTCCACCAGGAACTGGGCGGCCCGCTGGCCAGCGCCTATACCGACTACAGCGGTGAACTCGGCACCTATAACACCCAGATCGTCGGCTATGAGTGCGCGTCCTTCGGCGATGTCACCCGCGGTCACCTGGTGGCCCGGCTGCCGCGCGGCACCTATGCCCGTTTCTCCTCGGTCGGTAACTTTCCGCAGGTGATGACCGACCTGTGGACGCAGATCGCCTATGCCGAAGAGCACAACCAGATCAAACGCACCTACAGCGGTGACTTCGAGTGTTATCCGCACGCGTACAAGATCGATCTCTACCTGGCGGTCGATGCGCGGTGAGTGAGCGCAGCGAACCGACCATGGCGCAGGGCAGCTCGCGGCGGAGCGGCAGCGAGGCGCGGTCATGACCTATGCGATCGTGGTGCGCCGCGAGGCCATCTACGGCGGCCTGGTGGTGCCGCGGGTACGTCCGAGCTTCAAGGTCAGCAATAGCGATCTGATCGAATTCCTCAAGGATCGGCTGCGCGACCGCGCGGGCGCCGACCAGCCGATGTATACGGTGTATGTACCGGATCCGGCCGGGAACTACAACGCTGTTGTTTGTTTCGAGTACTCGGATCCGAGTGCGGTTCCGGTCGGTGACGTGCTGGTCAAGGTACCCAAGGGTGTCTACGCTCGGTTCGAGCCGAACGGGGATTATCACGATCCGGTCGAGGATGTTTGGGCCCAGGTCGACGATGCGACCGCCTCCGCCGAGATCACTCGGGCCTACCGTGAAGAGATCGAGATCTGGCGTGGGCCGGAGTCGGTCGAACTGTTCATCTCCATCCTGGTTTGAGTTTGCCAAACGTTAGCTCTGTCAGTACCGACTGGTCTCTCTATTCCTTTCGATGGCTTGTTCGAGCCTTCTGACCTGCGGCGATTTCGGTCCGGCCAAATAGTTTTCGGGAGATTAACCAGACATCTGGTCAATTCTTGTCGGATGACGGATACTGCCCTAGGCAAACTCACCTGATCGGCGAGTCGTCTGGTGAGTTTGCCGGACCGGCTCGATGACTGCGCGGATGCGCGGTAGCAAATGGAGTAGGAACACCATGACTGTCGAAACAATCGCAGTCGGCCCCGGGGGCACACGCGATGCCGAGGTGTTGCGGTTTCGCGACATGCATTCCGGTTATGCCTTTCATGTCGCTACTCCGCAGGCTCATCCTGATCTGTGGCGTCGTTATCTGCATGGCGCGCTGCGGGTTTACCGGCACTACGGCGTTGATCACGCTTTGGAATACGACAGGGTCGTCGACGGCCGCTCGACATCGTTGTTCTTCGCCGCTGTCGACTCGACCGGCGCGGTCGTCGCGGGATTGCGGGCGCAGGGTCCCTACGCCGTCGCCGACGAGGTACACGCCCTGGGCGCCTGGGCTGGTCGCCCCGGTGCCGCTGAGTTGCGAGCGATGGTTGCTGACCGGATACCAGGGGGTGTTGTCGAGGTGAAAGCGGTGTGGGTTGCACGGGCGGCCGAGCAGCGCGCCGCGCTCGCCGCCGCGGTGTCGCGCTGTGTCGTGCACGCCGCGTGGCTGCTCGATGCTCGGTTCGGTTTCATCACCACTGCCACGCGGAATGTCGGCCTATACCGCTCGAGTGGTGGATATGTCGCCGATCGGATACCGTCTGTGCCCTATCCCGACGACCGTTATCGGACCATCCCGATGTGGTGGGATACCCGGACTTATCGGTCATTAGCCACAAAGTTGCAGAGTTCGTTGATCGCGCTGGAGCGTGCGGCGCTGGATGCTTGGCTGTCGCCGCACGGTCGGGCTCCCTCGGGTGGATCAGGGATCGGAGGACTGGCGCAGGCATGAACGGTGACCTCACTGCGGAGCACCGCCCGTTGATTCTCGACGAGATGGCCGTAGCCGACGCGCAGATCCTCGTGCAATTGCGGAAGTCGCCGCAGGTCCGCATTCTCGACCTGCGTGATGTGCTGCGCGCCGAACTCGCCAAGGTGCGCTGGCCGCCGGTGGATCTCGGCGGCCCAGAAACCGACCGATGGGTTTATTATCCGTGGCGGCACACACTGGTCGGGCTGCCCGGCGAAAAGACGTACCGGGCAATCCGTTTGGACCGCAATCAGAACAAGCTCACCCGCGCCGAACAGCTGCGCTGTGCCGGTCAGACGATCGGTGTGGTCGGGCAGAGCGTCGGCCACGCGGTCGCCTACGCGCTGGCCCTGGAGGGCACCTGCGCCGGGCTGCGCCTGGCCGATTTCGACGATATCGAACTGTCGAATCTGAATCGGGTGCCCGCCGGAATCTTCGATATCGGGGTGAACAAGTCGGTTGTGACCGCGCGCCGGATCGCCGAACTCGATCCGTATCTGCCGGTCGAGGTCTACCCCGCGGGTGTGGACGAGGACACCGTCGACGAGTTCATGCGGGGGCTATCGATCGTCGTCGAGGAATGCGATTCGCTCGATATCAAGTTCGCGGTCCGGGAAGGCGCACGGCGCCACCGCATTCCGCTGCTGATGGATACCAGCGATCGCGGGCTGCTCGATGTCGAGCGCTATGACCTCGAACCGGACCGTCCGCCGTTCCACGGTCTGCTCGGCGCGACCGTCGGGGCCGATCTGCGCGGGCTGTCCACCAAGGACAAGGCGCCGCATGTCATGCGGATCCTGGATCCGAAGGAACTCTCGGCCCGGATGGCGGCGAGTCTGGTCGAGATCGACGAAACCGTGACGACCTGGCCGCAGCTCGGCGGCGATGTGCAATTGGGTGCGGCCATCGTGGCGTCGGCGGTGCGCCGGATCGGGCTCGGACAGAAGCTGTCCTCGGGGCGGACCCGATTCGATCTGGAGCGCGGCCTCGACGAACTGGCCGAGCCGGAGCCCGGCTGCGAGAAGGTGGCCGACGAATATCCGGCTCTGGAAGGCGTTGCGCCGCAATCGAACGGAACCGCCGTCGACATGGTGCTGGAATGCGCGCAGCGTGCCCCGTCGGGCGGCAATACCCAGCCGTGGTCGCTGCGAGCCGAGGGGAGCAACCTGCGCATCGAACTCGCCCGAACCCGCTCGTCGGCACTGGATATCGGCTATCGCGGCAGCGCGGTATCGATCGGTGCCGCGCTCTACAACGCCCGTACCGCCGCGGCCGCGCACGGCATACTCGGCGATTTCGAATTCATCGAGGACGACGCCACCGCGCTGACCGCGGTGCTACACCTCGGCGACGGCACCGATCCGGCACTGGCCAGCGACTATCCGGACGCGCTCACCCGCGAGACGAACCGCCGCCTCGGCACGGCCGCACCGCTGGCCGAGCACATCCTGCCCGCGCTGCGCGCAGCGGCCGCCGACGCGGACGGAATGGTCCGTGCCGTCACCGAACCCGACCAACTCGCGGCCGTGGCCGCACTACTGTCCGAATCCGATCGCATCCGCTATCTGACCCCGCGCCTGCACCAGGAGCTGTTCGGCGAACTGCGTTGGCCCGGTGCGGATCCGCGCACCGGGATCGATATTCGGAGTATGGAATTGGCCGCCGACGAGCAGGCCAAAATCCGGATCGGCGTGCGCTCGGATGTCATGGATCGGCTGCGCGAATGGTCCGCCGGGAACGCGCTCGGCGAGTACACCCGGGACCGAGTGCGGTCGAGTTCGGCGCTGCTGGCAGTGACGTTCCCGCGTCGATCCGGGGCCGCATCGGTCTCATTGGCCGACTACGCGCGCGGTGGCGCGGCCGTGCAGCGGGTCTGGATCGAGGCGCAACGGCTCGGTCTCGCGGTGCAGCCGGTCTCGCCGTTATTCCTCTATTCGCGGCACCCCGACGAGCTGAGAGGGATTTCCCCGGATTTCGCGGATACACTAACGTCACTTCAGGGCCGTTTCCTGGACCTGCTGGGAGTGCCTGGGCATGAGATCATGGCATTGGTGCTTCGCCTGAGCTATGCGGCAGCAGCCACGGTCCGCAGCAGGCGGCTTCCAGTGCCGGGCGCGGGCAACCGCAGCTAGCGCGATCGGAGAATAGGTGCCTCGGCGAACGCTCGACTCACTGGTGACCCAGGTCGCCTCGGAGTTGATGGGCGTCGACGCCACGACCATGGTGGCGGCGAGTGAACGTGTGCTGGCCAGATTGGTCGATCACTTCGACGTCGATTTCAGCTACCTACGCCATACCGATAGAGAGCAGCGGGCGACCGTACTCATCGCGGAGTGGCCGCATCGCGGTGATGTACCGGATCCGGACCCGCTGAAGATCGTGCATTTCGAGCACGCGGATTCGGTCTTCCGCGAATTGGAATACGCCACCGAACCGATCATTGTGCGTCCATCGCAGCAATCCGCCGACTATCAGGAGACCATCCGGCGCTCCTCGGGCATTCCACAGGTCGCCATGGCCGCCGTACCGCTGCTGTCACGCGGTGAGTCGACCGGCGTGCTCGGATTCATCAAACAGGGCGATCGCGACTGGAGCACCAGAGAACTGAACGTGCTCAAGGCGATCGCCGCACTGTTCGCCCAGTTGCAGGCGCGCGTGGTGGCCGAGGAGCGATTACGTTATATCGCCTTGCACGACGATCTGACCGGGTTGGCGAACCGGCGGGCACTGCTCGAGCATATGGAGGAGCGGCTGCGACAGGGCAGTCCCGGCCCGGTGGCCGCATTCTTCCTCGATCTCGATCGGCTCAAAGCGCTCAACGATTTTCTGGGACACACCGCGGGGGACAATTTCATTCGCACACTCTCGTCGCGGCTGCGCGAGAATCTCGATCCCAATGACATGATCGCCCGACTCGGCGGCGACGAATTCGTCATCGTGCCCGCCAAACCGATGGACGCAGTGGCGGCCGAGTTGGAGGCGACGCGAATCCAGCAGCTCATCGGACGGCGGGTCACCGTTGGCGGGGAATCGGTCAGCCGCGGCGCCAGTGTCGGTGTCGCGGTGGGTATTCCGGGTGAGACGACGGTCGCCGATGTGCTGCGCCGGGCCGATCACGCGTTGCTGTCGGCGAAATCGGGTGGTGGCAACGGTGTCGCGGTCTTCACCGACGCCATGCGCGCGCAATTCGAACTGCAGGACGATGTGGAGCTGAATCTGCGCGGCGCGGTCTCGGATGGATCGCTGCTGCTGCACTATCAGCCCGAGGTCGATCTGCGCACCGGCCGGGTCGTCGCGCTGGAGGCGCTGGTGCGCTGGTTGCATCCGACCAGGGGCTTACTGCCGCCCGGTGCGTTCGTCACCGTCGCGGAGGCCACCAATCTCGCTGGTGAACTGGGGCGCTGGGTGATCCGCTCGGCGTGCGCCCAGTTCGCCGAATGGCGCAGGCGCGGCCTGGCGGCGAATGTGGTCATGCGGATCAATGTTTCGCCCGTTCAGCTGGTCAGCCTGGACTTCGTGGAGCGGATCGAGGACATGCTGCGGCTGTTCGGCATCGATGGCAGTTCGGTCTGCCTGGAGATCACCGAACATGTGGTCGTGCAGGATCTGGCGCGCACCCAGGTCACGTTGCGCGGGCTCAAGCGGATGGGCGTGCAGATCGCGATCGACGACTTCGGCACCGGCTACAGCTCGCTCTCGCACCTCAAGGCACTTCCGGTGGACGCGGTGAAGATCGACCGCGGGTTCGTGCAGCGCCTCGGCGCGAGCACCGACGATTTGGCGATCGTGAAATCGATTATCGGGCTGGCCGGGTCGTTCGGGCTCGGTGTGGTCGGGGAGGGCGTCGAGACGCCGGTGGCCGCGCGCACCCTGGTCGGCTTGGGTTGCTATCGGGCCCAAGGGTTCCTGATCGCGCGGCCGATGCCCGCCGATGAGGTGGAAGCCCATCTGGCCGTCGGCCGGATCCCATTGGATCTCGATCTGCCCCGGGCGGGCCGGGGTACGACGCGGGCGTGACCGCTAGGTCCTGGCGGCTGATCGGATTGCGGTGCGGGCCGGGCTGGCACCTGTGCCCCCGCTCGACCGCTGGCTGCGCGAGATTCCGGAGATGCATCCCGACGCCGCCGCAGACTTCCGGCGCGCATGCGTCGAACTGGCAAACGACGATCGGCACAGCTCCAGCGAACTACTGCTCCTGGTCCGCTTCGCGCGAGATGGGTCCGAAGGGCGTGCCCGTTAGCAGGTCTTTCACGGGTGTTCACGCGCCGTTGGGCGCATGGGTTCCGGGGGGAACCCGATTCGCTGCACGATCGGCGATGTGCGCATCGTGCAACTGGCGAACTTCTACGGTCCGCGGTCGGGTGGGCTGCGCACCGCATTGCATCATCTGGGCGAGGGCTATGTGGCCGCCGGGCATGAGGTGGTGCTCATTGTGCCCGGACCGCGCCGAGCCGAGGAGATACTGCCGACCGGAGCGGTGCGGATAACCCTGCCCGCCTTGGCCATTCCGTGGACCGGCGGATATCGGGCGGCGGATCCGCGGCGGGTGGCCGATGTGCTGGCCGGGCTGCGGCCGGATGTGCTCGAGGTATCGGATCGGCTGACGCTGCGTGGCTTCGGGCGCTGGGCGCGCACCCGCGACGTGGCCAGCGTCATGATCTCCCATGAACGCCTGGACCGACTACTCGGCCAGGTCATGCCCGGGCCGGTGGCGCGCCGCTGCGCCGATATCGCCAATCGCCGCACCGCCGATGACTACGACATCGTGGTCTGCACAACGGAATTCGCGCGTGCTGAGTTCCTGCGCATCGATGCGCCCAATGTCGAACTGGTGCCGCTGGGGGTGGATCTGGAGTTGTTCAGTCCACGCCGCCGCGATTACCGACTACGTGCCGATCTCGGCGTACCCGGACATCCGCTGCTGGTGCACTGCGGCAGGTTGTCGGTGGAGAAACGGGTGGATCGCAGTATCGAGGCCATCGGGGCGCTGCGGAAGGCTGGCGTGGAGGCCCGGCTGGTCGTCGCGGGGGAGGGACCGCGGCGGGAGGCCTTGGAGCGCCGGGCCCGCGCTCTGCCGCCGCTGCCGGGCGGACTGCCCGCCGTACATTTCACCGGATTCATCACCGACCGGGCCATGGTGGCAAAACTGCTCGCCACCGCCGATGTTTCACTGGCGCCCGGTCCGCATGAGACATTCGGCCTCGCCGCGTTGGAGGCGCTCGCCGCGGGCACCCCGGTGGTCGCGAGCCGGTCCTCGGCGCTCGCCGATATCGTGACCGCCGAATGCGGCGCGGTCGCCGCCGATCGGCCGTCCGCGTTCGCCCAGGCGGTCACCGATGTGCTCGCCCTGCCGACCGCCGGGCGTCGGAAGGCGGCGCGCAACCGGGCCGAGCAGTTCACCTGGCCGCGAGCCGTCGCGGGGATGCTGGCGGTGCTGGGGCGGTAGTCCGAAACCCCGGCGTGTCGCGGGCGGGTCGGTTCCGAGCTCTAAACCTTGCCCGGGCTTCAGAGCAGCGCGTTCGCCGCGTAACGTGCGGAGCACCGATTCACGCTATTCGAGATGGGATCCGGTGTGCTTGGCTTTGGTCGCGGGAAGACAGTGCGGGGCGCGAAGGTGCTCGTTACCGGGGCGGCGAGCGGAATCGGCCGGGCGACCGCACTGGCATCGGCAACAGCCGGAGCCGAACTGGTGCTCACCGATATCAATGCCGAAGGGCTGGAGGATACGGTGCGCACCATCAAGGAGGCGGGCGGTGTGGTCCTGGCGTCGCGTGCCCTCGATATCACCGACTATGACGCGGTCACCGCATTCGCGACCGATGTGCACGCCGAATTCGACAGCCTCGATATCGTGATGAATATCGCGGGCACCTCCACCTGGGGCACGGTCGAGAATCTCGAGCATCGGCATTGGCGAAAGATGGTGGACGTCAACCTGATGGGCCCGATCCACGTGATCGAGAACTTCGTACCGCCGATGGTCCGCGCGAAACGCGGTGGGGCGCTGGTGAATGTCTCCTCGGCAGCCGGAATCCTGGCACTGCCATGGCATGCCGCCTACAGTGCGGCCAAGTACGGCATCCGCGGCGTCTCCGAGGTTTTGCGATTCGACCTACAGCGCCACGGCATTTCAGTGCATCTGGTGGTGCCCGGCGCGGTGAATACGCCCCTGGTGCAGACCTTCGAACTCGTCGGTGTAGACAAGCAGGACAGACGGATCCAGCGACTCACCGCCGCGTTCACCGCACACGCCGTTACGCCGGACCATGTTGCGGCGGTGATACTTCGCGGTATCGAGCGCAATCAGTTCCTCATCTACACCTCTTTCGATGTTCGTTTCGGCTATTGGTGGGCACGCAAATTCGCCTACCCGTACGAATTCTTCATGCGCCGCATCGGTGATCGGTTCAACAGGCTGCTGGTTTCGAAGGGCAATTGAGCGTCACATCGAGTACCCGGGCACCGGGACCCTGCTCGCCGAGGCGGTCGTGTTCATTGACCAGTCGGCAGCTGCCGAGCGAGAGGCAGCCGCAGCCGATGCAGCCGGTCAGGTTATCGCGCAGGCGAGTCAGCTGGGTGATGCGATCGTCGAGGTCGGCGCGCCAGGTGGTGGACAGGGTTTCCCAGTCGCGCCGGGTCGGCGTGCGGCCCTCGGGGAGTTTGTCCAGGGCGGCGCGGATTTCACTCAACGGAATGCCGACCCGCTGCGAGATGCGGATGAAGGCGACGCGGCGCAGCGTTTCGCGCGCGTATCTGCGTTGATTTCCACTCGTGCGACGGCTCGTGATGAGACCCTCGCGTTCATAGAAGTGCAACGCGGAGACCGCTACTCCGCTACGCTCGGACAGCTGCCCGGGGGTCAGCTCCTTCGCCCGCCAATCGGTTGTCGACATCACGCTCCTCCATTCACCTGAACAATACTTCAGGTTAGGGTGTGCTGGGGTGAGAATCGGGCACACCCAATTGCGTGCTCTTACGCCCTCGGCGAACTACGGTCGGATCATGGGAGCAGACGCGGTGCGGGCGGGGCACGAAGGCGGTGCGGACGATGCGGGCAGTGGGCTGGGTGGTGTCGGTGAACCGGGCGGGCGGCTGGCGGTCACCTCCGAGGTCGGCACCCTGCGCACGGTGCTGTTGCATCGGCCCGGCGACGAGCTGCGGCGGTTGACTCCGCGCAATAACGATCAACTGCTCTTCGACGGCATCCCCTGGGTCGAGCGAGCCCAGCAGGAGCACGACACCTTCAGCGGCGTATTGCGCGAGCGCGGCGTCGAGGTGCTGCTGCTCGCGGATCTGCTCGCCGAAACCCTCTCGGTGAGCGGCGCCGCCCGCATCCAGGGCATCTCCGGGGCCGTCGACGCGCGCAAACTCGGCCATACCCTGGCCGACGAACTCGCGGCCTTCCTGCGCGGCGCCCGGGCCAGGGATCTGGCCAACATCCTGATGTCCGGGATGACCTTCGATGAACTGCCCTTCGGCGGTGACAACACCTCGCTGGTGCGCCGCATGCACCACGGCGCGGACTTCGTCATCGATCCGCTGCCGAATCTGCTGTTCACCAGGGATTCGTCCTTCTGGGTCGGCCCGAGGGTCGCGATCACCTCACTCGCCCTGCCCGCCCGGATGCGCGAGACCTCGCTGACGGATCTGATCTATGCGTTCCATCCGCGCTTCCTCGGGGTGCGGCGGGCCTACGAATCGCATACCGCGCCGATCGAGGGCGGTGATGTGCTGCTGCTCGCGCCGGGGGTGGTGGCGGTGGGCGTCGGTGAGCGCACCTCGCCCGCGGGCGCGGAAGCGCTGGCGCGCAGTCTGTTCGACGACGATCTCGCGCACACCGTGCTGGTCGTCCCGATCGCGCAGAACCGGGCGACCATGCATCTGGACACCGTCTGCACCATGGTCGACACCGATGCCGTCGTGATGTATCCGGCGGTCCGGGATTCGCTGTGCGCGTTCACCATTCATCGCGAGGACGACTATGGCGGCCGCATCGACCAGGCCAGGGTGAGCGTGCGCGGTCCCGATCCGTTCCTGCCGGCGGCCGCCGAGGCGATGGGCATCGGCAAGCTGCGGGTCATCGATACCGGACTCGATGTCATCACCGCCGAACGCGAGCAGTGGGACGACGGGAACAACACCCTGGCGCTCGCGCCCGGCGTGGTTGTCGCCTACGAGCGCAACGATATGACCAATACCCGGCTCGAGGATGCGGGTATCGAGGTGCTGCGGATCCCGGGCTCGGAGTTGGGTTCCGGACGCGGCGGACCGCGGTGCATGTCCTGCCCACTGTCGCGAGATGATGTGTGAGCCTGCGATGTTCACCATTACCGTTACCCATGATTCGTCGATTCCGCCCTATGAGCAGCTGCGGCTCGGTGTCATCGCGCAGGTGCGCTCGGGAGAGTTGACGGCGGGCACGAAGATACCGACCGTGCGTGCCCTCGCCGCGCAGCTCGGGCTCGCGCCGAATACCGTCGCCCGTGCCTATCGGGAACTCGAGGCCGACGGGGTGGTCGAAACCCGGGGCAGACAGGGCTCTTTCATCGCATCTTCGGGCGATCCGACCAAGGATCTGGCGGGTCGGGCGGCGACCGACTACGTCGCCACCATTCGACGCCTCGGCCTCGATGACGAAGCGGCGCTGCGGTACGTCAAGTCGGCTCTGGAGACTTAGCCGCAGGTCCCGTGGCGGGGCCGGTCGTCGGTCGAGACGCGGCCTCAGCGCCAGCTGGGCAGCCAGAGATGGTCGTGCCAGTTGCCCGGGGTGATCGGGAGGGCGGTCAGGATCGGCCAGAGCCAGATGAAGTTGGCGATCACCAGACCGAGATAGATGCAGACCGCGAGGAGTCCGAGGCTGCGCCGCTCGCTCGGTACCGCGGGCAGATAGGTGCCCGCGGGACTTCGCGGTATCGGCGTCGAGCGGGCAGGGCCGAGAATATCGCCGCAGACCAGCGCGATCCCCATCACCAGGAACGGGGCCAGCGGCACGGCGTAGAAGTAGTACATCTGGCGATCGAGGGTGAAGAACCAGGGCACCAGTCCAGCGCCGTAGCCGGTGAGGATCGCGGCATAGCGCCAGTCCCGGCGGACCACACTGCGCCACAGCATCCAGGCCAGCACCGGGAATGCGATCCACCAGATCGCCGGGGTGCCGATCAGCATGACCGCCTTGACGCACTGGGTCTGACCGCAGCCGGTGACACCGTTATCGGCGTAGTAGTAGAGCATCGGCCGCAGCCCCATCGGCCAGGTCCACGGCTTGGATTCCCAGGGGTGATGGTTACCCGCGGAATTGGTCAGGCCCTCGTGGAAGCGCAGCGTCTCGCCGCTGTAGTACCACAGTGAGCGCAGGGCGTTCGGGAGGAACGACCACGGTCCGTCGCGACCGACCTGATTGCCGACCGCGTACCGGAACACCCCGTCCTCACTTGAGAACCAGGCCCAGTAGCTGGCCAGGTACACCCCGAGCGGGATCAGCACCAGCGCGTACAGCGCGGGCCCGATATCGCGCACCGCCGTGCCGACCCACGGGCGGCGTACACCGTAGGTGCGCCGCGCTGCCGCGTCGAAACAGACGCTCATGATGCCGAACGCAAGGATGAAGTACATGCCGGACCACTTTGTGCCGCAGGAGAGTCCGAGTAGCACTCCGGCACCGAAGCGCCACCAGCGCACCCCCAGTCGCGGACCCCATTCGCTCGCGTCGATCCGACCCTGGTAGTCCACCAGGGCGATTCGGGTCCTGACCTCGTCGCGGTCCACGATGAGACAGCCGAATGCGGCGGTGACCAGCACCGCCATGAAGATGTCGAGCATGCCGATGCGCGAGGAGACGAAGGTGAGTCCGTCGGCGATCAGCAGAATTCCCGCGATCGCGCCGATCATGGTGGAACGTGCCATCCGCCGCACGATCCGGATGACCAGTAGCACCAGCACCGTGCCCGCCAGCGCCGCGCTGAACCGCCAGCCCCAGCCGTTGTAGCCGAACATCCACTCGCCGATCGCGATCAGCTGTTTGCCGATCGGGGGATGCACCACCAGCCCGTATGCGGGATTGTCTTCGACACCGCCGCCGGTGAGGATCTGCCAGGCCTGCGGCGCGTAGTGCTTCTCGTCGAAGACCGGGGTGTACGCGTCGGTCGGATAGTCCAGCATGATGAACCGGGTCAGGCCCGTGATCGTGGTGAGGACCGCGGTGACCACCCACCCCTGCATCTTGTCGAGCGGCCCGAAATCGGGCGTTGGCCGCAGTGGTGCGGGGCTCGACCAAGAGGGCACGGCCTTGGCTACGGTCGCGCGCTGGTCGGTCACCTGGGTCACGCCCCGATCGTATGCTGTGCGCGCCATCGAGACCCGCACCGGTTTGCGCGCCGCAACTGGAATCACACCTCGAACCGCGGTCGAGGGGATCCGCGAGCACCACCCGCAGATCAGGGTGCGGCGAGTCCGCCTGCGTGTCGGCATCGGTTGTGATTACCCGACACGGGATTCACTTTCGCGTGATGACAGAATCGCGAGGACCGGCAAAAGATCCGGGGAGGCGGAGGAGCGAGGTGACGGCGGGTCGGTTGGTGCTCGCGGCGACGCCGATGGGGGATATCGGCGATGCGTCGCAACGGCTGCGTGAAGCGCTGGGATCCGCCGATATCGTCGCGGCCGAGGACACCCGGCGCACCCGCAGCTTGGCGAAGGCGCTCGGGGTGGAGATCACCGGACGGGTGGTGCGCTTCGACGATCATGTGGAAGCCGCGAAGATTCCGGCGCTGCTCGATGAGATCGAGAGCGGTCGCACGGTGCTGCTGGTGACCGATGCCGGCATGCCGTCGGTGAGCGATCCGGGCTATCGCATGGTGGTCGCCTGCGTGCAGCGCGCGCTCCCGGTCACCTGTCTGCCGGGCCCATCGGCGGTGACCACGGCACTGGCCCTGTCCGCGCTTCCGGTGGAGCGGTTCTGCTTCGACGGATTCGCGCCACGCAAATCCGGCCAGCGCCGGGAGTGGTTGCGCACCTTGCGCACCGAGCCGCGGGCCTGCGTATTCTTCGAGGCGCCGCACCGTCTGGCCGAGTGCCTGGCCGATGCGGTCGAGGTGCTCGGTCCAGACCGGCGCGCCGCGGTCTGCCGGGAGCTGACCAAGACCTACGAGGAGGTCGTCCGCGGCAACCTCGGTGAACTCGCCGCCTGGGCGGTCGACGGGGCGCGCGGCGAGATCACCGTTGTCCTCGAAGGCGCGCAGCCGACCTCGGCCGATCCCGCCGAACTGGTCGAGGAGGTCGAATCGCTGACCGCCGAAGGTATCCGCCTCAAGGACGCCTGTGCGCAGGTGGCGGCGGAAACCGGGGTCTCGCGGCGCGAACTCTACGACGCGGTCCTGACTTCCCGCCGCAATGGCAGCGACAGTTCGTAGCGCGACGCGCCATCGCCGACACTCCCGGGTGCGTGCATGGGGAGTGTCATAGTGCCATCGATCACGGTCGAGACGATGATCGGTGTATGACCTCTTTGGAAAGCAAGGCGAAGGCGTTTCTCGAATTGCATATCCCCGGCGATCCCGGCGTCTTTCCGACGGTGTGGGACGCGTGGTCGGCGAATGTTGCTGTGGCGGCCGGGTTTTCGGCGCTGACCCTGGGGAGTCATCCGGTCGCCGATTCGATCGGGCGCAGCGATAAGGAAGGTATGACGTTCGCGGAGCTGCTGGCCCGCGTTCGGCAGATCACCGATGCCGTCGAAGTTCCGGTCTCGGTCGATATCGAATCCGGTTACGGCCTCGAGCCCGCCCAGTTGATCGAGGGTCTGCTGGAGGCGGGCGCGATCGGTCTCAATATCGAGGACACGGTGCACAGCGAGGGCGGTCGGCTGCGCACCGCCGAGGAGCATGCCCATCTGGTGCACGGGCTGCGGCAGTTCGCCGATGCCGCGGGCGTGCATGTGGTCATCAATGCCCGTACCGACCTGTTCATGCGCCAGGACGGCGCCGATAGCGACCGTGTCGACCGTGCCATCGCACGCCTGCGGCTGGCCGCCGAGGCGGGCGCCGACTCGTTGTTCCCGGCGGGTGTGCGTGCCGACGCCGATATCCGGCGGCTGACCAGTGAACTGCCGCGGCCGATCAGCATGGTCGGGGTGCCCGGCGAATCCGATCGGGCCGTGTTCGCCGATCAGGGCGTCGGCCGAATCAGCTTCGGGCCCCTGCTCCAATCGGCGCTGACCACCGAGATCAACCGTCTGCTCGAGCGCTGGAAGTAAGCGAGTGCGAAGAGCCCCCGACCTTCTCGTGAAGTTCGGGGGCTCTGTCGTGCTCGGGCGGGGCTACTTCTTCGGCTCGACGTAGCGCGGGTAGACCGCCACCGGCTCCGGCAGCGGGGTGCCGGGGACCAGCGGCGTTGCGATATCGGCGAACGTCCGCTTCGGCGTGGCGAGCAGATCGAGGATCTTGCCCGCGGATTCGGGCATGACCGGCTGAACCAGGATGGCCACGATGCGCAGCAGCTCGATGGTCACGTACAGCACCGTGGCCTCGCGGGCCAGCGATTCCTCGGTGCCGGTCTTGGCCAGTGCCCACGGAGCCTCGGCGGAGAAGTACTTGTTCGCCTCGCCGAGGGTCAGCCAGATCGCCTCCAGCGCCAGATGCATCTGCTGGCTGTCGAATTCGGTGCGGCAGCGCGCCAACAGCTCGTTCGCGCGGTCGAGCAGTGCGCGGTCGGCATCGGTGAATTCGCCCGGCGTCGGCACCACGCCGCCACAGTCGCGTGCGACCAGCTTCAGGCTGCGCTGCACCAGATTTCCGAATTCATTGGCCAGATCGGTATTGATCCGGCCGACGATCGCCTCGTGGCTGTAGCTGCCGTCCTGACCGTAGGAGATCTCGCGCAGCAGGAAGAAGCGCAGCGCGTCGACGCCGTATTCGTCGACCAGCGCGAGCGGGTCGACCACATTGCCGACCGACTTGGACATCTTCTCGCCCTTGTTGTACAGGAACCCGTGCACGAAAACGCGTTTCGGCAACTCGATCCCGGCCGACATCAGGAATGCGGGCCAGTACACGGTGTGGAACCGGGTGATGTCCTTGCCGATGATGTGCACGTCCGCGGGCCAGAACTGCTGGAACGCAGCCGATTCGGTATCCGGGAAGCCGACGCCGGTGATGTAGTTGGTGAGCGCATCCACCCATACGTACATCACATGATCGGGATGGCCGGGCACCGGCACGCCCCAGTCGAAGGTGGTACGCGAGATGGACAGGTCCTTCAGACCCGCCTTCACATAACTCACCATCTCATTGCGAGCCGTTGCGGGCGCAATGAATTCGGGATGTTCGTCGTAGAGTGCGAGCAGCTTGTCCTGGTAGTTCGACAGGCGGAAGAAGTAGTTCGACTCCTCGGTCCAGGTGACCGGCGTCTTCGACTCGGTCGAGATCCGGGTGCCGTCCTCGAGCAGCGTCGTCTCTTCCTCGGTGTAGAACGCCTCGTCGCGCACCGAATACCAACCCGAATAGTTGTCCAGGTAGATATCGCCGTTGGCGAGCATCCGCTCCCAGATCGCGACGCTGGCCACCTGGTGATCGTCATCGGTGGTGCGGATGAAGCGGTCGAAGGAGACATCGAGCCTCTTGTCCATCGCCTCGAACACATCGGAGTTGCGCGTGGCGAGCTCCTCCACCGGCACGCCCTCCGCGACCGCGGTCTGCTGCATCTTCTGCCCGTGCTCATCGGTGCCGGTCATGAAGAAGACGTCATATCCGTCGAGCCGCTTGAAGCGGGCGAGGGCGTCGGACGAGATGTACTCGTAGGCATGCCCGATATGCGGCGCACCGTTCGGGTAGGCGATGGCCGTGGTGATGTAGAAGGCGGGGCGGTCAGCTTCGCTCATGACTGCACCTCGCTGGCGCTCGGCTCCGTCATGCGCGAGGCGCCCGTGTCTTTGATTCGCTCGCTACGCTCGCTCATGGTGCATCTACTGTAGTGCGCGTGAATTCCGACGCTCACGTGAATATCCCCGGAGACGATGACCGCCGCCCAGCGTCGGTGTACTACCGCACCGGAGCCCGCCGATGAGCGAGCGCAGCGCCAAGCGAGCCGCGCCGGAATTGCCGGATCCGCTCGCGCCGCTGGTGGACGCGCATACGCATCTGGACGCCTGCGGGGCGACCGATGCGGAGTCGACGGCCGTGATCGTGGACCGTGCGGCCGCGGTCGGTGTCGGCCAGGTGGTCACCGTCGCCGACGATCTGGCCGCCGCGCAGTGGGCCGTACAGGCCGCGAACTGGGACCGCCGGGTGTTCGCCGCCGTCGCCCTGCATCCGACGCGGGCGAATGCGCTCGATGACGCGACCAAGGCCGAGCTGGAGCGTTTGGCCGCCGATCCGCGCGTCGTCGCGATCGGGGAGACCGGACTCGATTACTACTGGCCGGGCAAGCTCGAGGGCTGCGCCGATATCGAGGATCAGGTCGAGGGCTTCCGCTGGCATATCGACCTGGCCAAGCGCCTGCGCAAACCGCTGATGATCCACAACCGCGAGGCCGATCACGATCTGCTGACGGTGCTGCTGGACGAGGGCGCGCCGGAAACCGTGATCTTCCATTGCTTTTCCTCTGACGCCAATATGGCGATGTCGTGCGTGGCCGAGGGCTACATCCTCAGCTTCTCCGGGACGGTGAGTTTCAAGAACGCCCACGAATTGCGTGAGGCCGCCAAGGTGGTGCCCGATAACCAGATTCTGGTGGAGACCGATGCGCCGTATCTGACTCCGCATCCGTTCCGCGGTGCGCCCAATGAACCGTATTGCCTGCCGTACACCGCGCGCGCCCTCGCGGAATTGCGGGAACAGGACCCGGTGGAGCTCGCGAAAATAACCACCGCGAACGCCCGCCGCATTTACGGCATCTGAATCGATTGCATTTCTGTTCAAGATCGAACGTGAGTTCTGGTGGCAGCGCGCGAGAAGCCGTTTTCGCGATCTTGTTCGGACGCCGACATTCGCAGCCTCCGTCAATGTGTAAGGGGGCTGGATGGGCGTGTGTGTTCTAGGTCACTTGACTCGGCACGTTTTGTGATTTACCTGCGGTGTCGATATTGATTTGTGATATTGAAACCCGCCGCTCATAAGTCTGCGGTTGTCGACCCCTGACCCCTTCGTTATCGTGCTGTGACCATGTCTCCATTCACGAGGATCAACCAGTCCCGCTCGCCGCTGCTGTACGCGGCGGTTGCGGCGCTGCTGGTGACACTGATCGTCGGTGCCGCGATGGCGATCGTGAACCGCAAGACGGTCACGGTTGTCGTGGATGGCGAACAGATGACGCAGACCACCATGTCGCCCAATGTCGGCGGAGTGTTGAAGGCCGCGGGGTTCGATGTGGGCGACCGCGACCTGGTCCGGCCCGCGCTGGCCGCGACGATTACCGATGGCGCCACCATTACCTTCAACCGGGCCCGTGAGGTCGCGCTGACGCTGGACGGCAAGGTCGAGAAGGTGTGGTCCACCGGCCTGACCGCGGGCGATGTGGTCGATCAGCTGCATCTGCCCCGCGAGGTTTACGTCTCCCCGGCCCGCACCGAGCGGCTGCCGCTGGAGGGCGCGGCATTGCAGATCGCCAGCCCACGCTCGGTATCGCTGCTCGACGGCATCGGCAATTACGTCGACGTCCGGCTGGCCGCGCCGACCGTCGGTGATTTCCTTGCCGTCGCGGGCATTCCGCTGATCCAGCAGGACAGTGTCGAGCCCGCGCCGACCACCCCGCTCACCGATGGGCTGCGCATCGTGGTGACCCGCAAGCGCATCGAGAACAAGGTCGAGACGATGCCGCTGGATCCGCCGGAGAATGTGATCGAGGATACGACCATGAATATGAGCCGGTCGGTGGTGGAGAGTCTCGGCGCACCCGGGGTGCAGGACGTCACCTTCGCCGTCACCATGGTCAACGGCGAAGAGGTGAGCAGACAGCCGGTCTCCGCCACTGTCACGGTGACCGCACAGCCCAAGACCGTTCGCAAGGGCGCCAAGCCCGGCACCGAGGTGCCGCCCGTGCGCGACGGTGTGATCTGGGATGCGCTGGCCCGCTGCGAATCCACCGGTAACTGGGCCATCAATACCGGCAACGGCTACTTCGGCGGCATCCAATTCGACCAGAGCACCTGGGAGCGCCAGGGCGGACTGAAATACGCGCCCCGCGCCGACCTTGCCACCCGCGAAGAGCAGATCGCCATCGCCGAAATCACCCGCGCCGGCCAGGGCTGGGGCGCCTGGCCCGCCTGCACCAGCCGCCTCGGCATCGGCTGAGTCCCACTCACAACGGGTTGATACGTTGTCGGACGTGTCCGAACCCGATATTTCCGCTCGTGGAAGCGCTGCGCTACTCGGCCCCGCCGAGGTGCGGGCACTGGCCGAACGGCTGGGCGTGCGCCCGACCAAGCAGCTCGGGCAGAACTTCGTGCACGATGCCAATACGGTGCGGCGCATTGTCGCGGCCGCGGGGGTCGGGCGCGGGGATGCGGTGCTCGAGGTCGGGCCCGGGCTCGGCTCGCTGACATTGGCGCTGCTCGATGTGGTGGATTCGGTCGTCGCGGTGGAGATCGATCCGGTTCTCGCGCGGCATCTTCCGGTGACCGTCGCGGACCGTGCGCCGGAACTGGCCGGGCAGCTGAGCGTCGTCGAGGCCGATGCGCTGCGGGTGCGCGCGCGGGACCTGCCGGTATCGCCGTCCGCGCTGGTCGCGAACCTGCCCTATAACGTGGCAGTGCCGGTGCTGCTGCATCTGCTGGCCGAATTGCCCAGCATCACAACCTCATTGGTGATGGTGCAGGCGGAGGTGGCCGATCGCCTGGCCGCCGAGCCGGGCGGCCGCATCTATGGCGTTCCCAGCGTCAAGGCGGGCTTCTTCGGCACCGTGCGCCGCGCGGGCGCGGTCGGCACCCAGGTCTTCTGGCCGGTGCCGCGCGTCGAATCCGGTCTGGTCCGCATCCAGCGCTACGCCGAACCGCCATGGCCGATGGATGAAGTGCACCGCCGTCGCGTCTTCGAGGTCATCGACGCCGCCTTCGCCCAACGCCGCAAAACCCTGCGCGCCGCACTCGGCACCTGGGCAGGCTCCCCCGCCGAGGCCGAACGCCGTCTACTGGCCGCCGGAATCTCCCCGACCGCCCGCGGCGAAACCCTCGACACCGCAGCCTTCGTCCGCCTCGCCGCCCAGGCGTAATTCCGTCATGGGCAGTGCGTTCGGTTGATCGGACGACGTTCGGGCCGAATCGTAATGGGCGGACTGGTCGGTTTCTGTTGCTGGTGTGACGGGAGGGCGTTCGGTGCGACCAACGCCGCCAGCTGCACAATCAGCTGCCCTGTCGAAACGGATTGTGGATAACGAACTTTTGTCTTCGCTGGGGTGAATGTGGTAGCCGCCGTGACCTATCGAATTCAGCCAAGCCGCCGCACCGCATGTGCCGCGCAGATTGCGCAGGTCAACGCACCGATTGTCGGCTCGATCGAGGCCGGTCGGCGGCTGCGGTCATGGGTGACCGCCATCCGGATGGTGTGCACCGCTGGATGTGGATGGCGCTGTGGATGATTCGACGCGCACGGTGAATTCCGCGGTGTGCACGACGCCGCCGTGGGAGAAGTCTAGATACAGCCGATATTGGCCCGCGCTCGGGGCCTGTGCGTGGAAGGTGACCTCCGGACCGGCTGGCGTGCGGCCGATTTCGCCTTGCGGGTGGACGTGCAGGTAGGCGAGGTCGTTGGCGCGCAATGCGACCAGATGTGCGTACGCACCGAGGTAGGGTTCGAGATCGGTCACCGGCGCGCCGTCGTGCGTCACGGTGAAACGCAGTTCGCTGCCCGTGGTGCTCAGCTCGCCGGTCATGCGCACCTGGTAGCCGTCCACCGTGGCCGACCGCGATTCGGGTGGAAGCGGTTGTGTCGTAGCCGCTCCCGCGACGGTGAAGGTGCGGCTCAGAACCAGATCGCCCGGACCTTGTTCCGGGACGAAATCGGCGAAGACGCGATAGGCGCCGGGCGCCGCCCAGGTCCAATCGATGGACCAGGTGCCCGTGTCGTCCATGGTCGGATGCACATGCCGGTATCCGGTGGCGTCCGACCGGACAACGATCAGGTGCAGCTTCTTATCGTGCTGTGTGGTGAATCGGGTGACCGGCGTCGCGTCCGGTCCGGTGATCCGAAAACGCAGGGCCCCGGCTCGATTCGGCTCCGCGGGTGCGGTCAGGTCGGCCAGGGTGTAGCCGGATCGTGAATCCGACAGCCCGGTGTCCTGTTCGGTGTGTGCCATCGCGCCGTGGTCCGGTGCCGACCCGGTCGGCTCGCCCACCAGGGCGCCGATTCCGAGTGCGACACCGAACAACGCGACCAGTCCGCCACCGACCGCGGCGAACCTCAGCCGGTCCTGCATCAGACGGCGACCTCGTACCCCGCCTCGTCCACGGCGGCGGCAATATCGGCGGCGGCGAGCGGTGCGGCGCTGTCCACCCGGACGGCGCCGGTGGCGAGGTCGACATCCACGCTGGTCACGCCATCGATCTTGCCGATCTCCGTCTTGACCGAGTTGACGCAGTGTCCGCAGGTCATCCCCGTGACGGTGTAGGTGCTGGTGGCCATGTCCGACTCCTTCGCTCGCATTCGATCATACGGTGCGGGGGTATCCCCGACGCAAATGAAACATACCCCCCGAGGGTATTGGGCGCAAGTGTTGATTGCCCTGCCATCGATTGGTCGTTCCGGAAGTTCGGATAGTTCCCATCGTCCAGCTGTTTTCGGAATAACCCCGTGACTCGGATGCTGACGAGCTCGACGGCAGATCTCGTTCCTTATGTTGGTGACGTGTTCACGCGCGAACGGTGGAAGGCCAACCGTGCATGGCCATTTCGGCGACCTGCTCCAGCTGTGCGGGACTCGCACCGTCTCGGGATGCCTGTGACATGCCCTGCATGACCGTGCCCACATAACGCGCGAGCGTGGTCGCATCGGTCTCGGGCGGCAGCAGGCCCGCATCGATATCCGCCTGAATGTGCGCCGCGAAGCCCGCCACATTCCGATTGCGAATCGTGCGCAGCATCTCGGCGATTTCGGTGCTGGTGGTGTTGAGTCCCGCGCTCATCACCAGGCAGCCGTGCGGGCAATCGGGCCGGGTGTACTCCGTCGCCGCCTCGCGCAGCATGCGGCGCACCGCCGCCTCGGCCGTCGGCTCCTCGGCGAGGGCGCGCGGGATGAATCCGCCGTAGCGGGTGCCGAAGACCTGCACCACCTCGTTGAACAGCGTCGCCTTATCGCCGAATGCGGCGTACAGGCTCGGTGCTCCGATGCCCATCGCCGCGGTCAGATCGCCGATCGAAGTCGCCTCGTAGCCGCGCGCCCAGAACAGTCGCAGCGCCTTTTCCAGCGCGGCATCCCGGTCGAACGAGCGGGGGCGTCCCCTGGTCGGTGCACTCACCCGGCCATTCTATAGCGGTCGCTAGATAATGTGCTAACGTCCGTTCTGTAGTGATCGCTAGAGAAAGGGCTCATGATGGGTGCACAGCTGCGAACCGGTCGGCTCGACGGCAAGACGGCACTGATAACCGGTGGCAGTCGCGGTATCGGCCGGGCGATTGCGCAACGGCTGGGGCAAGAGGGTGCGCGCGTCGCCGTGCACTACAACGGCAATGAGCAGGCGGCGAAGGAGACCGTCGCCGCCATCGAGGCGGCGGGCGGTTCGGCCTTCGCGATCCGGGCCGAACTCGGCGTGCCCGGCGATGCCGCGGCACTGTGGTCCGCATTCGACGCACATGCCGACGGTGTGGACATCATCGTCAATAACGCGGGCATCGACGGCATCCGCGAACCGATCGGCGGTACCGATGAGACAGCCTTCGACCGGCTCTTCGCCGTCAATGCGAAGGCGCCGTTCTTCGTTACCAGGCTGGGGCTGGAGCGACTGCGCAGCGGCGGACGCATCATCAATATCTCCACCGGCCTCACGCACGGGGCGAGAATGCCGCAGCTGATCGCCTACACCATGACCAAGGGCGCCATCGACACGTTCACCCAAACGCTGGCGAAGGAACTCGGCGCGCGTGGCATCACCGTGAATGCCGTCGGGCCCGGCGTGATCGATACCGATATGAACGCGAGCTGGCTGCGCAATGACGAGACCGAGGCATTGGTCGCCGGGTGGTCGCCGTTGAACCGGGTCGGTCAGCCCGGCGACGTCGCCGATATCACGGCCTTTCTCGCCTCCGACGATTCGCGCTGGATCACCGGACAGTGGATCGATGCCACCGGCGGGGCCCTGTTGTAACCGTCCGACACATGGCCGGTGAATGTCTCATCTCTAGCTGAGCACCTGTCGGACCCACCCGATAGGCTTGAGCACCGTGTTGTCGGTAGTGCCAAGTCCCGTCATCGTGCGCGCCCCGTCGAAGGTGAATCTGCATCTCGGCGTCGGTGACGTGCGCGCGGACGGCTATCACGATCTGACCACGGTGTTCCAAGCGCTATCGCTCAGCGATGATCTGGAGCTCGCGCCCGCCGCCGCGCTGTCGGTCCGGGTCAGCGGCGAAGGCGCCGCCGATGTGCCGACCGATCGCACCAATCTGGTCTGGAAGGCCGCCGTGCGCGTCGCGCATCTGGCCGGACGCGCGCCACTGGTGGAAATCGCCATCAATAAGGGCATTCCGGTCGCCGGTGGTATGGCGGGCGGCAGCGCGGACGCCGCCGCCGCGCTCGTCGGCCTGAACGAGCTGTGGGACGTCGGGATGACTCGCGACGAATTGTTCGCGGTCGCCGCCGAACTCGGCAGCGATGTGCCGTTCGCGCTGCACGGCGGCACCGCGCTCGGCACCGGCCGTGGTGAACGGCTGCTTCCGGTATTGTCCCGCAATACTTTTCACTGGGTGCTCGCGCTGGCCAAGGGCGGGCTGTCCACGCCCGCCGTCTTCGCCGAACTCGACCGACTACGCGAGAACGGCACCCCGCCCCGGATCGGCGAGCCGCAGGCGCTGATGCAGGCGCTGGCCTCCGGTGACCCGAAACAGCTTGCGCCCCTGCTGGGTAACGACCTGCAGGCGGCGGCCCTATCGCTGAAGCCGGAGCTGCGTCGAACATTGCGCGCTGGCGTCGGCGCGGGTGCGCTTGCCGGATTGGTCTCCGGTTCCGGTCCGACCTGCGCGTTCCTGTGTGACAGCGAGGATGGCGCGGTTGCGGTCGCGGCCGAACTCGCCGGTGCGGGTGTGTGCCGCAGCGTGCGCACGGCCAGCGGACCGGTGCCCGGTGCCCGAGTCATCAGCAGTGACACGCCCGGAAAGCGCTGACTTTTGTGAAAGAAGCGAACACTTGCAGCTGAATCCTGCGATCGCCGGACTCAGCTGGAAAAGTGCACGCCTGGTTGGGCCTGGCGCGGGGTTATGCGATGACGTCGGCGAGGCGGTCGACCTGGTCGGCGTCGCGGCCGTAGCAGTAGAGCATGACCTCGTCAGCGCCGAGATCTTCGAATTGGCCGATGGCCGTGCGGATCTCGTCGGGAGTGGTGAGCATGCCCGCGAGCATGTAATCGGCGCGACCGCTGAATTCGTAGTAGTTGCCCATCGAGGTGCGGGCGTCTTCGATCAGGTCGGGTGCGCCGAGTGCGACATTGACCTGGGCGACGATGCGCGGCTCGCCGTTGCGGCCGTATTCCTTCCATGAGCGACGGGCGGCATCGAAGAGATCACCGGCCCAGGACGGTGCGGCGGCGGCGAGAAATCCACCGCCCCAGCGTCCGACGCGATCGATGGCGGCGGGCTGGAAGCCGCCGAAAAGGATTTCGGGGCCTTCGGGACGCAGCGGCGCGGGGCCGACCGGTCCGCAGTCGGCACCGTGCGGCTGACCGGACCAGAGGCGGCGCATGATCGCCATCTGTTCGTCCAGGCGGCGACCGCGAGTACGCAGGTCGGTGCCGGAGGCAATGTGATCGTCCGCGCGACCGCCGACACCCAGGCCGAGCACGAAGCGGCCACCGGACATGCGGTCGAGGGTTGCGGCCTGTTTGGCGAGCAGCGTCGGCTCGCGCAGCGGTGCGATGAGCACCTCGGTCTGCACCTTGATGCGGTTGGTGGCGCCCGCGATCATGCCGAGCGCGATCAGCGGTTCGGGATTGTCGTACACGAGCCGATCGAGCAGGCCGAGGGTGGAGAACGGGCCCGCATCGGCGCGGCGGGCCCAATCGAGCAGAGCGGCGGGATCGGAAATGGGCAGACCGAGACCGATGTGCATGAGAAACCTCCAGTAAGGCGTATTTGATCCGTGCCGCCCCTGGCACCTCGACGCGAGGTGGGGCTCCCATTCTGCGGCTGTGCTTCGGAAGCGCCGCCGCTAACGTTGTTCGTAACGAACGCTGTTCGCTGAAGCTACTGTAAACGAACGCTGTTCGTTGCGCAAGTAATTGCGGATTTGGCTATGCGACCACAGATTTCGCGAGGACATGGGTAACTCGTCGGGGATGCCCAAAACCGGGGTCCGGACCGCGACCGTCGGGCCGTGCGGGAAGGTGAGTAGGCTCTCTCGACGGGAAAATTGCGCGGAGAGGCGGGCTAGCGGGATCCATGTCCAACCTGATCAACCTCGAGCAGGTCTCCAAGAGTTTCGGTATCAAACCGCTCCTGGACAACGTATCGCTCGGTATCCACGCGGGCGAGCGGATCGGCGTCGTCGGCCTCAACGGCGGCGGTAAGACCACCCTGTTGGAGGTGCTGACCGGTCTCGAACCGCCCGACAGCGGCCGGGTGAGCCGGGTCGGCGGGCTGCGGATGGCGGTGGTTACCCAGCGCGGTGTGCTGCCGCCCGGCGCGACCGTCGGAGCTGTCGTGCTGGCCGGACTCGCCGATGATGCGATGACCGACGATATGGCCGAACACGAATGGGCCTCGAACCCGCGCATCCGTTCGGTGCTGGCGGGTATCGGAATCGACGGTCTCGGCCTGGACACATCGGTCGACAATCTGTCCGGTGGCGAGCGCCGCCGCGTCGCGCTGGCCGCCGCGCTGGTGCGCGAACTCGATCTGCTCGTCCTCGACGAGCCGACCAACCACCTCGATGTCGAGGGCGTGCAGTGGCTCGCCGAACATCTGCTCAACCGCCGCAGCGCGCTGGTGGTCGTGACCCACGATCGCTGGTTCCTCGACACCGTCGCCACCGATACCTGGGAGGTTGTCGGCGGCAAGGTGGAGAGCTATGAGGGTGGTTACGGCGACTGGATTTTCGCGCGCGCCGAGCGGGCCAGGCAGGCCGACGCCACCGAGGCCAGGCGCGCGAACCTGGCGCGCAAAGAGCTGGCCTGGCTGCGGCGCGGTGCGAAGGCGCGCACCTCCAAGCCGCGCTATCGGGTGGAGGCGGCCGAGGCGCTGATCGCTGATGTGCCGCCGCCGCGCGATAGCGTCTCGCTGGCCGCGTTCGCGCGAAAGCGCCTGGGCCGCGTCGTCATCGAACTCGAGGACACCACTCTCACCACACCGGACGGCCGAGAGTTGGTGCGCGACTTGACCTGGCGCCTTGCGCCGGGGGAGCGGGTCGGCCTGGTCGGGGTGAACGGCTCCGGCAAGACGACCCTGCTGCGCACCTTGGCCGGTGCGATCGAACCCGCTGCGGGCAAACGCATTCAGGGGCAGACGGTCCAGATCGGCTGGCTGCGTCAGGAACTCGACGATCTGCCGACCGACCTGCGGGTACTGGAGGCCGTGCAGCAGGTGGCGCAGCGAATCATGCTGGGCGACAAGGAGATCTCCGCGGGGCAGCTGGCCGAGCGGCTCGGCTTCACTCCTGCCCGTCAGCGCACCCCGGTCGGCGACCTATCCGGCGGTGAACGGCGCAGGCTGCAACTGACCCGCATCCTGATGGCCGAGCCGAATGTGCTGCTGCTCGACGAGCCGACCAATGACCTGGATATCGATACCCTGCAACAGCTCGAGGACCTGCTCGACAACTGGGCGGGCACGCTGGTCGTGATCAGCCACGACCGCTACCTGATCGAGCGCATCTGCGACTCGACCTGGGCACTGTTCGGCGACGGCAAACTCACGAACCTGCCCGGTGGCATCGATGAATACCTGAAAAAGCGTGCCGTATCGAACTCGGCCGCAACACGTTCCGGCACCGACACCAAGCCCGCCGAAACCCCCGCCACCGATTCCGCCGCCTACCGCGCCGCCCGCAAGGAACTGGCCAAACTGGAACGCGCCATCGATAAGCTCACCGAACGCGAGCAGCGCCTGCACACCGCCTTGGCCGACGCCGCCACCGACCCGGAGAAACTCATCACCCTGGGCACCGAGCTGAAACAGGTACTGGCCGAAAAGGAAACCGCCGAAGAGCGCTGGCTCGAATTGGCCGATGGCGCCTGACCTCTAGGCGAAGGCGCCCCAGCCCCGGCTGACGGCGCCCGCCCTCGGCCGGGGCTGCCCTTTAGCCGAAAGAGGCTAGTGCCCCGTCCAGATAGATTGCTGCGCTACCCACTCCGACTGCTCGCCGAACGTAGTCATTAGGTGGTGGAATACGGCGCGACCACCATTCGGCTACGTTCGACAGACCGCGGACCCAGGGCTGGATGCGGCAGGAGCTATCTGGACGCGGCACTACTAGCCCTCCGATCGACCGCGACTCTGCCTCGCAGACATTCCGGGTGCGGCGAACCACCGAGGAGTGCATCCGATTCAGTGGGCTCCCCATCAACCGTCCGACCGGCGGTCACATCGAGCGGAGTTGTCCGGCCCTTCGATCGCGGGGCCTAGCTGGTGCCGGAGACGCGACCGTCTTGCACTACGACAGGCAGGCAGGTCTGTACGAAGTCGGCGCCGAAGCCGGTGAGGGTAATGCTGCGGTAGTAGACCTTGGTGCCGAAGCCGGAGCGCTTCAATACTTCTCGGACCGGGGATTGGGCCTCGAGGATCTGGTAGCGGTTCGGGTTGCCGACGGGTTCCTTGACGAATTCGATCAGGCCGAGGCGACGCAGGTTGGGCAGATATTGCTGGACGCGGTTCGGGAAGCGCAGACCCGCGTGTTCGCCGATCAGGTTGAGGCCGGAGATGATCCGCTCGACGCCGAGGCCGCGCGGACGTCCGGTGCGGATGTCGATCGCGGGCTGCGGGCCGTCGAGGTGGAGAAAGCGCAGGATGCGTGCCTCGTCGGGGGTGAGTTCCTCGAGCATGCGGGCGAAGGCGGGATGGGTTTCGGCATGTTCGCCGTGCGTGCTCGCCGACAGGCGCAACAGCGCGGCACCCTGTTCGCGCAGCGTGGGAACGGCGTCGGAGGCAGGCTGTTCGGGTGTGGCGGGCAGCCGCAGTGCGCGGCGCACCGCGTCACGGACCCCCGCCTCGGCCTCGGCCAGAACCTCGCGCGGTGGATTCCCGGCGATGCTGCCACGCACCACGGTCGCGCCGACACCGAGTGCGGTATCGATGCCCCAGGCGGTCACCTCGGCGGCGGCGGTCACCGCGACCCGGGCGACTCCGGTGGTCGCGCGGACGGTCTTGCGCACCGACCCTGGCTCCCGCTTGCGGGCTCCGACCTCGGCCGAGCTGATCGGCAGCCGCGCGATTTCCGTTGAGAGCTGGGGTGTTTCGGCCACCTCGGAGTGCTCCGCCGACGCATGGCCCTGCCCGGCGGCCTGCAGATCGTCGCCGCCAGATTCCGTCATAGCCATGATGTCGCCACTCCCGTCCCGAAGATCAGGATGTGAGCGTATCCGGCGAAGAGCCCCAACACGCCGCCATGCAGAAAAAGGAGCCATTCGTCCTGTTTGATCGCCGATCGCAGCATATCCACGAAGTCCGGAGGCTTCAGCGCCGACATCTGTTTGGCGATGTAGTCGTTGATTTGCCTACCCTGCTGGACGTTGAAGTCCGGATCGGCGAAGGCGATCGGCGCGATGGACATCGCCTCGGTGGTCAGCGTCGACTGCAGCGAGTCGTACTCCCGGCTGCCGAGCATGAACTTCACCGCGGGTCTCGCGGGTCCGAGCGCGCGGTCCGCGGCCGGGCGCAAGGTGTCCTCGAGCATCTGCATGGTCCGGTCCGAGCGCGGGCCGTTGAGCAGTTCGTCACCGATATTGGCGACGGTCATCACCTGGCTGGAGACCAATTCGGCGTAGCCATCAGTGATCTCGGACTGCCGCTTGATCAGTAGACCCTGCCGCCACGGGCACCACCACTTCGGGTAGGCGGGCGCGAAGATCATATTCAGGCCGATCCAGTTGACCACCCAGCCGATGATGACGCCGCCGATCGGCAGCACCACCAGCGTCGACCAGCCGGTCGCATGCAGAATCCCGACCAGCACCACACCCATCGGCGCGCCGAAGTAGAAACCGAAGTTCTGCATGAAACGCAGTTCCTTGGCGCCGAGCACCTGGAAAAGGGTGTTGAGCAGGTGCGGGCGCGCCTGGAAATAGCGGATGACCATCTGCTTGACGTCGAGCAGTTGATCGATATTGGCGCCCAATTCCTCGGTCAGCTCACGCAGAATATCGGGCAGCTGCTGGCGGACCCGCGCATGAATCATCTCCCGCACACCGGTCGGCAGGTTGTACCAGAGTTGCGGGTGCTCGCGGCGCAGGATTTCTTCGACGATGTCCTTGATCTGTGCATCGGCGATATTGGCGAGGTGTTCGGCGAGCTTGTCCGGTTCGAGTTCGCGATAGAAGTCGGCGACGCTGCCGAGTTTCGCCAGGCCCTTGTCGACGGCGATGCTCGCCATTTTGTCCGCGCGTGAGGGCACGATGCCCTGCCAGCCGATTCGGCCGTCGTAACTCAGTAGCGGAAGCACCTGAATTCGCTTGGGCAGGAAGGGAAACAGCGCGCGCAGCCCGGGTAAATGCACGCCGTGGAAGGCGACCGGCTTGAACAGCATGAGGATGCCGGTCCAGTTGGTGATGTAGCCGATGATTCCAGTGAAAAGCGGGATAGTCACTAACTCGAGGAGGATCGTCGGGTGAATCCCGAAAACACTCTCCAACACGACACCCTCCTGCCGATATACCGGTGACCGCCGCCTCACCGGCATCCCAAACTAGCACCCAGTCGGCAGACGGACCCTACTGTGAGATCGAGAAGCCGGTCCACCGCGAGTGTCCCGAGCCACAGCGGATTGTCTGAGACATCAGTCACACTGTGTGTCCAGAATGTCGTACTGTCAACCGGCGCCGGAGACAATGACGACCACCACACGTTCGACGGCAGGGGTCGGCGTGAGTGCTGGCCCACTCGGCTCTCGGTTACGCATACCTGGAAAGCTCGAGGGCAATAATCTGTGGGCGTATTCGTTCACTAGGCAATACATCGGAGTAGACGTGACAGACGACAGGACCGGACAGGACCTGGCCCGGGCCGGTTCCCGCTCGGTGGAGCGCAGCTCGGATGTCGAACAGCGGCAGATCAGCAATGAGGCGAGGCTGATTCGCGGTGTGTTCCGGGCGGCGGGACTCGCCGCGGGCTCCGTGGTGCGCGGCAGTCAGTGGGCCGTCGAGACGACCTATGAGGTGACCAAGGAGATCACCCAGGCCGCGCTCGACGGTGAGTCGTCGGCCGATATCGCCGAGCGCACCGGCAACGCGCTGCGCTCCATCGCGCGCAGCGCACTGGGCGTCACCGAGGGGTCGGTGCGCGAAATCGTCAGCTATGTACCGGCTTCCAACGGTGCGTCGCAGCAGCAGGCGATCGGCATCGGCGCGCCGCTGCACTCGGCGAGCAGTGAGGAGCTGCGCCGCCGCGGCGATGCGCTGCTGGCCCGCTCGGCCGATGTCTATTTCACCGAGGATGTGCATCCCGCCTATGACCGGATCCTCGACGAGTTGGCGCCGGACGAGGCGCGCATTCTGCGGTTCATGGCATTGAACGGACCGCAGCCGACGGTCGATGTGCGGACCAATCGTCCGCTCGGCATCGGCTCGGAGTTGGTGACCGGTGATCTGACCTCGGTGCCGGAACAGGCCGGAGTCCGCTACCCGGACCGCTCCCGCACCTATCTGATCAATCTGAACCGTCTGGGGCTGACCCAGGTCTCCGATGATCCGGTGGTGCTCAGCCGGTACATGGTGCTCGAGGTGCAGCCGGTAGTGGAGGCGGCGCTGAAGAAGGCCGGGCGCGCGCCCAAGATCGTGCGCAAGAGTCTGCGGCTGACGGAGTTCGGCAGCGACTTCTGCAATACCTGCTTCACCATCGGCAACTGAGCCGCGCGCCGGGGCGGATTATCGACCACCGGTGATAGCAATCTGATACAAATCTCCCAATTCGTGTAGCGCGGCGGCTTCGAATGGGATTGTTGAGGTTATGGATCAGGATGCTGTGTCAGCGATCAGTCGCCTGAAGTTCCGGTATCTGCGCACCCTCGACACCAAGTCGTGGGATGAATTTGCGGATACGATGATTCCCGAGGCGACCGCCACCTACAGCGAATACCTGCAGTTCGAGTCGCGAGACGCGTTCTTGGCTTTCATGCGCAACACCCTCGGTCCGCATGTCATCACCGAGCACCGATGTGATCATCCGGAGATCGATGTCGTCGGTGATACCGCCACCGGCACTTGGTATCTCGCCGATACCGTGCTGATACCGGCGCACAATATGCTGCTGCGCGGCGCCGCGTTCTACTCCGATCGCTATGTGCGCTGTCAGGACGGTCTGTGGCGGATCGCGCACACCGGCTACGAGCGGACCTATGAGGTGGTGCTCTCGCTCAGCGATCTGCCCAGCCTGCGACTGACATCGAGTCGCTGGGGGATGATCGCGCGCGAAGATGGCATCGCGGACATCGAACGCGAGCCCACTACTCCGCTGCGCCGCGAGCCCGAACCGGCGACGGAAGCCGAACCCGAAGCCGGATAAGGGCGGGCGTTCAGTCCGCGGCCGCGACCAACGGCTCGAGTGTGAGCTTCGGATGCTCCTTCTCGATGTACTGCAGCCGCCACTTGTCGCCGAACAGCGCGAGCAGCACTCCGTCGGAGCGGGTGAACACCTCGACCCCGCGCTGCCGGTCGAGTTCGGCCATCGACTCCGCATCGGTGCGCCGGGCCAGCGTGTACGGCAGGTGCTCCATATGGGTTTCGACGTTGAACTCCGCCAGCATTCGCGCGGTGACCACCTCGAACTGCATCGGGCCGACCGCCGCGAGCACGGGGGAGGCATCGCCGCGCGCGTCATTGCGCAGCACCTGCACCACGCCTTCGGAATCGAGCTGATCGATGGCCTTGCGGAACTGCTTGTACTTGCCCGCACTCTGCGCGCGCAGCACCGCGAAATGCTCCGGTGCGAAGGACGGGATGGGCGGGAACTCCACCTTCTTGTCCACGAACAGGGTGTGCCCCGGCGCCAGCGCGGTCGCGTTGACCAGGCCGACCACATCACCCGGGTAGGCGGTGTCGACGGTCGAGCGCTCCCGGCCGAAGACGGTGAGCGCGTATTTGGTCGCGAACGGCCGACCGGTCTGGGCGTGCGTGACGACCATGCCGCGCTCGAATTCGCCGGAGACGATCCGCATGAACGCGAGCCGATCCCGGTGTGCCGCATCCATTCCCGCCTGCACCTTGAAGACCACCGCGCTGAACGGATCGGTGGTGTCGCGCGCTGCGCCGCCGATATCGGCACGCGAACCGGGCGCGGGCGCCAGCGCGACCAAGGTCTCGAGCAACTGCCGCACACCGAAGTTCAGCATCGCCGAGGCATAGATGACGGGGGAGGTCTGCCCGGCCAGGAACATTTCCTGATCGTGGTCCTGTCCGGTGGCCGAGAGCAGTTCGCTCTCCTCGGCGGCGGTCGTCCACGCCTCGCCCTCGCGAGCCTCGGCGGCTTCGGGGTCGATCGATTCCTCCGGCGCGATGGTCGCGCCGCCCGCGGTGCGGGTGAAGTGGATGTATTCGACGGCCTCGCCCTCGGCGCCGCGACGCAGCAGGCCACGGAAGTCACCGGCGATGCCGACCGGCAGGAACAGCGGCGTCGGGGTGAGTCCGATCCGCTCGTTGATCTCGTCGAGCAGTTCCAGCGGCGCGCGGCCGGGGCGGTCCCACTTGTTGATCACCGTAATGACCGGGATGCCGCGGTGGCGGCAAACTTGGAACAGCTTCAGTGTCTGCGGCTCGAGCCCCTTGGCGGCGTCGATCAGCATGACCGCGGCGTCGACGGCGGTGAGTACCCGGTAGGTGTCCTCGGAGAAATCCGAGTGGCCCGGGGTGTCGACCAGGTTGATGACGTTATCGACATCGGAGCCCGCGGCGCGGTAGTTGAACTGAAGTGCGGTCGAGCTCACGGAGATTCCGCGCGCCTTCTCCATTTCCATCCAGTCCGATACGGTCGAGCGGCGCCCGGCCTTACCGTGGATCGCGCCCGCCTCGGAGATCATTTTCGCGTGCAATGCGAGCGCCTCGGTCAGCGTCGACTTGCCCGCGTCGGGGTGGGAGATCACCGCGAATGTGCGCCGCCGAGCGACCTCGGCGGGCAACCCACGCGGGGCGGGCGCGACGACACCCTCAGTGGAGGCGGTCAACTTCAACAACCTTTCAGACAGCCGATCGGCAACCGCTCCAGCGTACGCGACCCGGGTGACGACAATTCGGCGAGTACGACGACCCGATTCAGGAAGAGATAGACAGTTGCGCTATGGTGTTCAGGTTGTCTCGGCGAGGGTGACCGCAGACTTGATGCGTTCACCGTGATCGACGCGGCTCGGCTCTCTGCCGTCCTCGTTCGGTCTTCGCCCGACGAATAGACCAACCTTTGCCAGGGCGGATAACAGTTCCTGGCGCACTGTTGACAGCCCGGAAGAGCCGTAGGGAGTAGATCCAGTCATGTCCGACGCCAACCTTCTCGATGCCGCCGTCCGCACGGAGTTCGGCAAGGGCGCGGCCCGCCGCACCCGCCGCGCGGGCAACGTCCCCGCCGTGCTGTACGGCCACGCCGCCGACCCGCAGCACCTCTCGCTCAACGCCCAGGCCTTCGCCGCCATCCTGCGCGAGCACGGCACCAATGCGGTGCTGAACCTCGTCATCGATGGCAAGAAGCAGCTGGCGCTGACCAAATCCGTTGTGGTGCACCCGATTCGCCGTTACATCGAGCACGCCGACCTGCTGATCGTCAAGCGCGGCGAGAAGGTCACCGCCGATGTGAACGTGACGCTGGCCGGTGAGGCCGGTCCGGGCACCCTGGTCACCCAGGAATCCACCACGCTGTCCATCGAGGCCGACGCGCTGAACATTCCGGAGGCCATCGAGGTCTCGATCGAGGGCGCCGAGGCCGGCACCCAGATCACCGCGGGCGAGATCCCGCTGCCAAAGGGTGTCACCCTGGCCGGTGACCCGGAGGCCCTGATCGTCAACATCATCGCGGCCCCGGCCTCCGCGCAGGAGACCGAAGAGGCCGCCGCGGCCGCCGCCGAGGCCGAGAGCGCCGAGTAAGAACTCCCCGGGTCGGTTATCCGCATGACCGAATCCTCGACCGGGCCCGCGCTCGTGGTCGGACTTGGCAATCCAGGTCCGGAATACGAGCGCACCCGGCACAATATCGGCTTTCTGGTCGCCGACGTGCTCGCACAGCGCGTCGGCGGCCGTTTTGCCGTGCACAAGAAGTCCGGCGCCGATCTGCTGCAGGCCCGGCTGGACGGGCGTCAGGTGCTGATCGCCAAGCCGCGTTCGTTCATGAATCTGTCCGGGCGTCCGGTCGCGGCGCTGGCGAAATTCTTCTCGGTACCGCCGACCGAGGTGATCGTCGTGCACGACGAACTGGATCTGCCATTCGGTCAGGTTCGGCTCAAGCGCGGCGGCGGTGAGGGCGGGCACAACGGGTTGCGCTCGGTCTCCAGTGCCTTGACCACCAAGGACTATCTGCGCACCCGCATCGGCATCGGCCGCCCGCCCGGCCGCCAGGATCCGGCGGATTATGTGCTCAAACCGTTTTCGTCGGTGGAGCGCAAGGAAGTTCCGGTCATCGTCGAACAGGCCGCCGACGCAGTCGAATTGCTGCTGCGCGTCGGGCTCGAACCGGCCCAGAACCAGCTGCACTGATCGATACGGATTGCGCGGAGCGTCGGTCCTGATCGCGGAACATAAAGCTGCCGAGCACAATTGCGATGATCACATGGTGTGCTATGGCCACCGCGACCGGCGCATCGAGATCCGCGAGCGCGAAAGCCGTTGCCACGCAAAAGTGGACGAGACCACCGCCCCGACGGCTGCGGATCTCCGCTCGGGCGCGGGGTCCGCTGCGTGCAAAGCCCCTGCACCCGAATGCAATTCACATGTTCAGCGCAGGTGGATGGCGGTGGCGGAGCGGCGGAGTTTGCCGGAGGAGGTCTTCGGGAGGGCGCCGGGGCCCAGCACGGCGACGGTGCGGGGGCGGACACCGACCTCGGAGAACACCGAGTGCACGATCTCGCGTTCGATGCGTTTGACCTCAGCGGCGTTCTGGTGGTCATTGCTTTCCACCACCACGGCGAAGCTTTCGCGCTTTTCGCCCGCGTCCAAACGGACCGCGACGGCATTGCCGGGGCGCACACCTGCCACCCGCAGCGCGGCGCGCTCGATATCGGTGGGATAGATATTGCGGCCGCCCATGATGATGACGTCCTTGATCCGGCCGCACACCACGATCAGGCCCTCGTCGGTGAAGTAGCCGATATCACCGGTGTCGAGCCAGCCGTCCTGGTCCTGCGCGCTACGGAACCCATTGACCGTGACATAGCCCGAAGTCACTGCGGGACCGCGTAATTCGATCACACCAACGGAACGGGTGGGCAGCGGTTGGCGCTCCGAGTCGACGACCCGGCCCTCCAGATTGTCGACCAGATAGCCGAGTGTGGGCAGGCGGCGCATATTGCCGTGGTGGCCGTGCGGATCGTGGACCGGCACCGCCTTGCCGAGGGCCTCCAGCAGGTCGGCATCGATGACATCGAGTATCTGCCCGAGTCCGGGATCCGGAATCGACACCGCCAGTGTGGTTTCGGCCATGCCGTAGACCGGGGTCAGCGCCATCGGATTGAGCCGGAAGCGTTTTCCGGCGGCGGCGAGTGCCTCCATGGTGTCCGGGTCGACGGGTTCGGCACCGTTCCACATGTACCGGACGCTGCTGAGGTCATAGGCGCCGTCCTCGGCCTGCTTGAGCCTGCGGGCCAGCAGCGAGTACGCGAAATTCGGTGCCGCCGTGACGGTTCCGCGATACTTATCGATCAGCTCGGCCCACAGCAGCGGGCGCATGAGGAAATCGATCGGCGTCACGCAGACCACTTCGGCGCCGAATTGCATAGGGACGCTGAGGAAGCCGACCATGCCCATATCGTGGAACAGGGGCAGCCAGCTGATCATCACATCCTCGTCGAGCTGGAACTTCACCCGATCGAACATGGCGTAGGCATTGACGTAGAAGTTGCCGTGCGTGATCCGCACCGCCTTCGGCGATCCGGTCGATCCCGAGGTCAATTGCTGCAATGCGATATCGGTCTCGACGGTCGGCACCGGATCGGCCTCCGGGCCGTCGCGGAGCTGGTCGATGCGCACCACGGTGATGCCGCGTTCGCGCAGCAGCGGTTCGGCGGCCTCGAAGGGCGCGCCGAGCACCACTGCCCGCGCATCGATCATCGACAGGACGGTCTCGGTATCGCGGGCCCAGACCACCAGATCGGTCCGCGGCGTCGGCTGATGCAGCATAGTGATGGATGCGCCGCGCATCCAGATGCCCTGACAGGCCGGTGCGATATCGACCGGCATCCCGGCCAGCACGCCGACCGCGTCGCCGTGTCCGATTCCGGCCGCCGCGAGGCCGCCCGCCATGCTGCGCGCGATGCGGTGGATCTCGCCCCACGTCTGCCGCAGCGGCGCATTCGGCTCCCCGGTCACCAGCCCGCGAACCGAGGTTCGTGCCGTCGCGTACATCTCATCGGTGAACCTGCTCAAGTCCAACTCCCTGATCCACACGGTGCGGTGGCCGGACGTTGTGCACCGGCCTGCTTCCAACTATCCCGCCAATTCTGCGCCGCGTTAACGCTTCGGCGCGGTAGTCCGCGGACTTGTCCGATCTGGGCGGCGAATCGGGGGCGGAAAGCTACGAGCGGTTCGAACCGAAAGTGGCGGCGTAGCGGTCGACGTAATCGCGGCCGGATCGCGCGGCCAACTCCCGCATCAGCTCGTCGGTGGCGGCGCGGACCGGGGAGGTGGCCGCAGTGTCGGTCGCGGCGTGGATCGCGCGGCTCGCGGGAACATGCGGGTAGTAGCGCGGCGTGCCGAAGCTGATGCGCACCTTGCCGAAACGCGGCAATTTGGCACCACGCGGATTCACCTTGTCGGTACCGGAGAGCACCACCGGAATCACCGGCGCGCCGGTCGCCATGGCGACGCGAAGTGCACCGGTGCGGCCGCGGTAGACGCAGCCGTCCGGGGAGCGGGTGCCCTCCGGATGGATCGCCCAGATATCACCCGATTCCAGGATCTTGGTGGCGGCGTTCAGAGCGTCCGCCGCGGCGGTGCCGCCGGTGCGGTTCACCGGGACCTGACCCAGGACGGTGAAGAACCAGCGCAGGAACCGTCCCTTGAGTCCGGTGCCGGTGAAGTACTCCTGTTTGGCCAGGAAGGTGACGCGGCGGGGCAGGACCAGCGCGAGGTAGAGGGAATCGAGCACTGCGAGGTGGTTGGCGGCGATGATCACCGGTCCGGTGCGTGGCACGTGCCGCCGACCCTCCACTGCGGGCCGACCGAGCAGTCGCAACAGCGGGCCGACCAGCACGTACTTGAAAAACCGGTACCACACATGAGCCTCCGAGAGAGTTGCCGTAGACACTGTCTACCATTGCTGTAGACACTGTCTACCACGCGAGCGTAGACATTGTCTACTATTGTTGGTAGAGGATTTCTACTTGTGTGACGCAGTCGAGATACCGGTGAGGAGCGGTTCGATGGCTGACGTAGACAATGTCTCCATGGTCGGAAATGAGCCCCTGCGCGAGCGGTTGGTCGGCGCCGGGGTCGACATGCTCGAAGAGGTGGGCGTCGGGCAGCTCGGTTTGCGGGCGATCACCCGCGCGGCCGGGGTCTCCCATGGTGCGCCGCGCCGTCACTTTCCCACCCACCGTGCGCTGCTGGCCGCCATCGCCGCCCGGGGTTTCGCCGATCTCATCGATCAGTTTGCGAAGGCACGGGAGGGAGCGACCACGCCGCGCGAGCATATGCAGCGCATGTCGGTGGCGTACGTCGAGTTCGCCGGTGAGCGCCCGGAGATGTTCACCCTGATGTTCCGTCACGACCTGCTCGAGGGTTCCGGCGAGAATCTGCGCTCGATGACCCTGCCGCTGTTCGAACGCTTCGCCGCGCTGGTCGCCGAGGCCGCGCCGACCACCGACGATCCGAGGGCCACCGCGATCGCCCTGTGGACCAATCTGCACGGCATCGCCACCCTCCAGGCCAACCGCAGTCTGCGCCTCGTGATCCCGGGAGCCAGCGCCCCCGCCCTCGTCGCCCAGGTCCTCGCGTTGCACCTGACCTGACAGTCGCCCCCCGCTTGCGATCCGAGCCTGCTCATAGCCGGGTGTGAGCACGCTCGGACCGCCGTCATGGAGCTAAGGGCGTTGGGGGAGTGGGATTCTCGCGAGATCGGTGGCGATGACGATCTCGCCGGTGAAGTACTCGGACGCCTCGTCGAGATGGCCGTCGAGGTCGCGGTAGCGCTGGGAGAAATGGGTCAGCACCAGGGTGCGCACACCCGCCTCGGCGGCGACCCGGGCCGCCTGCCCGGCCGTGAGATGGCCGTATTCTTCGGCGAGGTGGGCGTCGGCGTCCAGGAATGTCGCCTCGATCACCAGCATGTCCACGCCGGAGGCGAGTATCTCGACGCCGGGGCACATCCTGGTGTCCATCACAAAAGCCACACTCTGGCCCGGTCGCGGCTCGCTGATATCCGCCAGAGTGATCGTGCGCCCGTCGTATTCGATGCTGCCCGCGCGTTGCAACTGCCCGATCGCCGGGCCGTGCAGACCGTGCTCGGCGAGTCGTTCGGGCAGGATGCGCACACCGCTCGGCTCGGTGAGCCGGTACCCGAAGGCCTCGACCGGATGCGACAGCGCGACCGCTTCGAGGACGAACGGTGCGCCGGGCGCGTCCAGCGCACCGGGATCGGCGATCGGATGCGCCCGCAGGTCGATGGTGCGGTAGAACGCGCTGGCATTGCTCAGTCGTTCGAAGAACTGTTCGCCCGAGGCGGGGTAGTACACGTCCACCGGATGGGCGACCTTGTCCAGATTGATCCGCTGGATGATGCCGGGCAGTCCGAGGCAGTGGTCGCCGTGGAAATGCGTCACCGCGATCCGGGTGATGTCGGTGACCGAGACGCCCGCATAGGTCATCTGGCGCTGGGTGCCCTCGCCCGGATCGAAGAGGATGCCCTCATCGCCCCAGCGCAGCAGATAGCCATTGTGGTTGCGCTGCTTGGTCGGAACCTGACTCGCGGTGCCGAGGACGACCAGTTCCCTGGGGGACATCAGAGCGCCGCGACCGCGGCCACGAACCGGTCCAGTTCCTCGAAGCCGACGAAGCAGTGCGGTGAGGCGCGCACCACCGAATCGAGTCCGCGCGCGGTCATATCGAGCAGGGTGGAGCTGGCATGGCTGGCTGTCACCGTAATGTTCTGTGCCGCAAGGCGATCACGCACTTCGACGGCGGGAATTCCATCGACGGTGAAGGATACGATGCCGCTGTGCCGAATGCCGATATCGCGCACCGTGACTCCGGAGATTTCCGGCAGCGCTTTGCGCAGATGTTCGGCACGGGCCGCGATCGCGGTATAGACGTCCTCGGGTCCGAGGTCGAGCAGGTACCGCACGGCCGCGCCGAGGCCGAGTCGGGCGGCGACATCGCATTCCCAGAATTCGAAGCGGCTCGCGTCGGGCAGCATGGTGTACGCGTCGGGGCCGGTCCACTGAGCACTGTGCAGGTCCAGCCGCTGCGGTTCCATCGACGCGGCCAATTCCGGTCGCACATAAAGGAATCCGGTGCCGCGCGGCCCGCGCAGCCATTTGCGGCCGGTGACCGAGAGCGCGTCGACGCCCAATTCGGCCACATCGATCGGCAGCTGTCCGGCCGACTGGCAGGCATCGAGTAGGACGAGCGCGCCGACCGAATGCGCGATCCTGGTGGCCTCGGCGGCCGGGTTGACCAGGCCGCCATTGGTCGGGGCGTGCAGCACCGATACCAGCTTGACGCGCTCGTCGACCAGCTCCGCGAGTGCGTCGAGATCGATTTGACCGCTGCCGTCGCTGGGAATCGGCTCGACCACCGCACCGGTGGCCTTGGCGCGCTGCAGGGCGGCGATCGCATTGCTGGCGTAGTCGGCGCCCGAGATGAGAATGCGGTCGCCGGGTGCGAGCGGGACGGAGTAGAAGAAGTCGGCCCACGCACGGGTGGCACTGTCGCTGAGCGCGATGCTGGTCGGATCGGCATTGATGAGCGCGCCGATATCGGACTTCACGGCGGCGAGGTCGTCGAGTCGCTCGTTCGCCGCGCGGTAGCCGCCGATTTCGGCCTCGCGCCGCAGATGGCCGATCACGGTATCGAGCACGATCCGCGGCGGCAGCGACGAACCCGCGCTATCGAGGAAGACCAGGTCGGATCCGGACTCGTAGCCCGGGGTATCGGCACGTACGCGATTCTCGTCCAGCATGTCGACGACAGTATCGCCGAAACGGGCCCAGCGCGCCGTCGCGCGGGGTCGGTGCAGCTCGGCGGCCGGGCCACGGGTGCTGGCCGGGCGTGACCATGAATTCAGATTCTTGTCACATCTTTTGTCGGTGCCCCTCGTTACCCTGGGTTGGGTCGGCGCACTGGAATACGACGAGCAATCGCGGCGATACAGAACTACCGAGACAACTACCGGCAGACGAACCCCGACTACGGGTATCCGGTTCACATGGTGGAGGTTGGTATGGCGGTTACGCTCGAGCACCCGGAGCGGGTCATCGCGCTGGAGCACGGTGAACTGTCCTCACGTGCTGCGGCCGAGGCCTATATCGAAAAGATCTGCTTCAAGTTGGGCCCACCGACGCTCATCGGCGCCGAACTCGAGTGGCTCACCGTGCAGGGTGAGTGTTCGCCGTCCGGTCCACTGGCCGCCCCCCGCCCGCAGCTGACTGCACTCGCAGATGCACTCGGACCCTATGCACCGCGGTCCATCGCCCCCGATTCACCGGCACTCTCGCTGCCAGGGGGCAGCCGGGTCACCATCGAACCCGGCGGTCAGATCGAACTCTCCAGCGCCCCGTTCGCCGCTGCCGCGCAGCTGTGCGAGGGTTTGTCCGCTGATGCCAGGATGCTGCGGGATCTGCTCGAATCCCGATCCATCCGCACTGTCTCCGCCGCCGCCGATGCGGACCGCCGCCCCAAGCGGGTATTGCGGTTGCCGCGCTATCGCGCCATGGAAGAGTCCTTCGGCGGCATCGGCCCCTTCGGCAAATTGATGATGTGCAATACGGCCGCGACCCAGGTCAGCGTCGATGCCGGTGCCGACCGCGCCGAGGTCACCGCCCGATGGAATGCGCTCTACACCATCGGTCCCACGCTGGTCGCCGCCTTCGCCTGCTCGCCGGAATTGCGCGGTGCGCCGGTTGGCGCGTGGGCATCCCAGCGCATGCGGAGCTGGTTGCGCCTCGACTATGCCCGCACCCGTCCAGCGGCGGAGTCCTGGCCCGATCCGGTCCAGGGCTATGCACGCTGGGCCCTGGATGTCCCGCTGCTGTGCGTTCGTGGCCCCGATGGCGCGCACGACGATGGCGAGATCGGCTGGTCGGCGCCGCCGGGCGCGACCTTCGCGGACTGGCTGTCCGGTGCGCTGGACGACGAGATCGGACGTCGCCCTGAGCTCGGCGATCTCGACTACCACCTGACCACCCTGTTCCCGCCGGTGCGGGCCTCGGGGCATCTGGAGATCCGCTATCTGGACGCCCAGCCGGACAACGACTGGACCGTCCCGATCCACGTATTCGACGCCCTGCTGTCGTCCCCGGATGTCGTCGCCCAGGCGGGCGCGGTCGCCGCGCCGATCGCGGGCCGCTGGCTCGACGCGGCCCGCTGCGGGCTGGCCGATCCGGAGATCCGGGCCGTCGCGGTGGAGCTGCTGACCCTGGCCGCGGCCCATGCGGCGAGTCCGGCGGCCGCCCGGGAGATCGAGTCCGCGGCCGAGCGATGTCGCAGCGGTCGCACCCCGACCGGCGAACTCGCTGCGCAGCCCGCGGATCAGCACGAGGACCGCCCATGACCGAGGCATCGCGGCGCAGACCGCCGCTTCGAGTCGCTGGCCAGAACGAGTTCCGGAGATGTTCATCGTGACCATTCAGTACCCCGCAACAGATAATTCCGGCACCGAGCGATTGCGTGACCGGATCGCCGAAGTGCTCACCCGCGCACGGGAGCGCACCGTCGGACTCACGAACCTCGACGAGGCGGAACTGGTCGCACAGCATTCGCGACTCATGAGCCCGCTCGTCTGGGATCTCGCCCATATCGGCAACCAGGAAGAGCTATGGCTGGTACGCGATGTCGGCGGGCGCGAAGCGGTGCGCGCCGATATCGATGAGCTCTACGACGCGTTCAAACACGCCCGCGCCAATCGTCCCGAACTGCCGCTGCTCGACCCGACCCAGGCCCGTGGCTATGTCGGTACCGTGCGCGACAAGGTCTGGGATGTGCTGGACACCAGCGCTTTACACGGTGATCCGCTGGTCGACGGCGGATTCGCCTTCGGCATGATCGCCCAGCATGAGCAGCAGCACGACGAAACCATGCTCGCCACCCACCAGTTGCGCACCGGCCCCGCCGTACTGTCGGCACCGGCATCGCCCACGGCGCCGAATCCGGTCGGTGGCGAAGTCATCATTCCCGCAGGCGAATTCACCATGGGCACCTCGACCGACCCGTGGGCACTGGACAATGAGCGCCCGGCGCATCCGGTGCACGTGCCCGCCTTCGCCATCGACACCGCACCCATCACCAATGCGCAGTACCTGGCCTTCATCGCCGACGGCGGCTATGACCGGCCGGAACTGTGGTCCGAACGTGGTTGGGCGCACCGGCAGCAGGCGGACCTGGTCGCGCCGCAGTTCTGGGAGCGCGATCCGGCCGGGCACTGGTGGCGTCGGGTTTTCGGCGTGATGACCCCGGTGCGTCCGCACCAGCCGGTGCTGCACGTCTGCTGGTTCGAGGCCGAGGCCTACGCCACCTGGGCCGGTAAGCGCCTGCCCACCGAGGCGGAATGGGAGAAGGCGGCCCGCTTCGATCCGGAGACCGCAACATCGCGCCGCTACCCATGGGGTGACGCCGAACCGGGTGAGGCCACCGCGAATCTCGGTCAGCGCCATCTGGAACCGGCCGATGTCGGTGCGTACCCGGCGGGTGCCTCCCCGGCCGGAGTGCACCAGCTCATCGGTGACGTATGGGAATGGACCGCATCGGGTTTCGAGGCCTATCCGGGCTTCCGTGCGTTCCCCTACGCCGAATATTCCGATGTCTTCTTCGGCGGTGACTACCGGGTCCTGCGTGGCGGCTCCTTCGGCACCGATCCGGTCGCCTGCCGCGGCACCTTCCGCAATTGGGACCATCCCATCCGCCGCCAGATCTTCTCCGGTTTCCGCCTGGCCCGCGATCTGCGAAAAGGCGAGGGCGAGTGAGGATATCGGCAGTCGGGTTCCGCGGCCGACAGGTGGCCACGGGAGGTGGGTGCTGATGTGTCGACAGCTCGGCTACGTCGGTCCCACGGTGCGCGTCGGCGACATGCTGACGCTCGGCTCGCATTCTCTGCGGACTCAGGCGTGGGCACCGAAGGATATGCGCGGCGGCGGCACGATCAATGCCGATGGGTTCGGTGTGGCCTGGTGGCGGGAAGTCGATGACGCGGTGACCGTCAGCCGGTATCGCAATCCGGCGCCCATCTGGACCGACCCGGCGGTGGAAGAGGTACTGCCGCAATTGGAATCGTGGGCGGTGCTGGCCGCGGTGCGTTCGGCCAGCGTGGGTATGCCGGTCGAGCGGAGCGCCTGTGCGCCGTTCACGCACGGCCGCTGGGCGTTCGGCCTCAACGGCCTGATACCGGACTGGCGCCGGGCCCTCAGCGCGGTTGCCGAGGAATTCGGCTCCACCGCATCCGAACTCGGCGCGGGTCAGCTCTTCGAGCCGGTGCAGTTGCTGGAGGCCGAATCCGCGACCGATTCGGCAACACTCTGGATGATTCTGCGCGGCCTGCTGTCCACCGACTCGCCCGATGGTTCATGGGCGGCGGCACCGGCGGCATTGAGTCTGCTCGTGGCCGCGGTACTGGACCGATCGCCGAACGCCAGACTGAATTTGCTGCTCGGTGATGGTCAGCAGCTGTGGGCGACCACCGTGTCCCACTCACTGTCGGCCCTGGTCACCGACGATTTCGCCATTCTCTGCTCCGAACCCTTCGACGACGATCCACGCTGGCAGCCGATTCCGGATCGGCAGCTGGTCAGCGCCAGCCCCGGCGCGCTGACGGTGGCACCCCTGCTCGCTGTCCCAAGCACGAAAGGCTCACTCCGATGACCGCACCGACGCTGGAGATCCACCTATCCGATGACGACCTGACCTCGGCGTTGCGCGCGGATGCCAGGCTCGGCCTGACCGCGGACCCGAAGTGGCTGCCGCCCAAGTGGTTCTACGACGCCCGCGGCAGTGAACTGTTCGAGCAGATCACCGAACTCCCGGAGTACTACCCGACCCGCACCGAACGCGCGCTGCTGGAGCGGGTGGTCGGCGAGATCGCCCGCACCGCGCAGGCCGAGGTCCTGGTCGAACTCGGCTCGGGTTCGGCGGCCAAGACCAGGCTGTTGCTTTCCGCGCTGACCACCGAGGGGCCGCTGAAAACCTATGTTCCGCAGGATGTCTCGTCCTCGGCGCTGCGGGCCGCCGCGGCCGAGATCGCGGCCGAGTTTCCCGGTCTCGCGGTGCACGGCGTGGTCAGCGATTTCACCGACACCCTGCACAATCTGCCGGGCGGCGGCCGCCGCATGATCGCCTTCCTCGGCGGCACCATCGGCAATCTGGTGCCCGCCGAACGCGCCGAATTCCTGTCCAGCATCTACGACGTGCTGGAGCCGGGCGAGCGATTGCTGCTCGGCGGTGGTCTGGTCATCGATCCCGCGGTACTGGTACCGGCCTATGACGATGCGGCCGGTGTCACCGCCGAGTTCAACCGAAATGTGCTGGACGTCTTGAACAATCGGCTCGACGCCGATTTCGAGCCCGATAAGTTCGCCCACGTCGCCATCTGGGATGCCGAGCACGAGTGGATCGAAATGCGCCTGGAGGCAACCGAAGATATGACCGTGACCGTCCGGGAGCTGGATCTCACCGTCCAGTTCGCCCGCGGCGAGCAGATGCGCACCGAGATCTCGGCCAAGTTCCGCATCGACGGACTCGACGCCGAACTGGCCGCCGCCGGCTTCAAGACCGAACAGGTCTGGACCGACCCGGATGACCGATTCGCCCTCGTGCTCGCGGCGCGCAGCTAGAACCGGTCGGGCGCGCCGCCGACCACCGCGCCGAGCCATTCGATGAAGGGCCGCATCGTCTCCCAGGCGGTGCGGACCTCCTTGGCGGCCCGGGGCTTGTCCAGCCAGGCCGGTGCGCCGAATTCCTTACTGCAGGTGAGTGATTTGTGCCGCAGCAGATCGATGCGCGGATGGTCGGCGTCGTAGCCCTTCGGCTTGGTCTTCAGCTGCTCGCCGCCGATGGTGAACTTGGCCTTGGTGAGCTTCGCCAGGATCGCCTCCAGCTCCGCGCCGCGCACCTCGTCATCGATGGTGGCGCGCAACTGGGCGATCTGGGCGGGCGAACCCGCATAGAATCCGCCGCCGACGAACAGTCCGGCCGCGCTGATCTGCACATACCAGCCGGTACCCGGTGCGACGCTGACCACCGCGCCCTGGGCCGTCTTGTAGGGCACCTTGTCCTTGGCGAAGCGCACGTCCCGGTACGGCCGAAAGATCTTGGCGGTGCCGAAGTCCGCCTCCAACTCCGCGGTCAGCGCGACCATCGGCGCCTTGACCGCCTCCTCGTACACATCCTTGTGCGCGGTCCAGAAGGCCTTCGAGTTATCGGCCTCCAGATCCTCGTAGAAGTCGAGTCCCGCCAGCGGGAAACCAGTGAATCCGCTCATGCGCACAACCTAGCGTCAGAGCACAGTCCAGAGCTCGGAGGGCGCTGGTCCGATGCGAGATCCGCGTAGCAGTCCAGGCCCGCGAGCGGGAATCCGCCGAATCGACTCATGGGTACAACGCTACGACGCGCGTCCGATGCATCGAGACGGTGGTCGGTCAGTCGGAGTCCGGGACCATGCTGCCGCTGAAGACGGCGTAGACCATGATCAGTCCGATAACCAACGAGATCGCCGATGCGATGGCGGCCCACTTGCCGAGGGATTCGCCCTTTCGGTGGCCGATGATGCCGAGAACGATGCCCATCGGACCGAACAGGTACGGGCAGAACAGCAACGAGATGCCCGCGCAGACGAAGCCGATGATCGATAGGGTCTGACTGTCGGACCGTGCGCCCGTCTTGCGGTACGGCTCATAGGGCTGCTGGGTGTAGGCGCCGGGATAGCGGCTGTACGGTAATTCGGGCGCGGTGTCCCCGATCGGCGGATAGACGGTGCCCGGCGGATAGGGCTGCTGGTCGTATGGTGTTCCGGCCGCGGTGCCCCACGGTTGCGGCGGTGTCGGCGATTGGTTCGGTGCGCCCGTGCTGTCCGAGGGTTGGCCCTGCTGAGCACTCTGCCCCAACTCTTGTCGGGCGGGACCCGCGGGGCCCGATGGCTGAGGCTGCGAGAGATCACCGGCCGCCGCGCTCGACGGCTGCGGTTGCGTCGCCAGATCGGGTGCGGTTTCGTCGGTCGCGCGCTGAGCCGGTGTCTGTGCGTTCCCCGGCTGCGCCGCGGAATCCGGCGCGGCGGATGCGGGCGGAACCGCTCCGGCAGGCTCGGCCTGCGGTGGCTCCAACGGCCCGGTTGCCGCCGGTGTCGCCCGGTCCGTATCCGTGGAATCGACCGGCTCGGGCGCGCTGGCCGCGGGTTTATCGGCCGCCGGTTGCTCGGGCGGCTCGGCATCGCGCTCGGGATCCTGCGGAGTGGTCATCGAACTCTCCTCGTGTCGGCGGCTGCGGGATGCCACGCCGGGGCGGTGCGCTACAGGTCGATGTCGCGGACGATCTCCATCGCTGCGGCCTCGGCAGGCCGTTCGTCCTCCTCGGCGAGTTCGGCGGCCTGCTGCTGCGCGGTCCACTCCTGTTCGAGTTCATCCCCGATGCCGAGCCAGCCGTCATCGTCGTTTTCGCGATAGCGAATGTGCAGGTCATCGGGCGGATCCTCGATATTGCGCCGATACGCGCGGATATCGTCTTCCTGCCTGTCGTCCCCCATATCCAAGTCGAGTGGGTCGCGGTCCATACCCCCAGTATCCCCCGTGACCTCGGTGGCAAAAGGGGATCCGTTGGCGGTGGCCGCTCATTTGCCAAGGGATTCGCCCTTGTTGTGGCAGATGATGCCGAGGACGACGGCCGCCGGTCCGGTGATCACGATGGGGAGCCGCAGAACATCACGACCGACAGCACAGTGGCGGCCAGGCACGAGAAGCTGATGATCGAGAAGATCGGCGCCAACTGGCACCAGGGTATACACCCGAACGACAATGGCGGCTCGGACATCGTCCGAGCCGCCATGACCTTCATGCGCAATGCCTGATTTCGTGAGCACATGGGTAACTCACCGGGCACGCCCAGAACGCAGCCGGGCACCTGACGCAGGACCTGAACACAGGCCGTGCGGCCCCCAACTGGTATGGCCTAAATATTCGGGGAGGCGGTCAAGCGTTGCCGTTGAAAAGTCCGGTGACCGAACCGTTCTCGAAGACCTCGCGGATGGTGCGCGCCAGCAGCGGCGCGATCGACAGCACGGTCAGCTGCGGGAACTTCTTCTCCTCGCTGATCGGCAGCGTATTGGTGACCACGACCTCCTTGGCGCCGCAGCTGGCCAGGCGCTCGGCGGCCGGATCGCTCAGCACACCGTGCGTCGCGGCGATGACCACGTCACCGGCACCGGCCGCCTTGAGCACATTGACCGCGCCCGCGATGGTGCCACCGGTGTCGATCATGTCGTCGATCAGGATGCAGGTGCGGCCCTCGACCTCACCGACCACGCGATTGGCCTTGATCTGGTTGGGCACCAGCGGGTCGCGGGTCTTGTGGATGAATGCCAGCGGCGAGCCGCCCAGCGAGTCGGCCCACTTCTCCGCGACGCGCACGCGACCGGAGTCGGGGGAGACCACGGTGATGTGCTCGAGGCTGTAGTTGTTGCGCACGTATTCGGCCAGCTGCAGCTGGGCGTGCATGTGATCGACCGGGCCGTCGAAGAAGCCCTGGATCTGATCGGTGTGCAGGTCGACGGTGATGATGCGGTCCGCGCCAGCGGTCTTCAGCAGATCGGCGACGAGGCGGGCGGAGATGGGCTCACGGCCGCGGTGCTTCTTGTCCTGACGCGCATACGGGTAGAACGGCAGCACGGCGGTGATGCGCTTGGCCGAACCGCGCTTGAGCGCATCGATCATGATGAGCTGTTCCATCAGCCACTGGTTCAGCGGTGCCGGAAAGCTCTGCAGCACAAAGGCATCCGAGCCGCGGACGGATTCCTCGAAGCGGACGAAGATCTCGCCGTTGGCGAAGTCGCGCGCGGTCTGCGGAGTGACGTGGACGTCGAGTTCCTTGGCGACCTGCTCGGCCAGCTCAGGATGGGCGCGTCCCGAGAAGAGCATCAGGTTCTTCTGGTTGTCGATCCATGACGCGGTCACTGCTGTTTGCCATCCTTTTGCTCGATTGCCTGACCCGACATCTCTTTGGCCGCGATGGCTTCCGCCGCCGCACGCGCCGCGTCCGTCCCTGGACGGTGTCGCTGCACCCAGCCCTCAATGTTTTTCTGCGGTCCGCCCGACACCGCCAGAGCCCCCGGCGGAACGCTTCTACGCAGCACAGTACCCGCCGCCGTATATGCCCCGTCACCCACGGTCACCGGTGCGACGAACATGGTGTCGCTGCCGGTCCGCACATGCGAGCCGACCACCGTGTGATGCTTTTTCACACCGTCGTAATTGACGAAAACGCTCGAGGCACCGATGTTGCTGTGCTCGCCGATGGTGGCATCGCCGACATAAGTGAGGTGCGGCACTTTCGAGTGCGCGCCGATCGAGGCATTCTTCGTTTCGACGAATGCGCCGAGCTTTCCGGAATCGCCGACCACGGTGCCGGGGCGCAGATAGCTGAACGGCCCGATATTCGCGCCGGGACCGATCACGGCCTGATCACCGTGGGTCCGAACAACGCGCGCGCCGTCACCGACGACCACATCGGTGAGTGTGGAATCCGGTCCGACTACCGCATCCTCACCGATCACCGTGCCGCCGAGCAATTGTACGCCCGGCCGGATTTCGGCGTCCCTGGCGATCTTCACGCCCGCGTCCACCCAGGTGGTTGCGGGATCGATAATGGTGACCCCCGCGCGCATATGCCGTTCCAAGATGTAGCGATTGAGGGTGCGTGCCGCCTCCGACATCTGCACCCGGTCGTTGACACCGGTGACCTTGGCCGCGTCCAGCAGCCGGGCGCCGTGCACCGGATGTCCGGCCTCGCGGGCCAGCCGCAGCACGTCGGTCAGGTACAGCTCGTGCTGGGCATTGGCGGTGGACAGGCGCCCGATCATGGTGCGCAGCACCGCCGCGTCGAAGGCGTAGACACCCGAGTTGACCTCGGTGATCGCCGACTGCTCCGGGGTGGCGTCGGCGTGTTCAACGATCTCGATGACCTGGCCCTTGGCATTGCGGACGATGCGGCCGTAGCCGTTCGCGTCGTCCGGCACGAAGGTCAGCACCGTGACCGCGGAGCGTTCTGGATAACTGCGGTGCTCGTCGAGCAGCGCGGACAGGGTGTGCCCGTCCAGCAGTGGCACGTCGGCGGAGGTGACCAGCAGGTCACCGGTGAAATCCGCCGGAACCGACGCCAGCGCGCACTGCACCGCGTGGCCGGTGCCGAGCTGTTCTTCCTGGATGGCGGTGGTGATGTCGCGGCCCAGTTCGGCGGCGACGTCGGCGACCGCTGCGCCGACTTGTTCGCGGTCGTGCCCCACCACGGTAATGAGGAACGCGGGGTCGATCTCGTTGGCCGCATGCAGCGCGTGCGCGAGCATGCTTCGACCGGCCAGCGAATGCAGCACTTTAGGAGTCTTCGACCGCATTCGCGTCCCGGCACCGGCTGCGAGAACGACGACGGCGGTCTGCTGTGGCATGGATCTCCCTCGGCTGCCTGTCATCGTGCCAGTGATGTGCGCGGCCAACGATAAGCCATCGTGCCGATGTGCTCCGCCGCCAGGACTCGAACCTGAACTATCTGAACCAAAATCAGAGGTGCTGCCATTACACTACGGCGGATTGTCACACCGGCGGATCTTGCGAAACCCGCCGCTGTGCCAGCGGCACGGCATGAATCCTCGCATGCGGACCGCCGATCCGTCGAACTCCCGGGTGGAATTGGGTCCGGATGCCACTGATAACGTCTGGGACGGGGTCGACTGATTTCGCACGTACATGGGTAACTCGTCGGGGACGCCCAGAACCTGGCCCCGTACGCGACCTTCGGCCCGCAGCGAAAGCCTGGTTGCGCTCGACGGCCGGCAAGAGACGCGGAGAGGCGGAGGAGCACGGTGTCTTCGGGTGAGCCGCCCAAGGTGTCCCGACCGCGGATGACGGGAACGCAGCGGCGGCAGCAGTTGATCGAGATCGGTCGTGCGCTGTTCGCCGAGCGGGGGTACGACGCGACATCGATCGAGGAGATCGCGCAGCGGGCCCAGGTCTCCAAACCTGTGGTGTACGAACATTTCGGCGGCAAAGAGGGGCTCTACGCGGTGGTCGTCGACCGCGAGATGTCGATGTTGCTGGATATGATCACCTCCTCGCTGACCCAGAATCGGTCCCGGATCCGGCTCGAACAGGTCGCGCTCGCGCTGCTGACCTATATCGAGGAACGCACCGATGGATTCCGAATCCTGGTGCGCGACCAGCCCGCTGCCACGGCCGAGGGTCGCTACTCGAGTCTGCTCAATGAGGCAACCAATCAGGTCGCGCATATCCTCGCCGGTGATTTCGAGCGCCGCGGATTCGATACCAGTCTGACCGGTCTGTACGCGCAGGCATTGGTCGGCATGGTGTCGACCGCCGCGACCTGGTGGTTGGACGAGCGCAAACCATCGAAAGAGGTTGTGGCGTCACATCTGGTCAACCTGTGCTGGAACGGGCTCAGTCATTTGGAAGCCGATCCGCAGCTCAGCTCCGAATGGCGCGCCGGTACGGGAGACTGACCGCATTGGTAGCCAGTGAATTGCGCAGTGTGCCCGTCCGAATGCTCGAATTCCTTGGCGGGCGCCCACCTGGTGGTACGGTTCACCCATCCTCTGGGTGCTGTTCGGGCGGTAAGTCGGTCTACTTCGGGATGTCGGTCTACTTCAGGATGGCTGGTTTTAGGGATGACAGGCGGATCTGATGGCTAGGCAAGCGCGCGCGGAGATCACCCGCGATTCCGTCCTTGCGGGTGCTGCCGATGTCTTTCTGCGCTTGGGATATGCGAATGCGAGCCTGAGCGAGATCATCGCGCAGTCGAACGTGACCAAGGGCGCCTTGTACTTTCACTTCGGTTCGAAGGAAGAGCTGGCGCGCGCCGTGGTCGACCAGGGCAATGAGCGCCTGGTCAGTTCCTGCCAGGGCTTCTTCGATCCGAGGGTGCCCGCACTCGAGGCATGTATCGGGATCACCTATGTCGTCGCGGACCTATCCATGAACGATCCGATGGTCGGCGCGATGCTCAAGCTGACCCATCAGATCGGCGACTATCGCGGCGCCCAGGGCGACAATATCGCCAAGACCTGGGGCGATACCTACCGAGTTCTGGCCGAGCGGGCCATTGCCCAGGGCGATCTAGAGCCCGATCTGGACGCCGAGGTGATCGGCCTGCTGCTCCAGGAGATGACCGCGGGCGTGCACATCACGGCGGTCGGCACCGATTCCATCGATCAGATGGCGACCCGGATGGAACGGGCCTGGTACTTTCTGCTGCCCGCGATCGTGCCTCCGGAGAAACTCTCTTACTTCCGCGAATTCGCCGCCCGTCGCCTACGCCGCTACGTCCCGTAGGTCGGTCCGCACCGGTCCAGGCCGAGAACGGTGTCACCCTGCATTGGTAGGTTGTCTGGTGCCGACTGATTTCGTGAGCCATGGGTAACTCACCGGGTACGCCCAGAACTCGACCACTCGGTTGGCCATCCGGAAACCCACCTGAGCTCAGGGAGTGTTTGATGCCCACCCACCGTCCACCTCTCGCGGGACTGGCCGCGGTGGCCGGGGCCGATTCCGCCTTGCGAACCGTCGCTGACCTGGTCGGCAAGTCGCCGGTCGAATTGGTCGGCCCGTCGGCGGTGCGACCGTTCGTCGCGGCGACCATCGCGGCGCAGCGGCCGCTGGTGGTGGTGACCGCGACCGGGCGCGAGGCCGACGATCTGACCGTCGAACTCGAAGAGATACTCGGCGCGGCGGTCGCGCAGTTCCCGTCCTGGGAGACGCTGCCGCATGAACGGCTGTCGCCGGGTGCGGACACCGTGGGACGCAGGCTGGAGGTTTTGCGAAGGCTTGCGCATCCAGAGGACGCGGTGTTCCCGGTGCCGTTGCGGGTCGTGGTGACCACCGTTCGTTCCCTGATGCAGCCGATGGCGGCGGGCCTCGGCGATATCGAGCCCATCGTGCTGCGCGTCGGCGCCGAATTCGATTTCGACGAATTGCTCATGCGCCTGGTCGAATTCGCTTACACCCGCGTCGATATGGTCGGCAAGCGCGGTGAGTTTGCGGTGCGCGGCGGCATCCTCGACGTCTTCCCGCCGACCGCGGATCACCCAGTGCGTGTGGAGTTCTGGGGTGATGAGGTGACCGAGCTGCGGCCCTTCGCGGTCGCCGACCAGCGGTCGCTGACCGATGTGACGGTGGATGTCGTCGTGGCACCGCCGTGTCGAGAACTTCTGCTCACCTCGGCCGTTCGCGAGCGCGCCGCCGAGGTCGCGGTGGCGAATGCCGCCGACGCCGCGCTGGTCGAGATGTTGGAGAAGCTGGCCCAGGGCATTCCGGTCGAGGGGATGGAGGCTCTGCTGCCGGTGCTCCAGCCCGGCGAATTGCGGCTGCTCACCGAGGTTCTGCCGGACGGAACCCAGGTGCTGCTGTGTGATCCGGAGAAGATCCGCACGCGGGCGGCGGATTTGGTGCGCACCGGCGAGGAATTCCTGGAAGCCTCGTGGACCGCCGCTTCATTCGGTGGTGCGGCCCCGCTCGGCGGGCACGGGCTCGATCTGGCCGCCTCCGGCTACCGGGCGCTGCCCGAAATCCATGACAGCGCAAACCAGCACGGCCTGCCCTGGTGGAGTCTGAGCCCGCTGACATCCGGCGATCCCGCCGAGGTGGTGTTGCCGGTGCTGGCCGGTCCGGCGGCGCGCGGTTCCGATGAACTGGTGGCGACGATCTTCGCGTCCCTGCGTGCGCATGTGCTCACCGGCGGACGCGCGGTGGTGGTCGTTGCGGGTCACGGTACGGCGCAACGCATTTTGGAACGGCTCGCCGATGCCGAAGTGCCCGCCGCCGCATTGGCGGTCGCAGCCGAGCCGACGCCAGGACTGGTCGGTGTGCTGTGTGGTTCGCTGCACGACGGGTTGATCTTCGACGACGCCGGGCTGGTCGTGGTCGCCGAATCCGATCTCACCGGCAACCGGGTCACCGCACCGGCGGAGGGAAAGCGACTTCCGGCCAAGCGCCGCAACCAGGTCGACCCGCTGGCGCTGAGCGCGGGCGATATGGTCGTGCACGATCAGCACGGCATCGGCCGGTTCGTGGAGATGATCGAGCGCACCGTCGGCGGGGCCCGGCGTGAATACCTCGTCATCGAATACGCGCCCGGTAAACGCGGTCAGCCCGGCGACCGGCTGTTCGTGCCGATGGAATCGCTCGATCAACTCTCGCGCTATGTCGGCGGCGAGATGCCGAGCCTGTCCAAACTCGGCGGCTCCGACTGGGCGAATACCAAACGCAAGGCGCGCAAGGCGGTTCGCGAGATCGCCGGTGAACTGGTGCAGCTGTACGCGGCGCGCCAGGCCGCGCCGGGGCATGCGTTCGGTCTGGATAGTCCGTGGCAGAAGGAGATGGAGGACGCGTTCGCGTTCACCGAGACCGTCGATCAGATGACCGCCATCGCCGAGGTGAAATCGGATATGGAGAAGCCGGTCCCGATGGACCGCGTGGTCTGCGGTGATGTCGGCTACGGCAAGACCGAAATCGCGGTGCGCGCCGCGTTCAAGGCGGTGCAGGACGGTAAGCAGGTCGTCGTGCTGGTGCCGACAACCCTACTGGCGCAACAGCATCTGCAGACCTTCACCGAACGCGTCGCGGGATTCCCGGTGACGGTGAAGGGACTGTCGCGTTTCACCGATCCGGGCGAATCCCGCGCGGTGCTGGAGGGGATGGCGGACGGCTCCGTCGATATCGTGGTCGGCACGCACCGCCTGCTGCAGACCGGCGTGCGGTGGAAGGATCTCGGCCTGGTCGTAGTCGACGAGGAACAGCGCTTCGGTGTCGAGCACAAGGAGCACATCAAGGCGCTGCGCACCCATGTGGATGTGCTGACCATGTCGGCCACCCCGATTCCGCGCACCCTGGAGATGAGTCTGGCTGGCATCCGCGAGATGTCGACCATTCTCACCCCGCCGGAAGAACGCCATCCGGTGCTCACCTACGTCGGCGGCTATAACGATAAGCAGGTCACCGCGGCCATCCGGCGTGAACTGCTGCGCGACGGCCAGGTCTTCTATGTGCACAATCGGGTCTCCTCGATCGACAAGGCGGCCAAGCGAATTCGGGATCTGGTGCCCGAGGCGCGGGTGGTGGTCGCGCACGGTCAGATGAACGAGGACATGCTAGAGCAAACAGTGCAAGGGTTTTGGCAACGTGAATTCGATGTGCTGGTCTGTACGACCATTATCGAAACCGGTCTCGATATCTCGAATGCGAATACCTTGATCGTGGAACGTGCCGACGCCCTCGGTCTTTCGCAGCTGCACCAGTTGCGTGGTCGGGTCGGCCGCAGCCGGGAGCGCGGGTACGCGTATTTCCTCTACCCGCCGGAGAAGCCGCTCACCGAGATGGCCTACGACCGGCTCGCCACCATTTCCCAGAACTCCGATCTCGGTGCGGGTATGGCCGTTGCCATGAAGGACCTCGAAATTCGCGGTGCCGGAAATGTGCTCGGCGCCGAACAGTCCGGTCACGTGGCCGGTGTCGGATTCGATCTGTATGTGCGACTGGTCGGTGAGGCGGTGGAGGCGTATCGCGCCGCCGCCGACGGTAAGCCGATCCTCACCGAGGAGGTCAAGGAGGTTCGCATCGACCTCCCGGTGGACGCGCATATTCCGCCCGACTACATCACCAGTGACCGGCTCCGGCTGGAGGCCTACCGGAAATTGGCTGCCGCACAGGATCATCCGGCGCTGGAGTCGGTTGTCGAGGAGCTCGTCGACCGCTACGGCCCGCTGCCGGTCGAGGTCGGCAGGCTGGTCTCGGTGGCCAAGCTGCGGCTGCTCGCGCGCGAGTACGAGGTCACCGAAATTGCGGTCACCGGAACCACCTTGAAGGTTTCGCCGCTGAGTCTGCCCGATTCCAAGCAGATGCGTTTGAAGCGTCTGTACCCCAGTGCGGGCTATCGCGCCGCCAGTGGTGTCGTGCAGCTGCCGCTGCCCCGGGTCGAGGACAGTGTCGGTGCAGACCGGGTCCGCGATCTGGTGCTGCTGCAATTCGTGGCCGACCTGCTGCTCCAGTTGGACGGAAAGCCGAAGGGATTCGTCGATCTTCGGGTTGCCACCGAGGTCGCGGCTCGATGAGTTCGGATCGTGAGGAGGCCGTGCTGCGCGCCGCCCGACATGCGGCCGCGGCGGCGGGCAAGGCGAACGGTATTGATCACCGGGAGTCCGAGGCAGTTAACGGCAATGGTTCCGCCGACTCGAGACAAATGGATGACGGCGATCTGGGCACCGGATCGGCCTCTGATGAATCCGGCCGCACCGATGCCGCTGTGGTGGCGGCCGGTCTGGCCGGAGCCGTCGAGGTCATGGATCGCCTGTGGAAGTTCGGCGGTTGGGAGGTAACCCAAACCCACGATTCCCTGCGCCCCTACCTGCTCGAGGAAACCTACGAACTCCTCGACGCCATCCAGCACAACGACGCCGAAACCATCAAGGAAGAACTCGGCGATCTGCTACTGCAGGTCTTGTTCCACTCCCGAATCGCCCAGGCCGCAGGCGAATTCACCGTCGACGATGTCGCCGCCGCACTTGTCGCCAAACTCGTCAACCGCAGCCCCCACCTGGTCGACGAGCCCATCGATCCAACGGCGACCGTCGCCGAAAAGATCGCCGCCCAGGAAAAGGCCTGGGAAGAGCGCAAATCCGCCGAAAAGTCCCGCCGCTCCTGCCTCGACGGCATAGCCATGGCCCAACCCGCCCTCGCCCTTGCCGAAAAAATCCGCTCCCGCAGCCTCAAGGCAGGCCTGCCCGAAGACCTCGTCCCCGGCGAACTGCGGGTCATCCACCTCGGCGGCGCCGACAGCGCCGAAGAACGCCTCCGCAAGGCAACCCTGACCTTCGCCTCCGAAATCCGCGCGGCGGAAGATGCGGCCGAGGCCGCGCGGGGCGAACGTGCCCCGCTGTCCGACGACGACTGGCGCAACTACTGGCCGCGATAGGCGGGGCTCATGCGCTCGGCTGAGTCAGGCTCGGCCTCGAGTGTGCCGCCAGCACCCAGAGATCGTCGGCGCGGCTGCTGATCGGAGTGATCGGAAGGTTGGGCAGGACGGTCGACACCGGAGCCAGCTCCGAATCCTCGGTCACTTCGTCCGTCCATGAAGTCCAGCGACCGCGGCCAGCCCGTTCCAACCGTGCCGATGTTTCATGGCTCAACCGAGGCCGGAGCGGATGTCGCGCGCGTAGCGTTGCCCATACGAGCGGCTGTCGGGCAGCGGTGGTGTGCGGGCGATTCGGCGCTATCGACGGTGCCCCGGATCGGGAGGTGGGCCAGATGCTGAGTGTGTTTTCTTCGCCGGGGCATTACGTGCAGGGGCGGGATGCTACTGCGGCGCTCGGGGCGGAGATGACGAGGTTGGGGATCGGGGGGCCGGTGACGATTGTGGCGGGGGGTAGTGCGTATCGATTGTTGGCCGATGCGTGGCGGGAGTCGCTTACCGAGGCGAAGATCGAGTACTCGGTGCATCGGTCCGGGGGTGAGTGCAGTCGGGCGGAGATCGCGCGGGTGACCGCGGCGGTGCAGGAGAGTGCGAGCACCGTGGTGTTGGGGGCGGGTGGCGGCAAGGTGCTCGATACGGCGCGGGCGGTGGCCGATGATCTGGATCTGCCGATGATCAGTTGTCCGACGGCGGCGTCGAGTGATGCGCCGTGCAGTGCGCTGTCGGTGATCTATACCGACAGTGGGGAATTCGAGGCTTATCAGTTGGTGCGGCGGAATCCGGCGATGGTGCTGGTGGATACCTCCGCCATCGCGCAGGCGCCGGCCCGGCTGCTCACCGCGGGGATGGGTGATGCGCTGGCGACCTGGTTCGAGGCGCGGACCTGCAGTGCCGCACGGGTGCGGAATATGCGCGGCGGTGCCTCCACCCGCAGCGCCACCGCATTGGCCGAACTCTGCTACCGCACCTTGCTCGCCGACGGTTTCCACGCCCTGACCGCGGTCCGCAATCACACCGTCACTCCGGCACTGGAGCGCATAGTCGAGGCGAATACCCTGCTCTCCGGCCTCGGCTTCGAATCCTCCGGCCTCGCCGCCGCCCACGCCATCCACAATGGCCTCACCGCCGCCCCACAGACCCACCCCTACCTACACGGCGAAAAGGTCGCCTTCGGCGTACTCACCCAACTGGTGCTGGAAGGCGCACCCGCCGAAGAGATTTCAACGGTCCTCGACTTCTGCACAACGGTAGGCCTGCCGACCACCTTGGCCGCACTCGGCCTGGCCGACGCCGATCCCCGGACCCTGACCGCGATCGCCGAACGCGCCATCGCCCCCGGCGAAACCATCCACAACGAGCCCTTCACCGTCGACGCCCCAATGGTCCTCGACGCCCTCCGCACCGCCGACGCCCTCGGTACGGGTTGAGGTTGAGGCATGTCGGCCCCGCGGCGACCTGCATGTCGTCTTTGATGAGATGGCCTGGATGCTAGTGGGCTTTCGGGAGATGATGATAGGCAAATACGTTGTGGGCGGAGAGTTTTCGATGTACGCGCGCCATCGAGCGGCCCTGCGCGGCTGGCAAGATGGTATGACGTCCGGCAAACCAGGGGAGTGAGGGCTGCTATGTATGCCACCGTTGAGATCTCGACCTCCGATAAGGCCGAGTTGCTAGCGGTCACCGCATCCAATGCTGCAGATGTCGTGCGGCTGATAGCGGGAGCCTTGGAATTCTGAGGATTTGGGACTCTGGTCTTGATGTAGTGGTGGGATCCTAATGTCTGATATCGTATATTCTCCCAAACTGGAAAACCGTTTGGCCTTGGTTATCGGCTCGGAATGTAGTGCCCTGCCGCCCCTCGGGTTTGCCGGGGAACTTGCGGATTCGCTGTATCGCGGTTTACGCGACCGTGGCGGGTGGCGGCCTGCGACATTGCGTGATGGACCATTAATGGATCCGACTGTGGCTGAGCTGGTTTCCTCCGTAGATGAAGCATTCGATGCGGCATCGCGTATGCAGGCAACTTTATTGATCAGCTTTGTCGGACATGGTATGGCGACTGGTGCCGCTGACTATTATCTGATGGTTCGTGATTCGCCGGTGAAACCGACTTCCCGTACTGCATTTCATCTGGTCCAGGAAATTCGGGAGCGGATGGATGAATCCGCATTGGATGGCATCATCATAATGGTGGATGCGTGTGAAACCGAGGATGGTGTAATCGGCGCGGCACATCGCTGGACCGACAAAGTTGAAGTCGCAGCCCAGCGGATGGAACTGCTGGTCGCTACCGGGCCCGGCCCGGCGTATGGTGGATGTTTTACCCGCACCCTCATTTCAACTTTCGACAATGGCTTACCGCAGAGCGGTGAAAATCTGCTGTTGTCGGATATGCGGATGGCGATAGCGAAAAGCTGTCGTCGCCAGGTGCCGCAGCATCTCAGCCTCGCTTACGGTGGTGATCCCGGGCTCTGGCTGGTGTCGAATGCTGCTCGTCGAGATGATGCGGTTACCGGCCGACCGGCGGCCGGGCTTGTTGATCAGCTGACCCGTGGGTTGGTATTTACCGATACCCTTCGCGAACAGCTCGCCGAGGTGGCGGTCACTGGCGGATTCCGACTGCGCGCGGTCACGGGGCCTGCCGGTGCTGGTAAGTCGACACTGCTATCGATACTGATCCGTCCGGCGCTTACCGATACGCTGGACGACTTATCGCCGAGGTATGTAACGGCGGCCATCTTTCTTGATATTGCCAGTTCTCTGGGATCGGTTGCTGAAGAGTTGGCAGAGCAGCTGAATCGTCGGCTTACCGACTATCAAGACGCCGCGCAGGCGGTTCAACAGGAATTGGCCGCCAAAGGAGATGTGCAGTTCAATATCTTCGAAATAGCCGTATTGCTTCCGCTTGCTCGGATGGTAAAGCCCGGTCGCCGTATCAATATTGTCATCGATGGGCTCGATCAGCCGGAATCTGGAAATAGAAGTCTTATTATGGCGGCCATTTCCGGTCTTACCGGTCATGAAGGGCTTGCTCATGTAAGAGTAATCGTAGGATTTCGAGAGGGGGTCGGCATCGAGGCGGAATCCGTGATCGGTCATGCGCATCTGATCAAGCTACGTGCGCCCAGCGTGCATGAAGTATTCGAGGCAACAATGAACGAGCGGCATAATGCGGGTCCTTCCGGGCCGGAATGGATCGACGAATTTCTCCAGGCGCCGGCCGGGGGTTGGCTACTGGCCCGTCTGCTGAATGAGCTGGGTGAATCATCTGCGAGCGGACTCAGCCGCCTTGGATTGGCAGACATCAATCTCGCCGATCTGGTCCAGCGGAGAGTGGCTAAAGCTCTGGACCCACTCGCTGCGGGAGATCGAAGTCACGCGACGGCTGTACTGGATACGATTGTCGCAGCCGGTATCGGCGCCAAGCTGCCATTGAGTTTATTGCGCGCGGCACTGGAACATCAAGGCGTCGTATTGAGTGGTTCGAGAATTCGCGACTATACGGTGATTTTCGGCGCGCTGATCGGACGATCCAGCCCCGGTGTATCGAAAGAGCTAGTTGGTATCGCTCACCAAGCTTTGCTCGACCCGATCATGGAGGTACTCGACCGGATTCGATGCGATCCGGTGCAGGCGCACAGGGCGATTGTGTCGGCGATCGAGGTTGCCGGTGAGGAACTTACGATCGAGTACGCGCGCGGATCTGCTGCGCGCCACTATCTCGCTTGTGGGCGGCCGGAAGCCGCTTTCGCATATCTGCAGAGCGCGGCCAGCGATCGAGCGGCCGATACCAGGGACTTGTGGTTATCCTGGTTGCCGGCTTTTACCGAAGTGCTCGGCCCGGACCATCGCGTCACCCTCGCGGTCCGTCACAATATCGCTTTCTGGCGTAGTGAGAGTGGCGAAACCGGCACTGCCATACAAGAATTCGAAGCGTTGGCGGCTGATCAGACACGCTGCCTGGGCGGCGATGACCGCGACACCTTCACGACTCGTAATTTTCTGGCGTGGTGGCGGGGTATGGATGGAGCTCCTGCGAGTGCGGTCGTCGAGTTCGAGCAGCTTCTCGCTGATCAGCTACCGGTACTCGGGCCCGAGGACCCCAACACGCTCCGGACTCGTCACAATCTCGGCTTCTGGCGCGGGCGGATCGGTAAGACCGCACAAGCAGTTTCAGATCTTGAAGACTTGCTCACCGACCAAGTACGGATCCTGGGGCCCGAGCACCCGAATACGTTGCGAACCCGGCACAACCTTGCCTGGTGGCGTGGAATGGCAGGTTATCCCCGTGCGGCGGCAATCGAGTACCAGCGCCTTCTCGCCGATCAACTCCGCTTATTGGGCCCCAGCCATTTCCGTACGCTGATAATCCGTGGATGCCTGGCGCTATGGCGAGGTGTCGGTGGAGACGCGGCAGCGGCAGTCTCCGACCTCGAGGAGCTGCTTGCCGATCGCACGCGACTGCTCGGCGCCGACCATCCGGAGACGCTGACAACCAGAAATGGCTTAGCGCTCTGGCGTGCTCTCGCCTTCGGTGATGCGGCTCGAGCTGTAAACGAATTCGAGGAGATCCTCGTCGACCGTCGACGAGTTCTCGGACTGGACAACCCGGAAACGCTGAACACGCGACGAAATCTCGCACACTGGCGCGGACAGTCTGGTGATGCGGCTGGCGCGGTGGCCGATCTCGAGGAGTTGCTCGTCGATGACATTCGAGTTCTCGGGCCCGACCACCCGGAAACACTGCGAGTGCGACGCAATCTCGCGTACAGACGTAGCCAAGATGGTCACCTGGACGAGGCGTTGGCTGAGCTCGAACAGGTGTTGGTGAACGAGACTCTTGTACTTGGGCCGGAGAATCCCGAAACGCTGGTTACTAGGCATGCTCTCGCCAACCTGTACGGCCGTGCTGGAGACATCGCGGCGGCCACGTCGAGACTCGAGCAACTGATTCCTGATCAAACACGTGTGCTCGAGAACGATCATCCCAACATTGTCATCGCCAAGCGCAACCTTGCCTATTGGCGTGACCGCCGGGGCGTTGATGCCGAAGACATTCCGGAGACTGACTAATCAAGCGAAGATTAAGGTAGCCTTGCCTTACCTGACTTTCGAGTGAGAGGAGTCAGAAAGTGCGGGTAGTCATTCTGTTCGGATCGGAGATGGGCACGGCCGAGGCTGCCGCGGAGTGTGTGGCGGATGAGCTGGCCGCCGCCTATGACGTGTCGGTCCACGATATGACCGACTTCGATATCGACGGGCTGGACGCCGGTGACTTCCATGTCGTCATCTGCTCGACCTATGGCGACGGCGAATTGCCGACCGGCGCCGAACCCTTCTTCGATGCACTCGAAGCCCGCAAGCCGGACCTTACGGGACTGACCTTCGCGGTCTTCGGCCTCGGCGATTCGGTCTACGGTGACACCTTCAATCGCGGCGGTGAGATCGCCGCCGAACTGCTGGCGGCTCGCGGAGCGGCTCAGATCGGCGTGCACGGTCGACATGACGCGTCATCGGAGATTCGCGTCCAGGATATGGTCCGCGACTGGGCCAAGGCGCTGCCCATCCCCAGCCCCGCCGCACTGGCGTCCTGAGAGGTGCCTGAGAGCACTTCGGACAAAGGTCGCAGCGCCAGCGGACAAGGGACACAGCGCCTTAGACTTGCAAGCGACGCGGCACAGCCCGCCGCGTTGCATCGATCCATGAGGTGACGAAGATGGCAGCCGGAGCCAGCCCTGTGCAACGTCAAGACCACTCGACCGATCATCCCGAACTGGACGTGCTCCCGGAATGGCCCCAGGAGACGATCGCGGTGCTGGTCACCACCGATCCAGCGCCGCATGCGATTCCGGTCTCCTGGCCGGTGCGCGCGGGCGACCGGCGCATTCTGATCAGCCTCAAATTCGATCGCGGTTCGCTGGCCCGGTTGCGGGAGCAGCCCGATGTCGCCCTGCTGATTCTCGGCGGCGGCAATGTCGCGCTGTGCGCGCGAGGTCGGGCGAAGGTTATCGCCGAGGAAATGCCCGGCGCGACAGACTATGTGGCGGTGCAGATCGATGTCGAGGTGATCGACGATCACCGGCAGTCGGCATTCGCGGTTGCGAACGGTATCGAGCGCACCGTGCTCGATGCGAGCGAACTGCATGCGCTCGAAGGGCGCGTGCAGACGCTGCGCGCGTGGGCCGACTAGCGACTTGCTCGCGGGTCACTCGAAAGGTGTCACTGGTGGTCGCTCGCAGGTCGTTCGACCAGGCCGGCGGCGATCGCTTGCAGGTCGCTCGAAAGGGTCGGCCTGCCAGAACTGAACCGGCGCAACACGTCCGGGACAGAGTAATAATCGTGCAGATGAAAGGCGGCGCGAACGCGTCGAATGGAAGGGGATCATGAGCGTCACATTGGCCAAAGGCGGAAATGTCTCGCTGTCGAAGCAGGCGGCCAACCTCACCAAGGTAGCGGTGGGGCTGGGCTGGGATGTGCGAACGACCACCGGGGCCGACTACGACCTCGATGCGAGTGCGCTCGCCACCGGGCCGAATCAGCGGGTGCTTTCCGATCAGCATTTCGTGTTCTACAACAATCTGCGTTCGCCCGAGGGCACGATCGAGCACACCGGTGACAATCTCACCGGTGAGGGCGAAGGCGATGACGAGGTGATCAATGTCGACCTGGCGGCGACGCCGCCGACGATCACCAATATCTTCTTTCCGGTCTCCATTCACGACGCCGATGCGCGGGGACAGTCGTTCGGCCAGATCCGCAATGCCTACATCCGCGTGGTGGACGCGACCACGGGCGCCGAGCTGGCCCGGTATGACCTCACCGAGGATGCGTCCACCGAGACCGCCATGGTGTTCGGGGAGTTGTACCGGTACGGCAACGAGTGGAAGTTCCGCGCCATCGGTCAGGGATATGCCTCCGGACTCGCGGGTATCGCCCGCGATTACGGCGTCAACGTCTGATAGGCCTGCGGGTGGTCGGGATCGGAACCGGCCGCCCGCTCGGCCTCGAACACCGCAATGGCGGCGCGGGTCTTGCGCTTGATCGCCTGCAGCACATCCAGATCCGGCAGCTCCGCGAACTGGTCACCCAGCAGTTCGGGGAGGTCGGAATAGTGCAGTACGCATTCGTCGACGCCGAGGTTCGCACAGGCCGCGACCAGGTCCGGATGCAGATAGCCCGCCACCGCGGTCCGCACACCCGCGGCCGCGGCCACCATGGTGACGCGTTCGATCGCGCGCAGCAGCGGCGGAACGGGGCGCACCGGTTGCAGTGTGGTGCGGTCTTGGCCGAGTAGCAGCGAGGACAGATCGTTGCAGCCGATCACCACCCGTGACACCCCGGTGGCGACGACACGATCGACCTCGAGCAGCAGCGACGGGATCTCGATCATGGTGGCCATCGGGCACTCGCCGATTACGGCCCTGGTTTGCTCTATGGCCCACTGCAATTCGTCGACATAGGTGACGAAGGGGAACAGCACGCCGATATCCGCCCCCTCGTCGCGCACCTGTGCGATGCCCTCGAGTTCCGCGATGAATGCCTCGGGAAAGCGGCGGGCCCGGCGAATGCCGCGCAGGCCGAGGAGTTTGTTCGGCTCGACGATGATCTCTTCGACGCCGTCGAGGATGTTGCATTCGGCGGTATCGGCTTCCATGGTGCGATACCAGATGGTTCCGGTCGCACGTTTGGCGATATGGCGCAGATAGGGCACCAGATAACCCGAAACGGATTCGGGCGTCGGGTATTTCCCGGCGGCGCGGAATACGTACTCGCCGCGCACCATGCCGACGCCGTCGAAATGGTCCAGCAGTTCAGCGGAGACCCGCTCACAACTCAATGCCAGGCTCTGCCGCATTCCGGCACGCTATCAGGTTGCTGCACAACACTTTCGGCCGCCCGCCCAAAAGCCCCGCGGCTGCCGCTGCTGTCGGGGTTCGCACCGCTTCGATACCGCTGCAAGCGGTGCGAACTGCGCGAAAGCGCGGCATCTCGCACGATCGTGAGTGTGCGCGATGGCGAGCCGGGTGCTGGCTGGTCGAGAGTCGCACCCTTGTCGGTATCCGCACCCTCGGTGCCGCTGATCCCGGGTGCGGATTTCGTCGGGGCGATCATGTGGGGGTGGGCAGGGATTGGGGAAGGGCGTGGGGGCTGGCCTGTTCGGCGGTGTCGAGCAGGCTGAAGTAGCGGCGGAGCATGAGGGCGGCGGTGGTGGCCAGGCCCGCGGTCAGGCCCCACCACACGCCAGCGGCCCCGAGGCCGACGGGGAAGGCGAGCAGGAGGGCGGTGGGCAGGCCGACGAGCCAGTAGCCGACCAGGGACAGGCGGAAGCCCGCCTTCGTCTCCTTCAGGCCGCGCAGCAGGCCGGTGCCGATGTTCTGTGCGGCATCGAAGAACTGGAGCACGATGCCGATGAGCAGCAGCGAGCGGGCCAATTCGACCGTCGCGGCGTCACCGGGTTCGAGGAAGGGGCTCAGCACGAGCCTCGGCGCGACGATATAGACCACGCCGGTGACCACGGCGACAATGCCCGCATGTTGCAGCGCCAGCCAGGCCAGTGCGCGGGCGTGGCCGAATTCGTCGCGGGCGACGGCATGGCTGACCAGGATGGACGCGCCGTGGGACAGGCCGATCGCGATCTGGAAGACGATGTAGATGATCTGGTAGACGACATTGTGCGCGGCCAGCGCGGCCGGTCCGATACTGCCCATCACCAGGGCGAGCACGGAGAACATGCCCGCCTCCGAACCGTAGGTGAGCGCGATCGGCGCACCGAGCTTCAATTCGGCCCGGATGGTCGGCGTGTGCACCGGCCATGGGCGCAGCGGCAGGGTGGCGCCGAGTTCGGTATCGGCGCGCACCATCGCCACGAAGCTGCCGAAGGTGATCAGGAAGACCAGTGAGGTCGCGATGCCGATGCCGGTAAGTCCGAGCGCGGGCAGTCCGGCCCAACCGTGGATGAAGGCAAGGGCCAGTACCAGATTCAGCGCCACCGAACCGAGGGTGACCAAGAGCAGCGCCTGTGGGCGTTGCATGCCGACGGTGTACTGGCGCAGCACCTGGAACCACAGGCAGGGCAGCAGTCCCGGCGCGAGCGCGATCATCAGCGGTCGCGCATCGGCCAGCACCCCGGCGTCCTGACCGAGCCATTGCAGCGCCCAGCCGAGTCCGACCAGCACCGCGCCGCCGATGATTCCGGCGACGGTGGCGATCAGAAAACTCGACCGCACGATGTCGCGCACCTCGCGATCCGCGGACTCACCACGCTTATCGGCCGCACTCACCGAGCCCGCGATCTGATTGCCCGTCCCGGTGATCAGGCCGACGCACATGGTGCGAATCTGGTTGAACAGCACCATCGCGAGTCCACCCGCCGCGACCGCGCGCACACCGAGAGTGCCCATCAACGCGATATTCGTGGTCGACACGGCAATCTGCGCCAGCTGTGTCAGTGCAATCGGCGCCGCCAACGCAGTGAGCTGCCGTCCGTCGGCACGGAAGGCGGACAGATTCACCATTCGAACTCCATCGGTCGAATCTCGGAACCGATCGTCACGGGTTGCATCCCGACTCTTCCCTCTCGGAAAATTAGGCTACCCAAACCTAAATGCGTGATGATCATTTCAGGCGAACGGCGTACTGCGCAACGGTGACCGAGTGCATCCGGTGCCGTCTCGATGGCCTCGCACCCGAGCGAGGTGCGCGGGTACGTCATTGCACCTCGACCAATTGCCCCTGGCGCGCGACCGGAGCGTAGCGGTCGAGCATCTCGCGCACTCCGCGTTCGGTGGCGGCGTCGAGGAGGTCGCGATCGCGCATCCAGTCGTCGTCGAAGACGGTGTCCAGGTACTTCTCGCCGCCGTCGCAGACGAGGGTGACCACGGTCGAGCCGGGCGGGAAGTCTTCGAGACGGGTCAGTGCGGCGTGCACGGAGCCGCCCGCGGAGCCGCCGATCATCAGTCCGAGTTCGGCCGCGACGGCGCGGGCGGTGGCGAAGGCCGCGATATCGGAAACCTTGACGCCCTCGTCGAGCAGCGAATAGTCGACGGCGGTGCCGATGGTGGCACCGGGCGGGGTGCCGGTGCCGGACTGCCAGTAGGGCCCGCCCGGCCCGCCGAACGCGATCGAGCCGACGGGTTCCACGCCGATCACCCGCGGTGTGCAGCCGAGTTGGCGCAGCCGGGTCGCGGTACCGAACAGCGAACCTCCGGTGCCCACCGCGGAGAGCAGGATATCGACGCAGTCCACATCCTCCAGCAATTCCTCGGCGACCGCGTAGTAGCCGACCGCATTGGCGTCATTATTGTGCTGTTCGGTGAAGTAGGCGTCCGACTGCGCGGCGGCCATCGCCTCGGCCAGGTCCTCCCGCGCCGAGGTGGCCAGGTTGTCGTCGCCCTCATCGGCGACGAATACCAGTTCCGCACCCATTGCTCGCATCGCGCGCAGCTTGTCCTTGCATGCGTGATGATCGACCACCGCGGTGAAGCGATACCCACGTTCGGCAGCTACTACCGCGAGGCCGAGCCCGGTGTTTCCGGATGTCGACTCGATAATATGTCCGCCAACGCTCAGCAAACCCCGGCGTTCGGCGTCGTCGACCATCGCGCGCGCCATCCTGATCTTGGCCGCACCCGTCGGATTGAACTGCTCGAGCTTGAGCAGCAGCCGGGTGCCGGTCGCGGTGGTCGCGAGTTCGAACAGCGGGGTGCGGCCGATCAGATCCGTCACGCGCGTGACGAGCGGCATGGAGGTCTCCTCGTTCGTGGGCCGTAAGGGCTTGGGTTGAAGGGGTGCCGGATCATTCGGCGTCGAGCGTCCAGCGGAGTCGATCGCCGGTGTCGTGCAGGACCACCTTCGGCGGAATCGGCAGTTCGTGGAATGCCGACTCATTCGAATCCATTTGGTAGCCAGCGGTATTCGGGTAGATCAACAGATCGCCGACCTCGGCCCGCCGTGGCAGCGGGATGCGCCGCCAGCTGAGCATGTCCGATTCCAGACAGCTGGCCGCGCCGACGCAGGTCGGAGTGGGCTCGCCGGGGCGCGGCGGCCACAGCGTCGGATCGGGCAGGTACTCGCTGTCGAACCACTGCTCGGACAGGCTCAGACTGGTGCCGTCCACGGTGAGCAGTTGGTAGGGGTGCCCGTCCGCGTGGCGGGTCTTGCTGCCCTGTACCCGGAACACCGTGGATCCGGCCTGGTCGAGCAGTGCGCGGCCGGGTTCGATGGCGAGCCGGATATCGTTGTCGCGCAACCGCACTGCGAGTGCGTCATGCTCGAGTATCGCGGTCAGCATGGCCGGGCCGGGCGCGGGAAAGTGGTAGGGGTAGTACGAATCGAAGGACTTGCCCGCGTGGAACCATCGCTGGTTCGCGCATTCGATGAATTCGGACCAGGCCGTGGCCGCGACATAGTCGACGCCGAATCCGCCACCGATGGAGATGGTGGTGGCCGGATGTCCGAGGGTGCGCGCTTCCGAGCAGCGGGCGATCAGATCGTCGGCCTGTTCGGCGCGGGCGATCGCGTCATAGCCGGAGAGATGGAAGCTGAAGCCCTGCAGGCGAATCGATTCGTGACCGACCGTGCCGGAAGCGCCGATCATCGAGATCGCGCGGTCCAGTTCGTCGGCGGTCATGCCGAATCGGCTGACCGATCCATCGGGCAGCACCCGGAGCAGTACCCGGGCCGCCGCGGCCGGGGTGGTGAATGCGGCCAATCGTTCGAGCTCGCCGAGACTGTCCATCGCGATCAATGCGCCGTGCCGGGCCGCCAGCCACAGCAGATCATCGGATTTGGCGGGCCCGGTCACCATCAGCTCGTCGCCGCGAATACCTTGCGCCAGCGCCGCCGTCAGCTCGCCGATGCTCGAAACATCCACGCCCGCGCCATTTTCGGCGCAGGCGCGGGCGACACAGGCTGCCTTGTTCGCCTTCTTGCCGTAGTAGATCGCGCCATCCACCCCGGCCCGCTCGAACGCCTGCCGGAATCCGTTGATATTCACCGCGACTCGCGCGGGATACATGACATGGAACGGTCCGCCGACCGCAAAGGCGATATCGCCCAGCAGATTCGGATCGGCGAGCAACCGCCGCTCCCAGTCGTCGGTGTGTGCGGGCAGCGGCGTCGCGCAGATGTTCAGCAGCGCCCGCACCGTCGCCAGTACCGCAGGGTCAGCGGATCCGGTTGTCTCCGCGAGGTGATCACCCAGCTTGATCTTGTCGCGGGTTGAGCCGTCGTCGAACGCCAGCGTGCCGTCGGGTTCGGCGGTGCCGAGGGTGGGCACCGTCTTGTCGAACTCGACCGCGCTGATGTCTAGTCCCACAGGGGCACCTCCGTGCCGCGTCCCTCGGCGATGGCCCGTTCGGCGAGTGCGTGCGCGACGGCGATATCGGTGAGCACCAATCCGCTGTTGTAGACGAAGATCCGTTCGTTGTCGGAGCGGCGGGCGATCGCGCGGCGGGTGAGGATCTGCGGCAGCTCGGCATCGACCGGTCGCAGCCTGCCGTCGGGGCCGACCATATCGGTCCCGGTCAGCGCCATTTGCTGAGCGCTGGTTGCGACTACGCGGTCGGCGTGGACCAGGGTGGACGGCGCCAGTCCGTAGCCGACGAGTACGACGGTCGATCCCGGTGCGAGATCTTCGGATTCGATCGCGACCTCGGTGCCCGGCCCCGCGGTGGCCAGCACCACATCGGCGGCGCCAGCGGCCGCGCGCGGATCCTCGACGGTCTCCAGCAGCACGTGCGGGTTGTATGCGGCGAGCTGGTCGCGCACCGCCGCCAGGCCCTCCGGATGCGTCCCGTAGAGCATCAGCTTGCGCAGCTGCGGATTGGCGGCGAGCAAGTGCGGCAAGGCATTTCGTCCCTGGGTGCCGGTGCCGATCAGCAGTACGCTCTCCGCACCGCGGCGTGCGGTCTCGCGCACGAGCAGCGCCGAGACCGCCGGGGTGCGCAGCGCACCGACCCTGGCGCAGTCCATCATCGCGATCGGCGCGCCGGTGGTGTCGTCGTAGAGCGTGATGGTCGTGTAGTAGCGCTTGGTGCTGCGATCGTGGCCGGGATCGAATTTGTAGGAGGTCTTCATCGCGACCACGCGGCGGCGGCCATCGCGCCCGAGCATGGCGTAGGCCACCGACCAGCCGTCCGGATTCGCCACGCTGAGTTTGCGCGGATTATCCGAATCGCCCGCGGCGAAGGCGAGATACGCCTCCTCCACCGCGCGCACCACATCGGCGGGCGTGATGGGCACGTCCGCGAGATCGCTGCGGCTCAGCACGCGCAGTGGTGTGCTCCGGTCACGAGTGCTCAACGGTTCCTCGATCATGTTGTGTCGTATCCAGCCTCACTGCGGTCCGGGCGGTGGCCCGGGCCGGTACACCAGCGCTCGCGGGCGGGTTGCTCACCGCTCGGAACGGGGCGACGATCCGTTGCCCATAACCATCTTCGTCGGCCTCGGCGGCTCGCCGTTGTCGTTCTGGCAGGCGGATATTGACGCGCTTGAGCCAGCGGTCGGTGCCGTCGTAGCGCGCGGTGAACGGTACCCGGCCGTGTACCGCGACGTCATTGTCCACCAACAGGAGTTCGCCAGGGGCGAGCGCGGCGGTCGCGCAGACGCGCTCGAGCTCTGCGGTGAGGCGCGCGTAGGCCAGCCGGAATTCCGGGTCGGCATCGTCGAGCGGGGTGTATGCCGGATCGTAGCGCAGCGTCAAATCCGCTGTGTCGCCGTCTGATTCGGTGTCCCACAGGGTCGGCAGCGGGGTGGCGCGGTAGTGCTCATGGCCGGTGCCGTAGGAGACGTCGGGCAGGATCGGCAGCGTCGGCGCGCGCAGCAGTCGGCGCTCGTCGTCGGAGAGTTCGGTCCGGCGCACCGAGGAGACGGTGGTGCCGACATGGTCCGGGTTGCGCAGGCACGCCAGCATCAGCAGATTGGCCCGGTCCGGGTGGAATGCGTCCTCGGTATGCGGGCTGAGCAGGGTTCTACTGCTCGCACCCGACTGTTCGTGCTCATGGCCGGGGGAGGGCACGATGTTGTTGACGAGACGTCCGCCCTGCTGGCCCTGCCAGCCGAACGGTTCACCCGCGCTGCGGGCGAGCAGCAGCATGACGACATCGAGTTCGAATGAGCTCGCGCGACGTTCGGCGTCACCGCTCCAGCGGGCCGCCTCGACCCAACTCGGCGGTGTCGGGCCGAATTCGGCATCGGTCAAAGGCAGTGTGCTGACGATGGTGGCACCCGCGGCGGTGGCGGGCGGGCGCATGGCGACGCGCATCGCATCGGGCAACTCGCCGACACGGGCATCGATTTGCTCGAGCAATGCCGGATCGGTCAGCGTGCGCGCGGTATCGGCCGCGCCATCGGGCCGGGAGTCGATTGTGATACATATCTCACGGGCGAGCGCGCGTACCGCATATCCGGCGGCGGTCGGTAGCTCGCGGCGTTCGATTTCCAGTGGGTGAAGCGTCTTACGTTCGGAGAGAACGCCTTTCACCAGGAATCCCTTCTTCGCATCGGTCGAAAAGCGGGGTTGTGACGATTCGATCTGCGAAGCTAGTGCCTCTGGATGACTTAAGCAAGCCTTACCTAAACGAGTCGCGAGAAATAGCAAGCGCGCATGACTGAGATTAAGACTCGACGTTGCTGGGTGTAGCTAATTTGCGGCATCGTTCTCGGGGTGGTGCCCGAGTCTTGCGGCGGAGCAAAGTCCAACGACCGGAACGCCCTTAGGCTAGCCTGTCCTAGCTCGATTGGCTACGGTTTTGCGATCGCGCGGTAACTCGAATGCTCGAGGAGGGCGGCACCATGGAATGGAATCGACGACAACTCCTGCGATCGGGACTGGGCGTCGGCGCGGTGCTGTTGGCTGCCGCGTGCTCGGACGGCGGCGATTCCGGTGGGCCCGCGCGTCGCGGCGGCACCCTGCGGGTCGGTGCGCTCGGCAGCGCGGCGCGCATCGAACGCGATCCGCACGCGAATCTCAGCAATGACAGCGACTTCCTTATCACCTCGCTGGTGTACGACGCGCTCACGGTACCGGGCGCGGACCCGAATGTTGCTGCGCGCCTTTCCAACCGGTGGGAATCCGATGCGCAGCGCCGCCGCTGGAGCTTCAGCATTGCCGACGGTGCGACCTTCCATGACGGATCCCCGGTGACCTCCGAGGATGTCGTGTGGTCGCTGCGCAGGCTGCGCACCGTGGGTGGTGCGTCGAAAATGCCTGCCGCCGTGGCGGACATCACCGCCGACGGCCCGAACCGGGTGGTTATCGCGCTGCCCGAGTCGAATTCCCAACTGCCGCTGCTGGTTCGGTTGATGACCTTCACCGTCAAGAAGGACACCACCGATTTCACCAAGGCCATCGGCACCGGTCCGTTCCGGTTGGAGTCCTATCAGAGTGGCAATGCCCGGCTGGTGCGCAATGACCGCTGGCACGGTCCGGCACCGCTGCTGGATGCCATCGAGGTCACCATGTTCGACAGCGTGACGTCACTGGGGAATGCGGTGCTCGGCGGGCAGATCGATCTGGCGTCCAATGTCGGTGCGATCGCGGGACGCATCGCCGATGGGCGCGGCGATCTGCGCGTGGTCCGGCGGCCGAACGACACCATGGTCGGGGTCGCGATGCGGAGCTCCGACGGGCCGTTCGCCGATGCTCGGGTGCGCGAGGCAATTCGGTTGGGGGTCGATCGGAAGGCCCTGGTCGATCAGGTGCATTCGGGTTACGGCATGATCGCCAACGACATCCTCGGCACGGGGGATCCGTTGTACGACAACACCATTGCACAGCGGACCCGCGATGTGGAGCGAGCGAAGACACTGCTGCGCGATGCCGGGTTCGATACCGGTCGCGGCTACCAGCTGCGCACCAAGGCCGAGGCGCCCGGTGAGGTCGAATCGGCGAAGGTGATCGCCACGCAGTTGGCCGATATCGGACTGCGCCTCGAGGTCGTGACCCAGGAGCCGAACACCTTCTACGACGAGACCTGGTTGAAGGCGCCGCTGTACACGGTCTCCTGGGGCACCAATGATTCCGCGCTGTTCTTCGCGACCAAGCTGATGTCCTCGGGCTCCGATCGCAACGAAACCGGTTTCAAGGATGCCGAATTCGATGCTGTCACCACCAAAGCCCTGGCCGCGCCTGGTGATTCGGAGTACGCGACGGCCTGTCGCGAGGTGCAGCGGATCGAATACGCGCGCGGCGGCTATCTGGTCTGGGGCATGGCCGACGGTATCGATATCGCCGCGTCCCGGGTGCGCGATGTGCCGACGCTCGGCGGCTTCGCCAGGGTGCAGTTGGAACGGGCCTGGCTCGCGCAGTGATGTCGTTCGCCCGACTCCTCATCCGGCGCGTCATCCTGCTGATCGCGCTGCTGGCGACGGTGTTCGTAGCCGTCGACCTGCTGCCGGGGAGTACGGCCGGCGCTGTGCTCGGCCGCGACGCCACCGCGGAGCAGATCGCGGTGAAGGAACACGAACTGGGATTGGATCGTCCGCTGCCTGTTCGCTTCGTCGAGTGGCTATCCGGCGTGGCGACCGGCGATTTCGGCCGGACGGCGCGTGGGCGATCTATCAATGAGCTACTGGCCGATAAGTTCCCGCCGACGCTGCTGCTCGGTGGACTCGCCCTCCTGGTAACGGTGGTGGCATCACTGTTGCTCGGCAGCTGGTGGGCGGCCCGGCGGGGTGCCTCGACCCGGTTCCTGCAACCGACTACCACTGCGGCCGCGGCGATTCCGGAGTTCGTCATCGCGACATTGCTGATCCTGGTGTTCTCGTTGGGCGCCGGATGGCTGCCCGCCGTTACGATCACCGGTCGCTCGGGATTTCCGGCCAGCCCCGACATGTTGGTGCTGCCGGTGCTCGCGCTGGCGATACCGCAGATCGGCTGGAACACCCGGGTGGTGCGCGCGGCACTGCTGGACGCGGCTGGGGCACCGCATGTGGAAAGTGCTGTACTGGACGGACTTTCGGCCACAACGGTCTTGACCCGGCATGTACTGCCGTTCGCCCTGCCGACCATCGTGGCGAGTTTCGCGACCACGGTCGGCATGCTGCTCGGTGGTGCGCTGGTGGTCGAGACCATCTTCAACTATCCGGGACTCGGTGCGGTGCTGGCGAGTTCGGTGGCCGATCGGGACTCCTCGCTGATCGCCGCGGTGGTCGCGCTGACCGGCGTGGTCATTATGGCGATGTTGGCGGCGGCGGACGGTATTCGGGCTTGGGCATTGCGAGGGCGGATATGACGAAAATTCGGCTGCTCACCGTGGTGCCCGCGCTGCTCGTGGTGGTTGCCGCCGCGCTCGGGCCGACGCTGGCGACTCGGCCGGCTGAGCAGGCGGTCGGCATTCCGTTCGCCCGGCCAGGTGCGGATGCCCCGTTGGGAACGGATCGGATCGGACGCGATGTGCTCACCCAATTGCTTTATGGCGGTTGGGGTCTGCTGTTGCTGGCCGCGGTGATCGCGGTCGCGGTGACGGCACTGGCCTGCGTGCTCGGCACCATCGCGGCGCTGCGTCCTCGGGTCGGCGCGGTGATCGAAGGTGCCGCCGACTTCGCGATCCTGCTCCCGGCGGTACTCGGCATCCTGCTGGTGCTCACGTCTTGGCCGGACGCGGGTGTGTACGGCTTGATCGTGGTGGCCCTGCTCTTCGGCACCCCGTACTGCGCACGGGTTTTCGCGGCCGCCGCGGCCGGCGTGGCCGCCAGCGGTTATGTCGAAGCTGCCCAGGCCAGCGGCGAGACACTGCCGCATTTGGTGTTTCGCGAGGTGATCCCGAATCTGCGTGAAGTGCTGGCCGCTCAACTCGGCCTGCGCTTTGTCGAGGGCATTTATGTGGTCAGCACCGCTTCATTTCTGCAATTGCCGACCACACTCGGCGCGAGCAACTGGGCCGTCATGGTGCGCGAGAACGCCTCCGGCATGCTGCTCAACCCCTGGTCGGTGCTGGCCCCGAGCCTGGCGATCGCGGTGGTCGCGGTGAGCGTGAATGTCGCGGTCACGAGCTTCGAGCACCGCAGGCCGGGCGCGCCTCGGCGCTGGGCTACGCGGCGTCCGCGCAGGGCAGACGCCACCCCTGATGTGCTGGAGGGACGAGGATGAGTGACCAGGTCGTCGTCGACACGCTGACGGTGCGCGGTTCGAATGGTCAGGAGTTGTTCGGGCCCACCACATTCCGTATCGCCACGGGCTCGGTCACCGCACTGACCGGTCCCTCCGGATCGGGCAAGACCACATTGATGCGCGCCCTGCTCGGGCACCTACCGACGGGAGCCGTCCGCTGCGCGGGTTCGGCCACGGTCGCGGGGCTTGATGTGTTCGCGCTGAATCCCGCTGCACTGCAACGATTCCGTCGTACCAACGTTGCCTATGTCGGACAGGATCCCGGTTCGGCACTCAATCCGTTGATGCGGGTGCGCACCCTGCTCGATGAGGTGAGCCATTCGAAGGCGGCCGTATCCGAAACCCTGGAACTGGTCGGCCTGTCCGCCGAACACCTGCGCCGCCGCCCCGGCGAACTCTCCGGCGGTCAGCAGCGCCGAGTCGCGCTCGCCCGTGCCCTGGTCCGCAATACCGGAATACTCATCCTCGACGAACCGCTCGCCGGTCTGCACGGCGCCCTGCGGACCGAAATCGCCCGCCTGCTGTCCGATATCGCCGCCGAGCGCGCAGCGGCCATCCTGCTCTCCGGACACGACACGGCGACCATTCACGCCATCGCCGATAACGTGGTCGAACTCGGCGCGACCGGCATCGGCGGCGTTGCTGGTCCGATCTGTTCGGTAGCGTCGAACTCGCCGCAGCCGAACGGGATCGGCGCTTCCTCGACCGATCGTGTCGAGCTGTCGGTGGCACGACGCCCGGTGCTCGATACCTGGCTGAACCTGCCCGCCGATCTTGCGGAGGGGATCGGCGCCGCGGTGATCGATTCGAGTGCGGTTCACCAGCCAGTTGGCTCGCCGAGCCAGGTGGACGCGGCGGCGCAGCGGTATCCGATGTGTGACACGAAGGCGGAGTCCGAGTCGGTGGCATCGGCCGGATCTGACGTCGCAGTGGTTCGGTCGGGCACTGTCGAAGTGCTCGAGCGGCCCGACTCGGATGCGCAGGATGCGGTGATACTGCGCTCCGGAGATAGTCCGGAACCGCTGCTGCGCGCACGGGATATCGGCGCATCGATCGACGGGCAGCAGGTGCTGGCGGGTATCGATCTCGTCCTGTCCGGCGGCTCGGCACTCGCGGTTGCCGGGGCTTCCGGCGCGGGCAAGACCACTCTCGCGCGGGTGATCGCCGGTCTGCACCACGCGGCGACCGGCTCACTGGAGCTTGCCGGTGCGCCGATTCCGGTCGGTCCGCGCCGCCGAACACGCCACGGCCGCAATGGCATTCAGCTGGTCACCCAGAATCCGCGGTCCGCGCTCAATCCACGCCGAACCGTCGCCGAGACGCTCGGCCGCCCACTGCACCGTATCGGCAAGGTACCGAAACGATCACTGGCGCAACGTGTTATCGATCTGCTGGACTCGGTCGAACTCGCGCCGGAATTGGCGACCCGCTATCCGCACGAACTGTCCGGCGGTCAGCGTCAGCGTGTTGCCCTGGCCAGGGCGCTCGCGGCCGATCCGGCGGTGCTGGTCTGTGATGAGATCACTTCCGCCCTTGACCACGACACCGCCGTCGCCATCATGACGCTGCTGGACCGCATCCGCGCCGAACACCGCACCGGCCTACTCGTCATCACCCACGACGTGGCCCTGATCACCGGCCACTGCTCGCACGTCATCGTCCTCGACCACGGCCGCATCGTCGAATCCGGCTCGGCGACAACGGTGCTCACCACACCGGCGCACCCCGCGACCCGCGAACTACTCGGTTAGCCGCCGACCGCGGCACAGCATATGCGTGATGCACATTAGGTATGCGAGGACTTTTCGCGACCGCTCCAACGGCGGATTGCTCGGTACTCTCGGATCACGGAGCGCGTGACGGCTGGGGCATGCGCCATCGGCGGGGGAGGCAATATGGCGCTCGGCTGGCCGCGAAGCGCGTACCGCTGGTGTAGTCGATGGGATCTGGATGATGGAGGGGTGCACGCGAAGCTGATCGGCGTATTGGCCGCCGCAATGGTGACCGTTGTGCTCGCCGGTTGCGGCACCGAACGCACGCTGCCGCCCATTCCCGAGGGCATCCCGCCCGGTCCCGGTACGCCGCTGCCGGTGATCGACCTGGACGCCCCCGGCCGCACCGCCGTGCAATTGCGCGACTGGGCCGAGGAACAATCCGACAAACTCGGCATTCCGAGCGTCGCGCTGGAGGCCTACGGCTATGCCGCGGCGATTATGGGCAGGTCCCGGCCCGATTGCGGGATCGCATGGACCACCATCGCGGGGATCGCCAGCGTGGAGAGCAAACACGGCAGCCATCGCGGTTCGGGGGTCGATGCCGACGGCACCGTGCGCCCGCCGATCATCGGCATCCCGCTGAACGGTTCGCCGGGTGTGGCCCTGGTCCAGGACACCGATGGCGGCAAGCTCGACGGCGATCCGGACTACGACCGGGCCCTCGGCCCACTGCAATTCATTCCGGAGACCTGGAAGCGCTGGGGTGTCGACGCCAACGGTGACGGCATTGCCGACCCGCAGAATATCGATGACGCCGCCCTCACCGCGGCCCGATACCTGTGCGCGAGCGGCGGCGACCTGACCTCCGAGCGCGGCTGGCAGCAAGCTCTATTGACCTACAACCAATCCACTGTGTATCTGCGGACGGTCCGCGATCGCGCCGCCGCGTACAGCGTCGGACGCCGGGCATGATCACCCATTGGACGACATGATCATCCATTGGACGAAACGACGGGCGATTCCCGCGACGATATGACGGGATTCGTCGGAGTGCCGGTTACTGCAGAGTCCGCGAGGGCGCTAGGCTCGCAGACGCACGGCCCCTCCCGTCAGACCTACCGTGCCAGCAGCCGAAGGAGTGTCGTTTTCGTGGCCATCATCGAACAGGTCGGAGCTCGCGAGATCCTGGATTCTCGTGGAAACCCCACCGTCGAGGTCGAGATCGCCCTCGACGACGGCACCCTGACCCGGGCTGCCGTGCCTTCGGGCGCCTCCACCGGCGAGCACGAGGCCGTTGAACTGCGCGACGGCGGTGAGCGCTACGGCGGTAAGGGTGTGCGCAAGGCCGTCGAGGGTGTCCTCGACGAGATCGCGCCCGCCGTCATCGGACTCGACGCGGTCGAGCAGCGCACCGTCGACCAGGTCCTGCTGGATCTGGACGGCACCCCGGACAAGTCCCGCCTCGGCGCCAATGCCCTGCTCGGCGTCTCGCTCGCCGTGGCCCGCGCCGCCGCCGAATCCTCGGGCCTCGAGCTGTTCCGCTACCTGGGCGGCCCGAACGCGCATGTGCTTCCGGTGCCGATGATGAACATCCTCAACGGTGGTGCGCACGCGGACAGCGGCGTCGACGTCCAGGAGTTCATGGTCGCCCCGATCGGCGCGCCGACCTTCAAGGAATCGCTGCGCTGGGGCGCCGAGGTCTACCACGCGCTCAAGTCGGTGCTGAAGGCCAAGGGTCTGTCCACCGGTCTCGGTGACGAGGGTGGCTTCGCGCCGTCCGTCGCCGGCACCAAGGAAGCCCTCGACCTGATCGGCGTCGCCATCGCGAAGACCGGTCTGAAGCTGGGCACCGATGTCGCGCTCGCGCTCGATGTCGCCGCGACCGAGTTCTACACCGCGGGCACCGGTTACAAATTCGAGGGCAGCGTGCGCTCGGCCGCCGATATGGCGCAGTTCTACGCCGAACTTCTCGCCGCCTACCCGCTGGTCTCCATCGAGGACCCGCTGTCGGAGGACGACTGGGACGGCTGGATCGCGCTGACCGATCAGATCGGCGACAAGGTGCAGCTCGTCGGTGACGACCTGTTCGTCACCAACCCCGAGCGCCTGGAGGAGGGCATCACCAAGGGCGCGGCCAATGCGCTGCTGGTGAAGGTCAACCAGATCGGCACGCTCACCGAGACCCTCGACGCAGTCGAACTCGCGCACCGCAACGGCTACAAGACGATGATGAGCCACCGGTCCGGCGAGACCGAGGACACCACCATCGCCGACCTCGCGGTCGCGGTGGGCAGCGGCCAGATCAAGACCGGTGCTCCGGCGCGCAGCGAGCGCGTCGCCAAGTACAACCAGCTGCTGCGCATCGAAGACGCGCTCGGCGATTCCGCACGGTACGCGGGTGACGTCGCGTTCCCGCGGTTCGCGTTCGAGGGCTAGTCGATCGCGGTGTGAGCGACGGGCCCGGAGGCTAGCCGTAGCGACTGCTTGCAGGTCGCTCGAAACGATCAGCCGTAGCGATTGCTTGCAGGTCGCTCGAAACGATCAGCCTGCGTAGCCACCAAGGGCTCGGGAGCACCGCAATCGGATACAGGTAGATACAGGGTGACGGTATGACAGAGCGACGTGCGCGTGGATCCAGTCCGGCCGGACGTGGGAACCGCCGCACGTCGCGCTCTGCCAGATCGCGCCCATCGGCCGAATCCCCGGCGGCCGCGCCGAAACGGACGACCCGCAGGCGCTCCGAACCTGCCGAGAAGAAGGCCGAGCCGCGGCGCACAAAGCCGCGCGTCGCCGAGCACGATCGCACCATCCTCGGGCTCTCGACCGGTAAGGCGGTCATCCTGGCCATTGTGGTGTGCGCCCTGGCACTGACCCTGGCCGTGCCGCTGCGCACCTACTTCACCCAGCGTGCCGAGGCCGCGCACCTCGCGCAGGAGCGCATCGAACTCGAGGCCGATCTCGCCAAGTTGCGGGATCGCCGGGCCCAGCAACAGGATCCGGCCTACGTCCGCTCCGAGGCCAGGGACCGGTTGCGGCTGGTCATGCCGGGCGAGACGCCTTACATCGTGCAGGTGCCCGGTATCGAGGCGCCCGCGCCACCCGCCGCACCGACCCAGTCGAAGGCGCCCGAGCCTTGGTACACCGAGCTGTGGCGCAGTATCTCCCAACCGCAGCAGGCCCCGGCGCCACCCGCGGCCGCACCGGCCGGACCGCCTGCCGCGCCGACTCCAGCACCGGAAGGACCGAGGTGACCGCACCGACCGACCGCGATCTCGAGATCATCGCCGAGCAGCTCGGGCGCGCGCCGCGCGGCGTGCTCGCCGTCGCCTACCGCACCCCGGACGGGCTGCCCGCGGTGGTCAAGACCGCGCCGCGCCTGCCCGACGGCACCCCCTTCCCGACCCTGTACTACCTGACCGATCCGCGGCTCACCGCCGAGGCGAGTCGTCAGGAATCCGCTGGCGTCATGCGGGAAATGACCGAACGCCTCGCCACCGACTCGGAATTGGCCGCCGCCTACCGCGCCGCGCATGAGAGCTATCTGGCCGAACGCAATGCCATCGAGTCGCTCGGCACCGATTTCACCGGTGGCGGGATGCCGGAGCGGGTGAAATGCTTGCATGTGCTGATCGCGCACGCGCTGGCCAAGGGTCCCGGCGTCAATCCGTTCGGCGATGAAGCGGTAGCGATGGCGGCCGATCACGGCTTGCGCGGCACCGCGATTCCCGCCGACTGGCCGAAGTACGAGCGGCCCCACCCGCCAGCCGACGGGCACGAAAACGAGCGGAGCGAAAATGAGTGACCGGGTAGCGGCCGTGGATTGCGGCACCAATTCCATCCGACTATTGATCGCCGATGTGCTCGGCGACGGCCGACTGGCGGATGTGCACCGCGAGATGCGCATCGTCCGGCTCGGCCAGGGTGTGGACGCGACCGGTGCGCTCGCACCGGAGGCCATCGAGCGCACCAGGATCGCGCTCGCCGACTATGTCGCGATGATGCGGGAGGCGGGCGTCAGCCGGGTGCGCATGGTCGCCACCTCGGCCACCCGCGATGCCGCGAACCGCGAGGACTTCTTCGCCATGGCCCGTGCCGAACTCGGCACCGTGGTGCCGGGTGCGGAGGCCGAGGTAATCACCGGTGACGAGGAGGCGCGGCTGTCCTTCACCGGCGCCGTCGGCGAATTGGCCAGCGCCGCTGGACCTTTCATCGTCGTCGATCTGGGTGGCGGTTCCACCGAACTGGTCGTCGGCGATGGCGACGGTGTGCGCGCCGCGTTCTCTGCCGATATCGGCTGCGTCCGCATTACCGAGCGGTGCCTGCCGGGTAATCCGCCGACCGCCGAACAGGTCTGCGCCGCACGGGAATTCGCCACCGAACGACTATCCGAGGCCTTCGACAAGGTACCCGTCGACGGCGCGCACACCTGGGTCGGTGTCGCGGGCACTATGACCACGCTCGCCGCCGTCGCCCTCGATCTGCCCGAATACGATTCGGAGCGGGTCCATCTCACCAGCCTGACCCTGGATCAGGTCCGCGACGTCTGCGACCGCCTGATCGGCATGAACCACGATGAGCGGGCCGCTCTCGGCCCCATGCATCCGGGCCGGGTCGATGTGATCGGCGGCGGCGCCGTCATCACCGAGGTGCTCGCCTACGAATTGTCCCGCCGCGCCGACATATCCGCCCTCATCGTCAGCGAACACGACATCCTCGACGGCATCGCCATGTCCATCGCCTGAGGCGCTATCGGCGACCCGTGCGGTCGATCGGATTCGTTCACTCCACCTCGTCCGGCGTTGCCGCCCAGGTATTGCACGACGAGGTCGAGGCGGTGCGGTAGCCGGTTTCGACCCAGCGCCTGCTGTTCGTGCCGGTGCCGTGGGCCGGATCCTCCGCGACATCGGATTGGATATCGATCAGCTCGTCGGCCGCGCTCGGCGTCAACATGCCGCCCGTTTGCGCCGCCGCCAACATCACTCCGGCCAGGCACTGGGCCTGTAGTTCGATGCGTCGGCTGAGTTCGAGTCCGACCGGTGACCGCTCGCCCGCGGTATCGATATCCCGGTCGGCCGTGCGCAGGATGCCGGTGGAGGACTGCAGGTGGTGCCCGTATTCGTGCATCACGACGAACAGCAGATAGTGCTCGAGCAGCGAACCCCAGCCCTGATGGATCGGATCGTCGGCGGGCCAGTACATACTGCCAGCGCAGTAGAACGCGGCATCGGTCGGCCGGACCTGTTTCGAGCAGCCGGATATCACACTGTCCACCACGACGAGTTCCAGCGGTGCGACGGACATACCGGCGGAGCGCAGCGGCGAGTCCCAGACCTTGGCAAGGCAGTCCAGCGTGGTCTGCACGAACTGTCGCTGGCCGGACGCGCTCATCTCGACCGGTGGCAGCTCACACTGCAACGGTGCCAGCCGCAGATCGGCGTGCAGGGTATTGGCGGTGAGCGGGGGCTCCTGCGCCGACTCGACGATGAGATCGGATTGCTCGCCGCCCACCGCGGATACCGGCGCGCACCCGGTGCCGAGCAGCGATACCAGTGTGACGATCACGGCGAGGAACAGCGCAGCCTGCGCGCTCGAGTACTTCATCAGGTTCCCCCGTCCAGCCAACAAACGAGGGTTCCCCGTCCAGCGAGGCGCACTCTACCGGGAAATTCCGGCGGCTTCTCGTCGAGCGTTGTCGATGCCGAGCCAGGTCACTGGGTGGGTGCCGACGAATATTCGACATTGCCTTGAATTCGCTAGCCTGACCAATCAGTCGGGTACTTCCACGAAGTTCCGGCCGGACAGCGATTTGCTATAACCTGCAGCGCAGGCAGGTTGCGTGACATCGCGCATGAACAGGGAAACTTTGTTCAGGATGCCGGAAATTCTCTGCCTATATGGGATGGTCTCAGCATGTCCGAAGCAGCAATGATGGAGCAACCGATCAGGGAGCGGACCCTGGTCGGCCACCCCATCGGGTTGACCAACCTCTTCGGCGTCGAACTCTGGGAACGCTTCTCGTTCTACGGGATGCTCACCATCCTGGGGTACTACCTCTACTACTCGACGGCCGAAGGTGGACTCGGTCTATCGCAGAGCACCGGGGTCGGGATCGTCGGCGCCTACGGCGGGCTGGTGTATCTGTCCACGGTGCTCGGTGGGTGGGTCGCCGACCGGCTGATCGGCATGGAGCGCACCGTCTTCTACGGCGGCGTCGTGGTGATGGCCGGACATATCGCGCTGGCGATCCTGCCGGGACTGTCCGGTGTCGGGGTCGGGTTGGTCCTGGTCGCCCTCGGCAGCGGCGGACTGAAGGCCAATGCGTCCTCGCTGCTCGGCACCCTCTACCGACCGGGTGATCCGCGCTTCGACGGCGGATTCACGCTGTTCTATCTCGGCATCAACCTCGGCGCGTTCACCGGACCGCTGCTGACCGGTCTGCTGCAGCGGCATTGGGGCTTCCACTACGGCTTCGGCGCGGCCGCGGTCGGTATGGCGGTCGGGCTCACCCAGTACGTGGTGTTCCGGCGCAACCTCGGCACCGCGGGCCGACATGTGCCCAATCCGCTGCCGCGCAGTGCCGTCGGGCCGGTCGCCGGGATCGTGGCCGGTGCGGCCATCGTGATCGCGCTGGCGCTGGTCAGCGGGCTGGTGACGCTGGACAACCTCTCCGAGGTCACCACCGGTGTCATCATCGCGGCCGCGCTCGCCTACTTCGTGATCATGCTGACCAGCGCCAGGGTTACGCCGATCGAGCGCAGTCGGGTTCGCGCGTTCATTCCGCTGTTCATCGCGAACGCGGTCTTCTGGTCGCTGTTCCAGCAGATCTTCACCGTGCTCGCGGTCTACTCCGACGAGCGGATGAACTGGCGCATCTTCGGCTGGACCCCGCCGTCGAACTGGATCGGCTCGGTCGAGCCGGTGTGGATCATCTGCCTGTCGCCGCTGTTCGCGCTGATGTGGACCAAACTCGGCAATCGCGCGCCGAGCACACCGCGCAAATTCGCCCTCGGCGTCATCGGCATGGGCCTGGCGTTCTGGTTGTTCGTGCTGTTCTCGGGCAGCAGCGGAAAATCCGTCCCGGCGCTCGCGGTGCTGCTCATCATGGGTGCTTTCGCGGTTTCGGAGCTGCTGCTCTCACCGATCGGCCTCTCGGTGACCACCCAGCTGGCCCCCGGGGCGTTTCGCGCGCAGATGATGGCCCTGTACTTCTTCTCTGTTGGCATCGGCACATCCATGTCCGGTACCTTGGCTCGGTTCTATGACGCGGAACACGAATTCGCTTACTTCGGTATCACCGGAGCTGTGGCGATCTGTGCCGGTTCGATCGTCGTCGCACTCACACCATGGGTGAGCAGACATATGGCCGGTGTGCACTGAACAAATCGGCGGAGAACCCGTCATTCGACAAGCAAGGAGATAGTGTGGCGACCCCAGGAACTCGATGGGGCGGTCTGTTCCGCACCAAATCGGTCGAGCAGTCCATCCGGGACACCGACGAACCCGATTTGAAACTGCGCAAGGACCTGACCGCCTGGGATCTCACCATCTTCGGTGTCGCCGTGGTCGTCGGCGCTGGCATCTTCACGCTCACCGCGCGCACCGCGGGCAATGTGGCCGGACCCTCGGTCTCCCTCGCGTTCGTCTTCGCCGCCGTCGCCTGCGGTTTGACCGCGCTGTGCTACGCCGAATTCGCCTCTACCGTGCCGGTCGCGGGCAGCGCGTACACCTTCTCCTATGCCACCTTCGGTGAGCTCGTCGCCTGGATCATCGGCTGGGACCTGATCCTGGAGTTCGCGCTCGCGGTTTCGGTGGTCGCCAAGGGCTGGTCGCAATACCTCGGTGAGGTGATGGGGTCGCATTCGCCGATCCTGCATCTGGGGCCGATCGACTTCGACTGGGGTGCGGTACTCCTCATCGCCGCGCTCGCGGTGCTGCTCGCGGTCGGCACCAAGGTGTCTTCGCGCGTTTCGGCGGTGGCCGTTGCCATCAAGCTGAGCGTTATCGCGTTGGTGCTCGTGGTCGGCGCCACCTATTTCGACAAGTCGAATCTGACGCCATATATCCCGCCGTCGCAGCAGGGGGCGGAAGGCGAGGGGCTGCGGCAGTCGCTGCTGTCCTACTTCACCGGTGCCGGGCACAGCACGTTCGGCTGGTACGGCCTGCTTGCCGCGGCCAGCCTGGTGTTCTTCGCGTTCATCGGCTTCGATGTGGTCGCGACCACCGCGGAGGAGACCAAGGATCCGCAGCGCGCATTGCCCCGTGGCATCCTCGGCTCACTGCTCATCGTCACCATTCTCTACGTCGCGGTATCGCTGATCCTCACCGGAATGGTGCCCTACACCGCGCTGTCGGGCGATAAGGCAACGCTGGCAACGGCTTTCGCACTGCACGGCGCCACCTGGACCAAGAACATCATCTCCATCGGCGCGCTCGCCGGACTCACCACGGTCGTCATGGTGATGTTCCTCGGGCAGACCCGCGTGCTGTTCGCGATGTCGCGCGATGGGCTGTTGCCGCGGCGCCTCGCGCACACCGGCAAGCACGGCACACCGGTCCGGCTCACCGTGATCGTCGGGATCGTCTGCGCCCTGCTCGCCGGTTTCGTGGACTTCGGCACCCTCGAAGAGATGGTCAATATCGGCACCCTCTTCGCCTTCGTGCTGGTCTCCATCGGCGTGCTGATCCTGCGTCGCACCCGCCCCGAACTACCGCGCGGCTTCCGTGTCCCATTGGTCCCGCTGATCCCGATCCTCGGCGTCCTGGCCTGCCTGTGGCTGATGCTCAACCTCTCGGTCGAAACCTGGCTGCGCTTCGTGATCTGGATGGGACTGGGCCTGGTCGTCTACTTCGCCTACGGCCGCCGACACTCCGTTCTCGCAAACGCCCCCGAGCCGGATCCGGCCGACTGCCCGCCGCCGTCCAGCTCGGTCACCACGCGGGAGTAGCTGCCTCCCGAGAGATCTGTGCCCCGAGCGGCCACAGGACCAATCATCTATCCGCCCCGCCGCGAACACTCTGATGACACCGGATATGGACTTGCCTGCAGCGGGAATTCCGGTACGCCAGTACGAGTCGGTACGCTAGCCGGGCGCCCCTATAGCCCAATTGGCAGAGGCAGCAGACTTAAAATCTGCAAAGTGTCGGTTCGAGTCCGACTGGGGGCACGAGATGTCTCCGGCATGCACGCAGGTCGAAATGGATTTCGGCGGTGTCGCCAGCTGCGTCGACCAGCAGCAGATCGATCGGCAGCCAGTCCGGGATGATGGCGAAGGCCAGGGGCGTGCCGGTCGTGCATCCCCGGCGAGCGATGACCAGTGTCACGACGGTTGCTGGCGCGGCGGTGAGCAGCAGCCAGCCGAGGACCCGTAATGCCGAAGAGTGCCGGATGCATCGCCGGCAAACCGGTCAGTTTCCGCGCCGGACGTGGAATCTGCTGACCTGGCTGTTCGGCTGCCGTCGAGTTCCTCGCACGCGCTGTTCGGCCGCCTCATCGGTGCCGCCATCGCCGCACTGGGTTAGGGCGACGGCGACGTCCGGTGTGCTGCGCGCCGTCCTCGGCAATTGCCCGCGCCCCACGACATGCATTCGCGTAGGTCGATCCGGAGGGGCGTGCCCTGACCCGGGTGAAAGCCGATAGCGACGTCGACTCGGAGCTTCTTCCGCCAGGTTTCGCGGCACCTCACTCGAGTCAGCCGCGTTGCCGACGTTCGCGAAAGTATTCGTGGTCGGCCGGTTTGCGTGTCGAGGATGTGGGGTGGGAGGGTAGCCGCGGCGCGGACCGTTCCGGGCTCGTCCATAGCCGTAAACGGGGATTTAGCAGCGTAAATTCCGTGGCTCCCGGCGCCGCGAAAATCCTGCGGTTTCCCGGTGTTGTCAGGTCAAAAACTGAGCACAGTTAACTGCTAGCATTACTCTGGTTCGAGAATCTCAACGGCGGGTTGGAACCCTGGATCTCCCGCCGGATGCGATGTCTACCTGGTGTTGGAGTATTCGGAGCGGGTCGCGCAGTTGTTCGGATTTCAAGGACGATTGTGGGGTGATGGAACTGTCGGTAGCTTAATCTGACTGATCATGGTAAGTATTAGCCAATGTGTTGCCGATCTACTGACCTGAAGTGCTCCTTCGAGCTCTGATGACATGTCCAACCGCGTTATAGCTACCCTGACAGCGCGGCGAGCGTCTGCGCTGCATTTGCTGCTGGATGCCGAATCGTACTCGAAACTTGTGACTTTAGTCCCTGGGATTGTGCCACGGGCGACTTCACGATGGACGGATGACCGAGAGGTCCGACCGGTTGGAGCGTCGCGCATGCGTCGGCGAAATCGGGTGCCGATGTCACGCCGACGCTTCCCTGGGCATGCAGTCTGGTTGTCGTCACTATGTTGCAAAACTTCAACAAGCTGATATCGGCAACTTCACGGCAATAGCTGAGCTTCTGCAATGAGTGGTATCAGCGGAGGTCGAAATGGACCAATCGAAGAGCGGCGACGATGGCAGTCCGGACTCGTCGAAATCGTTGCAAACCGGCCCATTCAGTTTTTCCGGAAACCCGGATTCGGGTAACGGTTCCAGCGCGCGCTCCAATGGTGATGGGTCCGCGCGACGGCCGTCATTCGTGCTTCCGCTGACCGCTGCACAGCGGGGAATCTGGTTTGCCCAGCACCTCGCGGAATCGTCGCCGATATCGGTGGCCCAATACGTCGAGATCACCGGCGAGTTGGACACGGAGTTGCTTGCCGAGGCCTGCAGAACCGCCGGTCGCGAGTTCGGATCCGGACATATGCACCTGATCGAGGTCGACGGAGAGCCACGTCAGTTCGTCGACGAGGACCACGGCGGTCAGGTGTCGGTCCTGGACTTGCGCCGGCACGCCGATCCGGTTGCGACTGCGCACAGACTTATGGTTCAGGATTATTCTGCTCCGCTGGACCTGCTGCATGACGACCTGATGACGAGCATTGTGTTCCAGGTCGGCGAGGGTCATTTCCTGTGGTACCAACGCGCGCACCATATCGCGCTCGACGGATTTGCCGCGGTAACCATGGTGCACCGGATAACCGAGCTGTACAACGCTTGGGTGCGGTCCGAGGACGCGGCGCCGTGCACGGCGCAGGACCTGGGGGACATCGTCGAGCAAGATCTGGCGTACCGAGGTTCGGAGCGATTCGACAACGACCGCAAGTACTGGCTGGAGCACCTGGCAGGCGCGCCTCCCGTCGTCAGCCTGGCCGGGCGGGTGGGCAAGCCGACCATTCATCCGGCGCTGGTCAGCGCCGAACTTTCCGACGACACCGCGCAGTTGCTGGAAAGCGTCGCGGTCGAGTACGGCCCGAGCGTGACTCCGATCATCGTCGCGGCGTTCGCCGCCTATCTCGCGCGGATGACCGGAAGCGATGAAGTATTGCTGAGCCTGCCGGTTTCGGGTCGGCACTCCGCCGGGCTGCGCCGTTCCGGGGGGATGGTGGCAAATGTGGTCCCGCTGCGAGTGCAGGTCGCCGGCCGCAGCGTCGGTGAACTGATCGCCGCCGTGTCGAGCGAGCTGACGAGTGCTCTTCGGCGGCAGCGCTATCGCCAAGAGGACATATTCCATGACATGGGGATTGCGCGCGACGAGACGGCATCCTTCGGGCCGGCCGTGAACCTGATGATGATCGAGAACGAGGTTGTGCTCGGCAATACGACAGGCTGCCTGAACGTCCTCACCTCGGGCCCGACCGGCGACCTTTTCGTCAATATCTATCCGGGTGCGGGCAAAGACAGTACCCATATCGACTTCCAGGGAAATCCGAATGCCTACAGCTCCGACGAGCTCGCTGGTCACCACCGCCGGTTCCTCATGTTTCTGCGCGAGTTCCTCGCCGGGGGTAAGGGATGTCCGATCAGCAGACTGCCGCTGGTCGAAGTGCAGGAACGGTCTGCGCTGCTGCCGGTGCGGGGGCCGAGCGGGGTCGAAACACGGCTGCTTGCGGAGATTCTGACCGAGAGTGCGCACCGGAATCGTCGTGCGTGCGCGATCGCCTCGGCCGGGCAGACGATGACGTACGGCGAGCTGGACACCAGATCCTCCCAGCTGGCCCGGGATCTGATAGCTCTGGGGTGTGGCCCGGACACGGCGGTGGCGATCATGCTGCCCCGCTCGGTCGAATCGGTCGTGGCGACATGGGCGGTCGCGAAATGCGGTGCCGCCTTCGTGCAGTTGTCCCCCGAGTATCCGTCGAAGCGGATAGACCACGTGATCGCCGATAGTGGCGCAACAGTGGCGATCACGGTCGACGCCCTGCGCGGGCGACTCCCGCAGGAGATACACCGTGTGGTTCTCGACGACCCCGCGACCCGGTGGGAATCCGACACCGCGGGCGGGCCGATTTCCGACGATGACCGTATCCGCCCACTGCGGCCGTCCAACGTCGCCTACATCACCTACACCTCCGGATCCACCGGAACGCCGAAAGGCGTCCAGGTCACCCACACCGGCCTCGCGAATCTCATTGCCGACCGCGCCGCCACGTACGGCATCGACACGACATCGCGCGTGTCCTATGCCCTCTCGCCCAGTTTCGACGCCTCCCTCGAGCAGTTTCTGACCTGCTTCGCGAACGGATCCACGCTGGTGATCGTGCCGCCCGAGGTGACCGGCGGTGAGCCGCTGACGCAACTGCTGGCCGACGAGCACGTGACACACCTGACGCTGACGCCCACGGTGCTGGCAACCGTGGACCCGCATCCGATGACCGATCTGCGGGTAGTCGTGGTCGGGGGCGACGTATGTCCACCGCACGTCATCGAGCGGTGGACACCGCTGTTGTCCATGTACAACGAATACGGTCCGACCGAAACCACCGTGACCGCCGTCTCCGCCATGGTGAAACCCGGCCGCGCCCACACAGTCGGTGGCCCCATCAGCGGCGTCTCGGCGATGGTGCTGGACCGCACGCTGCAACCGGTGCCCAAGGGCACCGTGGGCGAGTTGTATCTCGCCGGACCGGGATTGGCCCGTGGATACAGCCACCTGTTCGTCGAAACCGCCGCCCGGTTCGTCGCCGATCCCTACGGTGCTACCGGCGAGCGGATGTACCGCACCGGCGATATCGCGCGCTGGGCCGGCGACAACGCCGAAATGACGCTGGAATTGATGGGGCGCAGCGACTTCCAGGTCAAGATCCGCGGATACCGGATCGAACCGGGTGAAATCGACGCCGCGCTCACCACCCACGAGGACGTGGACCTTTCGGTCACGGTGCCGGTGCAGAACAACGCCGACACGACCGTGCTGGCGTCCTATGTCGTCCCGGTCAGCGGCCACCGGATCGATCCGCTGGAACTCCAGCGCTTCGCCCGCGCTTCGCTGCCGCCGCATATGGTTCCGGCAGTGATCCTCTCGCTGGACAGCTTCCCGGTGAACGCCGTCGGCAAGCTCGATCGCAGCGCCTTGCCGAGGCCCGAGTTCGGGACCGCGCCGGTCGGTCGGGCGCCGGCCACCGCCCGGGAAAAGACGGTCGCAAGGCTGTTCGCCGAGGTGCTCGGCGTGCCTCTGGTCGGGGCGGACGACAGCTTCTTCGCCCTGGGGGGCGACAGCATTCTGTCGATCCGGCTGGTGGCGCGGGCCAAGGCCGAGGGCCTGAGTTTCTCCACACAGGATGTGTTCGTGCACAAGACCGTCGCGGGCCTGGCGGCCACGGCGACGGAAGTCCGCGATACCCCCGAATTGGCCGAGTTGCCCGGTGGCGGTGGAGGGCCGATGCCGTTGTCGCCGATCATGCACGCAATGGTCGATCGAGGTCATTACGACCGATTTGCGCAGGCCGCGCTCGTGCAGCTGCCCGAGCGGGTCGATCGAGCGGGTCTCGTGCGCGCATTGGGATCTCTGCTGGACCGTCACGACATGCTGCGTGCGGTACTGCGCGGCGGCGGTTCGGTTGAAAGGTACGTCGAGGTGCTCGATCGGGAAGCGGTCGATCCGGACGCCGCGCTCGTCGATGTTCGGCTCGATCGACGTGACGCCGTCGAAGTCGACCGGCACCTGCAGAAGGCCGCGGATCGATTGGACCCCGGCAGCGGTGTGCTCGTTCAGGCCGTCTGGATTCACGATTGCGACGGCTCGGGACCCGACCTGATGTGGCTGGTGATCCACCATCTCGCCGTCGACGCGGTGTCGTGGCGCATCATTCTCGCCGACCTCGCGCAGGCCTGGTCGCAGATTTCCGACGGCGGCGAACCGCATTTCGGCCCGGTCACCACCTCATTCCGACGGTGGGCGCACGGCCTGGTCGAGCGGGCGCCGGGCAGGCGGTCGGCGGAGCTCGACCTGTGGAAAGACGTACTCGAGCGAGGTGATCAGCCACTCGGATCGCGTCATCTGGTCCCGGATCGTGACATCGGGGCCACCGCGGGCCGGATACAGCAGCGCATCCCGGCGGCGGTTGCCCATACGGTTCTCACCGCCATTCCGGACCGCTTCCACTGCAGTGCCAACGATCCGCTGCTGGCGGCCCTGGTACTGGCGCTCGGTGAGTGGCGGCGCAGGCGCGGTACGGCGGCGGCCGCCGGAGAGCTGATCTCGGTGGAGGGACATGGTCGCGAGGAGCGGGCCGTACCCGGCGCCGATCTCAGCGCCACCGTGGGCTGGTTCACCACACGCTTCCCGGTCCGGATCGAATGGGAGAGTGTCGACCTCGATGACGCACTGTCCGGCGGCATCAGCGCGGGACTGGCGATAAAGCAGGTGAAGGAGCAGCTGCGCGCGGTGCCCGGTAACGGCATCGGCTATCAGATGCTGCGTCATCTAGATCCCCGGGGGAGCGCCGAGCTCGCCGACCTGCCCGAACCCGAGATCAGTTTCAACTACCTCGGGCGGGTGGGTGTCGGTGAACGCTCGGGGCCCTGGGCACCCACCACCGAATTCACCGCACTGACCGCGACGAGCGATCCGGGGATGGCGCTGGCCGCCGCGCTCGATATCAACGCGATAGCCGAGGAAGGTCGCGACGGCCTCGAAATCCACGCGACCTGGGAGTTCGCCTCACAGGTGTTGCGTGGCGAGGAGGTCGACGAACTCGCCGGGCTGTGGGTTCGCGCCCTGGGGGCGCTTGCCGATCACGTCCGATCCGACACCACACCCGGCTTCACCCCATCCGACTTCCCGCTCGTCGCGGTACCGCAGGACGATATCGACAACTGGCTGCGGGAATACCCGTCGATGACCGATGTGTGGCCCCTCACCGCCCTGCAGTCCGGGCTGCTGTTCCACACGGTCTACGACCGGGACGGCGAGGACGGCTACATCGTGCAGGCGGCGCTGACATTTGCCGGGCAGGTGGATGGGGAGCGGATGCGACGGGCCGCGCAGGTGCTCATCGACCGGCACGACAGCCTGCGGACCGCGTTCGTCGAAAGTGCCGATGGGCCACGTCAGATCGTATTGCGCGACACCAGGGTCGATTGGGGCGAGTCGAGTGTCGGCGATATTAGCGATGTCGGGCAGCAGGCGCAGGCACTTCGGCGACTCGCAACGGCGGCTGCGGCTGCGTTCGATCCGGCCCGCCCGCCGCTGGTGCGTTTTCACCTCGTGCGCACCGGCGTCGAGATGTTCCAGCTGCTGGTCACCAACCACCACCTCGTGCTGGACGGCTGGTCGATGCCGCTGCTGATCCACGAATTGCTCTCGTTGTACACATCCGATGGCGATACCGCCGAGCTCGCACCCCCGCGTTCGTATCGAGAGTATCTGCAGTGGCTACAGATTCAGGATCGCGACGCCGCAACCGCCGCGTGGCGGGAGATGCTCGCCGGAATCGACAGTCCGACCCGGGTCACCAGCGGGTCCGATCGGACGATCACCGCGGACGCCGGTGCAGTCGGCCTGAATCTGGACGCCGCGACCACCGCCGCGATTCTCGATCTGGGCCGCTCGCACGGCGTCACTGCCAACACGGCCCTACAGGTGGCGTGGGCATTGCTGGTGGCCGTCCTGACCGGACGGTCGGACGTGGTGTTCGGCAATACGCTGTCGCAGCGCCCGCCGCAGCTTCCGGATGTCGAGCGCATGGTGGGGCTTCTCGTCAACACGCTGCCCGTCCGAGTCCGGCTCCAACCCGACGAAACCGTCGGCGACCTGCTCGTCCGCGTGCAATCCGAGCAGGCCGCAATGCTGGACTACCAGCACATCGGCTTGGCGGAGTTGCAACGGGCCACCGGTATCACCGATATGTTCGACACCGCGACGGTGCTCGAGTCCTATCCGCTGGACCGGGAACTGTTGGCGCGCAATCTGTCCGACGCCGGATTGCGGCTCGTCGGGATCGACGCCCACGATGCCACGCCGTATCCGCTGAGTTTGCAAGTGACCCCGCCGCGGTCGAGTCGCGACGGCCGAGCCGATGCCGACGAGCCCGGCACCTTCACGGTGACGGTGAAATTCGCCACCGATCGATTCGAACCGGACGATGCCCGCACGCTGCTCGAACGATTCGAGCTGCTGCTCACCCAGATCGTCAATGATCCCGCCAGGAAGGTCGCCGCGATCTCCTCCTGCTGGAATTCCGAACGGGCGGAACTACTTTCGGTTGGCAGCGAGGATGCGGCCGCGGAGTTCGTGCTCCGCGACATCCTGTGGGGGACCGCGCGCAGGTATCCGGATGCCGTGGCTGTCCGGTGCGATGACACCGCGTGGACCTATCGTGAGCTGGAGCGTCGCGCCGACGGGTTGGCTCGCCTGCTGTCCGACCACGGTGCCCACGCCGAGTCGATCGTCGCATTGGCCGTTCCCCGTTCGGCCGAACTGATCGTTGCGATCTGGGCGGTCGCGAAGACAGGTGCCGCCTTCCTGCCATTGGATCCCGGTAACCCCGCCGTGCGGATCGCGGAGTTGTTGTCCGACTCGCGGACCGGTCTGGGCGTAACGACCAGCGCTGTGGCACCGCAGCTTCCGGATACTGTCGACTGGTTGATCCTGGACGCTTCGGATTCGGACGCTCGGGAGGGTCTACCTCGTCCGTCCGATATCCCGGCCGAGGCCGACCGGCTGTCGGCCGACAATGCGGCATACGTGATCTATACCTCCGGATCGACCGGCAAACCGAAGGCGGTCCAGCTCAGCCATCGCGGTCTGGCCGACCTGGTCGCCGCGCAAGTCGACGCCTTCGGTGTGGATACGAATTCGGTGGTGTTGCAGGTCGCTTCGCCAGGATTCGACGCCTGCCTGTCGGAGTTGCTGTTGGCGCACAGCAATGGCGCCTGTCTCGTCGTGGCGCCACCGGAGGTGTATGCCGGGGCCGACCTCGAGGAATTGCTCGGGTCGCAGCAGGTTTCACACGCGATCATCACCCCGTCCGTGCTGAACACCCTGGATCCGTCCCGGACGCCGTCATTGACATCGCTGGCGGTCGTCGGCGAAGCGACCGGGCCGGACACCGTCGAGCGGTGGGGCCGCGGGCGACGGCTGATGAATCACTACGGACCGACCGAGTGCACGATCTGGGCCACGGGGTCGGATGTCCTGGTACCCGGCGAGCCGGTGACGATCGGTGGCCCGATCCGAGGCGCGTCCGCGGTGGTTCTCGATATGTGGCTGCGACCGGTGCCGATCGGTGTCGCGGGCGAACTCTATATCGGTGGGCCCGGACTTGCCCGCGGGTACGTCGATCGACCGGGCGTGACGGCGTCGCGCTTTGTTGCGGATCCGCGATCCACCCGCGGCGAGCGGATCTACCGCACCGGTGATTCCGTGCGCTGGGTGCGCGGACGCGCCGGGTTGGCCCTGGAATATTTGGGCCGCTGCGATCAGCAGGTCAAGATTCACGGCCTGCGGATCGAGCCGGGGGAAGTCGATGCCCATATCGCGCGACATCCGGGGGTGGCGAGCGTCGCCACTGTTGCGGTGAAAGCGCCTGCGGGCGAACCGGTTCTGGTGTCCTATGTCGTCTTCGCGCCGGGCGCTGCCGTCGATGTGGCGGCACTCGGCGACGATCTCGCGGGCAGGCTACCCCGCTATATGAATCCCGCGGCGATCGTGCGGCTCGATGAGATGCCGCGCACGCCTACCGGAAAGATCGATCGGAAAGCATTGCAGCGGCGCACCTTCGATTCCGACACCGCGGGCGGCAGACCGCCGTCGACGCAGCTGGAGCAGGTCGTGGCGAAGCTCTTCGCCGATGTGCTGCATATCGACACGGTGTCTGCCGATAGCAACTTCTTCGCGCTGGGCGGGGACAGCATCGTCTCGATGCGGCTGGTGGCGCTGGCGAGATCCGCCGGGCTGACGCTCACGCCGCGAGATGTATTCGAAGGCAAGACAGTTGCCGCCCTCGCCGAACTGGCGGGCGGCGACGCGCCTGCCGCGACCATCGAGGAACCCCCTCGACTCCCGACGGCCGATCGCGCCGCGGATCTTCCGCTCGTCGCACTCACCCAACAGGACATCGATCGGCTCGAGCGGCAGTACCGTGGCCTGTCCGACGTATGGCCGTTGTCGCCCACGCAATCCGGGATGCACTTCCACTCGACGTTCGACCCGGATGCCGGGGACAACTACACCGTCCAGACGATGATCGGATTTTCCGGTGCGGTCGACGCCGAGCGCCTGCGACGTGCGGCTCAGGCCGTGGTCGACCGGCACGATATCCTGCGGGCCGCCTTTGTGCAGACCTCGGCCGGGCCGTGCCAGATCGTGCTGGACCATGCCGAGATCCCGTTCCGGGAGATCGATCTCGCCGGTGGTGGCAATGCGGAACCCCCGGCCGATCCGGAATCGATTGCCGCAGCGGACGCGGCGGCGGGGTTCGACCTATCGGCTCCTCCGCTCCTGCGCTTCACGCTGATCCGCCTCGATGCGGTGTCCTTCCGGCTGCTCGTCACGAATCACCATGTGATCCTGGATGGCTGGTCGATGCCGTTGCTGATGCGGGAACTGCTCGACTACTACGGATCTCCCGCACATATCGACTCCGCCGGATCTGCTCCCTCCTACCGCGACTATCTGTCCTGGCTGGGTCGGCAGGACGGCGCCGCATCCAAAGCGGCATGGGCGCAAGCCTTTTCGGATGTCGACGCACCCACCCGGGTGTCCCGCGCGGCTGGCGCGGCGGGTTCCGTATCCGCCGCCGAGGTGGTGGCCGAGCTGACCGCCGATCGTTTCGGAGAACTCCGTCGAATGGCGGCGGAGGCTGCCGTCACCATCAATACCGCGGTCACCGCGGCCTGGGCCCTGAATCTACGGCTACTGACCGGTGATACCGATGTGATCTTCGGCTCCTCGGTGTCGGGCCGACCCCCGGAGTTGCCGCTGGTCGATCAGACGCTCGGCATGTTCCTGAATACGATTCCCGTGCGAGTCCCGCTCGAACCCACAATGACGGTACGCGCATTGCTGACCCGCATTCAGGCGCAGCACGCCCGCATGCTGGAGCATCACCATATCGGCCTATCCGAGATTCACCGCAGCGTCGGCCTGCCCGAACTCTTCGACACCGCCATTACCTTCCAGTCGTTCCCCGTCGACCGGGCGGCACTGCAGCAACTCGTCGATTCGGCGGGCCTGCAGGTGGACGAACTCAGCGGTGTGGACGCAACGCCATACCCGCTGAGCCTGGCCGTGGAACCGACACAGTCCGAGGACGGCGACGCACAGGGACTGCGGATCACCCTCCGATTCCACGACCACGCGTTCGACACCGCGTCGGCGCGCCGCATCCTCGACCGCTTCGTCGAGTTGCTGTGCCGAATCGGCGCAAACGCCGACCTGCGGCTGGTCGAGCTGCCGCTCGACGAGGAAGCGGGACCCACATGGCCGGTTTCGGGTGCGGAAGCCACGATCCCGGACACGTTGGACCGGATACTCACCGCTTCCGTTGTCGCCGACCCCGACGCGATCGCCGTGCGGTGCGGTACCGCCGCGATGACCTATCGGCAGCTCGACGAGCGATCCGCTCGTCTGGCTCGGGTCCTGCTGCGGCACGGCGCTCGGCGGGGACAGGTCGTTGCCGCCGTGCTTCCGCGATCCCTGGCGGCGACGGTCACCGTGTGGGCCGTGGCGAAGACCGGTGCCGCATTCCTGCCGATCGATCCGACCCTGCCATCGGAGCGGATCGAATTTCTGCTGTCGGACTCGGAAACCGTGCTCGGGCTGACCGATACGTCCGCCAGGAAGCATCTTCCCGACGGCATCGACTGGCTGGTCCTCGACGAGGAGCAAACGCTCGACGCCGTGGACTCGGTTCCGGCCACGCCGATCACCGATGCCGAACGCGGCGGACCGATCCGGCGGGATCAGATCGCCTACGTGAGCTACACCTCCGGATCGACCGGAACGCCCAAGGGCGTACTCGTCAGCCATCGTGGCCTGGCCGATATCGTCGCGGCGCAGCGGCGAATACTCGGTATCGACCCGATGTCGGTGGTGCTGCAGGTCGCCTCGCCGAGTTTCGACGCCTCGGTATTCGAGTTATTGATGGCGCACGGCTCGGGCGGTCGGCTGGTCGTATCGTCGGCCGATGTCTACGCCGGACCCGAGCTGGCGGATCTGATCGGGCGCGAACATATTTCGCATGCCGTGGTGACCCCGTCGGTGCTGGCGACAGTCCCGTGCGACGGTCTCGACGAGCTGCGCGTGCTGGCAACAGCCGGTGAGTCGGTCGGGCCGGAACTGGTCGATCGGTGGGCGCCGCATCGCACCATGGTCAATCTCTATGGGCCGAGCGAAGGCACCATCTGGGCTACCGCCGGTGATGCACTGGTACCCGGTGCCGCGATCACGATCGGCAGGCCGGTCGGCCCCGTCGCGGCCGTGGTGCTGGATACCTGGTTGCGGCCCGTGCCATACGGTGTCGCGGGCGAGCTCTACCTGTTCGGAGCCGGGCTGGCCGATGGGTACATCGCCAAGATGGGGTTGACCGCGGCGCGGTTCGTCGCATACCCGTTCGGGGAGCCGGGGCAGCGCATGTACCGCACCGGTGATGTGGTGCGCCGCAGCGCCGATGGTGAGATGGAGTTCTTGGGGCGCAACGATTTTCAGGTGAAGGTGCACGGCACCAGAGTCGAGCTGGGCGAGATCGATGCGCTGCTGGGTGCGCGTGCGGATGTGGCATATGCGGTCACCGTGCCGCGCCGCGATGGCGGGCGACCGGTGCTGCTGGTGTCCTATGTCGTGCCCGCTACCGGGATACAGGTATCGGGCGAGGAGTTGCGTGCGGCACTGGTCGAGGTGCTGCCCCGGTACATGGTGCCGTCCGCGGTGATGGTGCTGGACGAGGTGCCGCTGACCGCCAACGGGAAGCTGGATCGCGAGCGGCTGCCCGAGCCGGTTGCCCTCGCCAGCGAATTCCGGGCGCCATCGCCAGGATTGGAAGAGCTGGTCGCGCGGACATTCGAGCAAGTCCTCCAGGTGGACCGGGTGGGAGTCGACGACGACTTCTTCGCGCTGGGCGGCGATTCGCTGAGCGCCGCGCTGGTGGTGGCGCGCATAGGCGCGGCCATGGACCTGCGAGTGCCGGTGCGGTCGGTATTCGAGGCGCCGACCGTCGGCGAATTGGCCGCGCGCGCAGGGTCGCTCAGCGGTGCGGGCCGGTTGCCCCTGCTGCCCGGAGTGCACCCCGACCCGGTACCGCTGTCGCTGGCACAGCAGCGCATGTGGTTCCTGAACCGGTTCGAGCCGGACTCTGCGGCATACAACATTCCGGTGCTGCTGCGGTTGTCGGGACGGCTGGATACCGCAGCGTTGGCGGCCGCGCTCGCAGATGTGATGGCACGTCACGAGGTACTGCGGACGATATATCCGGACGTCTCGGGTGAGCCGCGGCAGGTCGTTCTCGACGAGCCCGCGGTGTCGGTGGAGCCGGTGCGGGTGTCGGCGGATTCGGTCCCGGATGTGGTGGGCGAGTTCGTGCGGCGCGGATTCGATGTGACCGTCCGAGTGCCGATGCGGGTGGGATTGTTCGAGCTCGACAGTGACACCGGAGAATTCCTGCTGGTGCTGGTGGTCCATCACATCGCCGGTGACGGTCAGTCGATGGGGCCGCTGGCCCGTGACGTAATGACTGCGTATGCCGCGCGACTGGCCGGACACCCGCCGGAATGGGAGCCGCTCGCTGTGCAGTACGCGGATTTCGCGTGGTGGCAGCGGCAGATGCTGGGGGCCGCAGACGATCCGGCATCGCTGATGTCCGCGCAGTTGGAGTTCTGGCGCTCGACGCTCGCGGGCGCTCCGGACCGGCTGGAACTACCGGCAGATCGACCACGCCCGGCCGTCGCATCACTATCGGGAGGCCGGGTACCGGTGGAGATCGGTGCGAGGCTGCACGAGCGGCTGCTCGCGCTGGCACACTCGCGGGGGTCGTCGCTGTTCATGGTGATGCATGCCGCGCTGGCAACGGTATTGGGGCGGCTCAGTGGCAGCGATGACGTAGTGATCGGCACCCCGGTCGCGGGGCGGGGCGAGCCCGGTCTGGACGATCTGGTCGGGATGTTCGTGAACACCCTCGTATTGCGGACCCGGGTGGATACGGGCGAGCCGTTCGCCGAGTTGCTGATGCGGACCCGGGAGACGGACCTGTTGGCGTTCGAGCACGCGGACGTGCCGTTCGAGCGGGTCGTGGAAGAGTTGAACCCGGAGCGGTCGGCGGCGCGGCATCCGTTGTTCCAGGTGGCCCTGGCGTTCCAGAACGTGTCGACGGTCGACGTGGCGCTGCCCGGCGTCCGGGTTGCCCGGGCGGATGTGGATACCGGGGCGAGCCAGTTCGACCTGCAACTGGTGCTGTCCGATTCTTTCGGCAATGCCGGTGTGGCGCAAGGTATCTCGGGAATGATGACCTATGCGTCGGAGCTGTTCGACGAGGCGACCGCGGCGGGAATTGTCCGACGGCTGGTGCGGGTGCTGGAAGCCGTCGCCGACGACCCGGCCGTCGTGGTCGGAGATATCGACTGGCTGGAAGCCGACGAGCGCGCGGCGCTCACGTCACGGGTAGGGGCGTCACGGGTAGGGGCACACACCGTGGCGGCGCTGGAGCCGTCCGGATTGCTGCCGGAGGTGTTCGCCTCGGCCGTCCGCGACAACAGCGACGGTATCGCCGTTGTCGCGGGGGATGCCACATTGTCGTATGCACAGCTGGACGAACGATCGAACCGACTGGCGAGACTACTGATCCGCCGTGGTGCCGGACCGGAGACTCCGGTGCTGGTTGCGGCGGCGCGGTCGATGGAGTCCGTCGTCGCGTGGTGGGCGGTGGTGAAGTCGGGTGCGGCACACGTGCCGGTGGACCCCGGCTATCCCGAGGGCCGGATCGCGCAGATGGTGTCGGATTCCGATGCGACGCTGGGGGTTACGGTGTCGTCGGCGCGTGCCCAGGTGCCCGATTCGGTGGACTGGATCGTGCTCGACGACCCGGCCGTCGCCGCGCAGATCGACGCGGCGGCGAGCGGCCCGATCGGCGACGACGAGCGGACGCGGCCACTGCGGGCCTCGGATATCGCCTACGTGATCTTCACCTCCGGATCCACCGGGGTTCCGAAGGGCGTCGCCAGCACACATGCCGGCATTGCCGACTTCATCTCGGGGTGGCGCGCCGACCGCGAACTCCGGCGCACGTCCAGGGTGTTGCATTTCGCGTCGCCGTCGTTCGACGCCGCGCTGATGGAGATCCTGATTGCGGTCAGCCGGGCCGGCGCACTGGTCGTGGCGCCGACCGGAATCTACGGCGGCGGTGAGCTGGCCGAGTTCCTGCGCGTGCAGCGGATCACCCACGCCTTCATGACCCCGGCCGCCCTCGCGTCGGTGGATCCGGCCGGGCTGGACGAGTTGCGGCTGGTGATGTCCGGTGGTGAGGAGGTCCCGGCGGATCTGGTGCGCCGATGGGCGGGCACCGATATCGCAGGCGCCCGGAAGTTCCAGGTGCTGTACGGGCCGACCGAGGCCACGATAGTCGCCACGGCGACGGGTGCACTGCAACCGGATGACCGGCTGACGATCGGTGCGCCGCTGCCGGGAATACAGGCGCTGGTCCTGGATGCCCGGCTGCAGCCGGTGCCGGTGGGGGTGGCCGGAGAGCTGTATCTGGCGGGCCCGGCGCTGGCGCGCGGATATCTGAACAAGGCGGTTACCAATGCAGCGCGGTTCGTGGCGCATCCGTTCGCAGCACCGGGACGCCGCATGTACCGCACCGGTGATGTGGTGCGCTGGAATACCGAGGATGCCCTGGAGTTCCTGGGGCGCAACGATTTCCAGGTGAAGATCCGTGGTTACCGGGTCGAGCTGGGCGAGATCGATGCGGTGCTGAGCGCGCGGGCGGAGGTGGCATACGCGGTCACGGTGCCGTGGCATGCGGGCACGGGTCCGGCGCAGTTGGTGTCCTATGCGGTGCCCGAAAACGGGGCGAGCCTATCGGGTGAACAGTTGCGGGCGGCGTTGGCCGAGGTGTTGCCGTCATACCTGGTGCCCGCCGCGGTAGTGATCCTCGATGCGGTCCCACTGTCGCCGAATGGCAAGCTCAACCGCGCGGCCCTGCCCGCACCCGTCGTCCAGGCCAAGCGATTCCGGGCCCCGGCGTCACCGGTGGAGGAAATAGTTGCCGGTGTATTCGCCGACGTCCTCGGCATCGACGGTCCGGTAGGCGTCGACGACGATTTCTTCGAACTGGGTGGCAACAGCCTGGTGGCCACCCGCGTAGCCGCGCGGATCGGTGCCGCGCTCGACGCGACCATCCCGGCATCGATGATTTTCGAGGCGCCGACGGTTGCCAGGTTGGCCGCGCGCGCCGAATCGCAGGCCGCCACCGGTCGGGTGGCACTGACCGCACAGCCACGGCCGCAGCGAATTCCGCTGTCGTACGCACAGCAGCGGATGTGGTTCCTGAACCGCCTCGAACCCGGCTCGGCCGCCTACAGCATTCCGATCGTGCTACGGCTATCCGGAAAGCTGAATCTCGACGCGCTGCGTGCGGCCATCGATGACGTGCTGAACCGGCACGAGGTACTGCGGACTGTATACCCGTATGCCGAGGGCGAGCCGTTGCAGGTTGTCCTTCCCGTCGCCGAGGCACTTGCACCGATATCGGTGACCTCGGTCACGGAACCGGAGCTGGCCGAGTCGTTGTCGGCGTTCGTCTCGACGGCGTTCGATGTGACGGTCGACGCGCCGGTGCGGATTCGGTTGTTCGAACTCGGGCCGAACGAGTGGGTCCTGGCCGTGGTGGTGCACCACATTTCCTGCGACGGATCGTCGCTCGGCCCGCTGGCACGGGACATGATGACCGCGTACACCGCGCACCGGCTCGGGGAGACGCCGAACTGGCCGCTGCTGCCGGTGCAGTACGCCGACTACGCGATCTGGCAGCGGACGGTGCTGGGCACCGAAGACGATCCCGAATCGCTGCTACGCGCCCAGATCGACTACTGGACACTCGAATTGGCGGGGCTACCGGTGCTGCTGGAGCTGCCGACCGACCGACCGCGTCCACCCGTGCAGACCTATGCGGGCGCGAGCGTACCGATAACTCTCGATGCCGATCTGCACGCGGGATTGCAGCGGATCGCGCGGGCACACAACACGACGCTGTTCATGGTCTTCCACGCTGTGCTCGCGGCCACGCTGGCCCGGCTGGCCGGTAGCGACGATATAGCGATCGGCACTCCATACGCTGGACGCGGCGAACCCGAACTCGACGATCTGGTCGGGATGTTCGTCAATACCCTGGTGCTGCGGACCCGGTTGACCCCGGGGATGACCTTCACCCAGCTGCTCGAGCACGTGCGCGGGACGGATCTGGCCGCGTTCGGGCACGCCGATGTTCCGTTCGAGCGGCTGGTGCAGGAGCTGAATCCGGTGCGGTCGCATGCCCATCATCCACTGTTCCAGGTGATGCTGGCATTCCAGAACGTCGGCACGGCCGAGTTCGAACTTCCGGGGCTCTCGGCGTCGGCCGTGACCGCCGACGCCGACACCGCACTTTTCGATCTGCAGATCACGGTGTCGGATTCCTACGACTCCACCGGTGCCCCGGCCGGTATCGGCGGCGCGGTGACCTACGCGAGCGACCTCTTCGACGCGATGACGGTGACCACGATCGTCGATCGCCTGCTGCGGTTGCTCGGCGCACTGGTGACCGATGCGGCACAGCCGGTGCACGAGGTGGACCTGCTCGGCGCCGATGAACGGGAAGCCGTTCTGACGCAGTGGAATTCGACCGACCGCAGGCTCCCGCCCGGCGAGACGCTCACCTCGGTCTTCGCCCACTCCGTGCATTCGTATGCGGACCGGCCCGCGGTGATATTCGGCGAACAGTCGCTGACCTATGCGGAATTCGCGTCTCGCGTATACCGGTTGGCGCGGTGGTTGATCTCGCGCGGAGTGGGGCCGGAGTCGTTGGTGGCGCTACGGATGGGGCGTTCAGTGGACCAGGTCACCGCCATGTACGCGGTGCACGCCGCTGGCGGTGGGTACGTGCCGGTCGATCCGGACCTTCCGGATGACCGCATCGCGTACATGTTGTCGATCGCCGCACCGGTGCTCGAGCTGTCGTCCCTCGATGGACTGGAGCTGTCCGGATTCGATGATGCGCCGGTCACCGACGCCGATCGGGTCGCACCGCTGCGGCCGCACAATGTCGCTTATGTGCTCTTCACTTCCGGGTCGACCGGGCGGCCGAAAGGCGTTGCGGTATCGCATTGTTCGGCGGTCAACCAGGTGCGGTGGCTCAGCGGGACCTACGCGCTGACGCCGAATGACGTCATAATGCTGAAGTCCCCGGCCACGTTCGACATGTCGGTGTGGGAGCTGTTCGCAACACTGGCGGTGGGGGCGCGGCTGGTGATCGCGCGAGCCGACGGGCATACCGACCCCGCCTATCTCGCCGAAACCATTGCCGCCCAGCGGGTCACGATCACCGCGTTGGTGCCGTCGATGCTGGCGGTATTTGCGGACGCGGCGCCTGCGGGGTCGCTGGAGTCGGTGCGGACGCTCCTGGTGGGCGGTGAGGCATTCGGCCCCGAGGTGGTGGCCGCGGTGCGGCGAATAGTGCCCGGGGTCGAGTTGCACAATCTGTACGGGCCGACCGAGTTCACCGTGTGCGCGACCGCGCATCGGGTGACCGAAGCCGACAGCGGGAGCATGCCGATGGGCACACCGGTTTGGAACACGCGGGCATACGTACTCGACAACCGGTTGCGTCCGGTGCCGCCCGGTGTCGCCGGGGAGTTGTACTTGGCGGGCGCCCAGCTCGCGCGCGGCTATCGGTCACGTCCAGGCCTCACCGCGGAACGGTTCGTACCCGACCCGTACGGTGACGGCCGACGCATGTACCGCACCGGCGACTTGGTGCGCTGGCGCCACGATGGCGAATTGGAATACCTGGGCCGCACCGATTTCCAGGTGAAGCTGCGCGGCCTGCGCATCGAACTCGGTGAAATCGAGGCGGTACTTGCCGAGCATCCCAGCATCGCCCGGGCGATCGCGGTGGTGCACTCGACCGGTGCGGTGGACCACCTCGTCGGCTACCTCGTGCCTGCTGCGGGCGCCACGGTAGACACCGCAGCGGTCTCGGCGCACGCGGCAACCAAACTGCCCGACTACATGGTGCCCGCCACGATGATGGTGCTCGACACGGTGCCCCTCACCGCGTCGGGGAAGCTGGACCGCACGCGGTTACCGGAGCCGATGCTCGCAGTAGGGGAGTTCAGGGAGCCCTCGTCGTGGCTGGAAGGGGAGGTCGCCCGGGCCTTCGGAACGGTACTCGGCGTGGATCGGGTTGGCGCCGATGACGACTTCTACGCGTTGGGTGGTAACTCGCTGAAGTCGGTGCAAGTGGTCAGCGAGTTGCGCAAGGAACTCGACTACGAGATTCCGATCAGCTGGATGCTGTCGGATCATTGTCCGGCCGACCTGGCAAAGCGGATCGAATCCGGAATGCGCTCGGCTCCGGCGGTCGACCGGACCGATGACGGTTTCGACGTGCTGCTGCCGATCCGGACCGGCGGTGAGCGAGCGCCACTGTTCTGTATCCACCCGGCGGTGGGCCTGTCGTGGTGTTACCGCACACTCGACCGTTACCTCGCCGACGGTCGACCGATCTACGGCCTGCAGGCGCCACAAATCGGCGGCGAGATCCCCGGTCCCACGTCGATCGAAGAAATGGCCGAACGCTACTTCGACGAGATTCGCGCGGTTCAGCCACACGGCCCCTATCACCTCCTCGGCTGGTCGCTGGGTGGTGTGATCGCCCATGCCATTGCCGTCGAGATGCGCGCCGCCGGTGAACAGGTTGAGCTGCTGGCGCTGTTGGACGCCGAGGTGGACGGTGTCGACGAGTCGACGCTGCGCGCCGTCACGCCCGGAGAACTGATCGGCAATCTCGGCCCGGTCATGGGCGTCGACTTCGTGAGCCCCGATGCGACTGCCGAGGAGGCCGCCGACCTGATCGAACGGCACCTGGGAGGCAGCCTCGGTATCGACGCCGCACGGATCGAGCGCCTGACCGACGCTTACAACCTAGCGGTCCGGGCAGCCGGTGCGTGGCGGCCCGCGGTCCTGGACAGCGACATGCTCTACTTCGCCGCGACATGTGAAAGGCGATCCGATGCTGCGGGTCACGAGGGATGGGCGCGGGTGGTCCGGGGTCAGATCTCGGTTTTCGACATCGATGCGACCCACCTCGCAATGACCGAACCGGATGCGATTGCCCAGATCGCCCGGATTCTCAATGCACGACTGGATCGATGATTGCGTCTATTTCGGTGAGGTGTGGGCGAACCGAATCCATCGGTTCGCCCGTCCGCTCACGGGAGGGGCGTGGTGATGCCCACTACCACCCCGACCGACGCCCCGAGTGCCCCACCGAGCACGGCGGCAGGTCCGGCAATAGCGGCGGCGCCGACGGCCGCGCCGAGGAGCGGGCCGGCAATCAAGCCGGTCGGCATGAACGGGATACCGGCGACGAACCCGGCGGCCGCGCCGACCGCGCCAGCGGCCACCGCTACGGGTGCGAACACTCCCGCGGCGAGGCCGGCACCGATTGCCGCACCGACGCTCGCGTCCACGGCGGTGATGGAGCATCGGCGGGGATCTACCGGGACGTGCTCGCAGAACGCCTGGATCGGCTCCTGATCCACGGCCGGCGGCGCGTCCGGCACGTCCACCGCCGCGATTCGGGTCCAGCTGTCGGCGGCGAGCGGATTCACTGTGCCGAGGACACGATCGATGCGGTGCGTACCGACCGGCGACTGGCCGAGTAGAGCGAGCAGGGTCGGCGACGGGAAAGGATCTTGCCCGTGCTCATGGCGCGTCAGCGATAGCCGGTCCGCTGTCGTCGGTGGCGTGGCAGGTGCCTGCGCGGTGCCATACGGGGATGCGCTGGCTACTCCGGTGCCGAGAACGACCGCAATCGGCAACATGCTCGCAATCAATATCGGACGCGATCGGCACCAACGACCGGCTTCCGGCATTCCGCACCTCCTGGACGTCTATCCCGACCTCGAGTATTTGTCGCACGTTGCGGCGCAGTCAGCTTAAGCGGCCGGGGCCGTCAGGGTAGGGAGAAATGCCGAATTCTGCGGGCATCTGGCAAATCTGTGGCTATGTCGAGTTTGTCGCGCTATCCAAATGCGCCGGATCGGTACCCCGCCGTGCTGGCCGGCCCGCCGTGCGCTGACGTCAGCCCGCCGAGTGCACGGTAGCGTCCGGAGCTTCCAGTCCTGTCGGCGCAGGGAAGACGTCGGCGATGGACAGCGAGCGCGCATGGGCCTCTAGGGGTGTCGATGATGATGTCTTCGAGCGCGACGGCTCTGCCCTGCCGGGCCGGGGCGCGAATATCAACCTCGTCATTGTCAACCATTACGCACAACTTCGAGATCGGTTGTGGGTCAAGATATCCCGCACAATGAGAACGTCCAGTGGCAAACGCAGTGCGGATTCGGTGGTTTTGCTCGGCGCTGGACTCCTGGGCGGCCCGGATCGGGCGCACGGCCGCTTCGCTTCTATTGAATATTGCAATTAGCGCTATTATTTACGCATCCATCTTCGCATCGGCGAATCGCGTGCAACTGTATCGCCGTTAACGTAATTTCGAAGGTGTTCCACGATCGTTGCTGCGAAAGTCGCGGAATCTTATCCCATCATTCAGCGCTACCTTGGTGTTGTTTATCGCAACCCAAAGGTGCTGGTTAAAGCACATCAAGGGTTGTGGATTACTGCCCGGCTTCGCCAATAAAGTTCATGGCACGCCTCGATACATTCCGGCGTCGAGCCCATTTACCCGTGAACCCATATAGGAGAAGTTCTATGGCTATTCAACGTTGTAGCAACTGCGCTGCAATGGCGCGTGCGTCCGAGCGAGTCGTCTTCGGCAGGCGTGGGGTCTTGAAATGAATCGTTCGTTGATCATCGCTCGGGTACTTCCGCACGCTGCTTCCCGCGTTGCCGAGATCTTCGCCGAATCCGACGCTACGGATCTGCCGCAGATCGCAGGCGTCGCCCGGCGAGAGCTCTACGTCCTGGGTGATCTCTATGTGCACTTGCTGGAGACTGCGGAACCCGGCGCGGCCGCAATCGGCACGGCTCAGCAGCATCCGGAGTTCGCGCGCGTGAGCTCCCGGCTGGGTGAATTCATTTCACCCTACCTTGCGACATGGCAATCCCCGGCGGATGCGCGCGCCCACATGTTCTACAGCTGGACACCGCAAACCGGTCCCACGCTGGATATTCCGAACCGACCGGAGTCGGATGCCGACACAAAATGGAATGAGGAGAAGTAAGTGTCCGCAACATTCACCATTGAAACCCTCCGCGCGATCCTGGACAAGCACGTCGGGGTCGATATCAGCCCGCACGAGTTGCAGTCGGCAGACAGTTCGACAATGGCGGAACTCGGCGTAGATTCGCTTGCCGTCTTCGAGATCCAGAGTGTTGTGGAACGCGACTTCGACATCAGGTTGCCCGCCGAGCTGATCGATATGACCGGTGGCGAATTGGTCCGGTACGTCGAGCGTGCAGTGAACCTGGAGGTCGCGTGATGTCCGGCCACACAGAAAACACGATCCACATCGACGCCCCCCTCGACGTGGTGTGGAACTCGACCAACGACGTGCGAACCTGGCCGGAGCTGTTCTCCGAATACGCCGCCGTCGACGTTCTCGCACAGCACGGCGACACCGTCCGATTCCGGCTCACGATGCACCCGGACGAGGCGGGTCGAGTATGGAGCTGGGTCAGCGAACGAACCGTTGACCCGATCAATCGAACCGTTAACGCACATCGCGTGGAGACCGGACCGTTCGAGTACATGCGCATCCGCTGGCACTATGCCGAGTCCGGAGCGGGCACCCAAATGACCTGGGTCCAGGACTTTCACATGCGACCAGGTGCACCGCTCGACGACGCTGGCATGACCGACCGAATCAATACCAACAGCGTGATCCAGATGCAGCTCATCAAGGAAAAGGTCGAACGGCGCCACGCCGTGGAATCCGGCGCCCAAGCTGCACCGCCGCAGCACCTATCGGGCGAATCCGTCAGCGCGCCGAGCGTTCGACCCGGCCGCGTCGATGCTTCAGACCTTCCCGCCGACCGCCGCCGGGGAGGTGAGATCAGGACTGTGCTGAGCCCGAAAACCGTCGGCAGCACGTCCGGGTTCACCGGCGTTGCCACATTGGCGGCGGGCGAGCGCATCGCCGAGCACTACCACCCGTATTCGGAGGAGTTTCTGTACTGCGTACAGGGGGACCTCGCCGTCGACCTCGACGGCGAGGAGTGGTCGGTGACAGCGGGGCAGGGACTGTTCATCCCGATCGGCGTCCGGCACCGGTTGCGCAATGTCGGGACCGAGACCGCGAGCGTCGTCTTCCATCTCGGACCACTCGCTCCACGACCCGAACTCGGCCACGTGGACACCGAACCGTCGGAGCGTGCCCCGGTGACAGCGGAGAGAGCTCGATGACCCGGGTCGCCGTCACGGGGATCGGGGTCGTCGCTCCAGGCGGAATCGGACGCAGGTCGTTCTGGGACTGTTTGTCGTCCGGGCGAACAGCGACCCGTCGGATCAGTTCCTTTGATCCGACGGGGTTTCGCTCCCAGGTGGCGGCGGAATGCGATTTCGATCCGCAGGCATACGGGTTGTCGCCCAGGCAGGCGCGCCGCTGTGATCGGATGACCCAGTTCGCGCTCGTTGCCGCCCGCGAGGCGATGGCGGACAGCGGCCTGGAGTTGTCCGACGCCGCGCGTGAGGTGTTCGGGGTGTCGCTGGGCTCGGCGGTCGGAGCGACCATCACCCTGGAGAACGAGTACGTGATCGCCAGTGACGGTGGCCGGGAATGGCTGGTCGACGAGGGGTCCGTGCTGCCACACATGTATCAGGCCCTCATCCCCAGCAGCATGGCCGCCGAGGTTTCGGCATTGTACGAGTTGCACGGTCCGGCAGCGGTCATCTCGACGGGCTGCACATCCGGGATCGACTCGATCGGTTACGGACTTCACATGATCGAAGACGGTGACGCCGACTTCGTTCTTGCCGGCGCATCGGACGCACCTATCTCACCGATCTCCGTCGCGGCGTTCGACGCGATTCGGGCGACCACCGATGACAACGATGATCCCGCGCACGCGTCCCGCCCCTTCGATATGACGCGGGCCGGATTCGTGCTCGGGGAAGGTGCGGCGGTGCTGATGTTGGAGAAGCTCGAACACGCCCTGGATCGGGGTGCCCACATCTACTGCGAGATCGGCGGGTATGCCTCGCGCTGCAATGGCTTCCACATGACCGGACTCCGCCCGGACGGGCTCGAGATGAGCATTGCCATCAGGGCCGCGATGGACCAAGCCCGGCTCGATCCCGATGCGATCGGATACATCAGCGCACACGGTTCGGGCACGAAGCAAAATGACCGCCATGAAACGGCCGCCTTCAAAAAGGCGCTCGGTGCGGCCGCCTATGAGGTGCCGATCAGCTCGATCAAGTCGATGGTCGGGCATTCGCTCGGGGCGATCGGCTCGATCGAAATGGCGGCCTGCGCATTGGCGATCGACACCGGCGTGATACCGCCGACCGCCAACTGGAGTAACCGAGACCCCGAGTGCGACCTGGACTACGTCCCGAACATCGCGCGCAACGCTGCCGTCGACACGGCGTTGTCGGTCGGCAGTGGGTTCGGCGGTTTCCAGTCCGCGATGGTCTTCACGCGTCCGGAGGAGTTGCGATGACCCGCCGAGCGGTGATCACCGGGATCGGCGTTGTCGCCCCGAGCGGCACGTCGGCGAGCGAGCACTGGAAAACCGTTATGGCGGGTGAGAACCGGATCGCACCGATCACCCACTTCGACGCCTCCGGGTATTCGACCACGCTGGCCGGAGAGGTGCGCGACTTCGTGCCGGAGCTACACATGGACCGCCGTCTGATCGTGCAGACCGACCGGTGGACGTGGATGTCGATGGCGGCGACAACGCAGGCCTTGGCGGATGCGGAGCTCGATCCGTCCAGCCTGGATCCGTACCAGATGTCGGTCGCGTTGGCGAGCTCGTCCGGCGGAAATCACTTCGGCCAGCAGGAGCTGCAGCGGCTGTGGTCAGGAGAGAAACGCACCGTCGGCACCTATCAATCGATCGCCTGGTTTTATGCGGCAAGCGTTGGGCAAACTTCGATTCTGCATCAGATGAAGGGTCCGTCGAGCGTCCTCGTCTCGGAAGCGGCGGGCGGCCTGGACAGCCTCGGATACGCAGCTCGTGCCATCCGTCGCGGAACCGACGTCGTCCTGGCCGGCGGCACCGAGGCGCCGCTGGGTCCCTACGCGCTTACCTGCTTGCAGCGCAGCGGATGGTTGAGCCGGCAAAAGGACCCCGCACGCGGATATCTCCCCTTCGATGTCGCTGCCGCCGGATATGTCCCCGGCGAGGGCGGTGCCATCTTCGTCGTGGAGGAAGAGCAGCACGCGCTGCGGCGCGGCGCACCGTATGTGTACGCGGAGGTCGCAGGGTATGCCGCCAACCACGACGGACGTACCTCCCACCCCTGCGGCGACATGACCGGCGAGCAGCCATCGAATTACCTTGCCGCCGCATTACGGGGAGCACTGCGGCGTGCGCAGACCTCGCCGGGGCGAACAGATGTCCTGTTCGCCGACTCAGCCGGTGTGCCTGCTGCCGACCGGGCCGAAGCCAACGCGATCCGCGCCGTCTTCCCCGACGGGGTGCCGGTCACCGGTCAGAAAGGACTGCTGGGCAGAGCAGCCCATGGCAGTTCCGCGCTCGACGTTGCGACCGCCGTGCTGGCAATGCGGGAGCAAACCTTGCCGGCGTTCGGGGCGTTGGTCAACCCGGCCCCGGGATGCGAACTCGATTTCATCGCTGCTCCACAACGAGCGGCCGTCCATGTCGCCGCCGTCGCAGCACGCGGATACGACGGCTTCAACAGCGCGTTGATTCTGCGCCGACCCGAAGGAGTCCGACAGTGAACGACAACGAGAACACCCGCGCCAGTCGGCTCGGATGCGCTGCTCTGCGACAGCGCGAGCATCCGACAACCGACACCCCCCCAGCCGTGCAGCAGACGCAGCTGAACCTGCGACTGACCGGCAAGACCGCGATCGTCACCGGCGGCACCCGCGGCATCGGCCTTGGCATCGTCCGCGCGTTGGCCGCACAAGGCGCACAAGTGACAGCGATCGGCAGCAAACCCAGTGACGCCGCCGCCGATCTCGCACGCGAACTGGACGAGGCCACCGCACCCGGCCGCGTGTGCTTCGCGAACGTCGCCGACCCTGCGGAAGTCGCCGCCATCGTCGAGACTGCCCCGGCCACCGTCGACATCGTCGTCAACAACGCAGGGGTCGTGTCGAATACGCCACTGCTGAAGATGGATCCGGCTGAATGGCACCGCGTCGTCGACACCAATTTGACCGGGATGTACCTGATGGTGCGCGCGCTGCTGCCCCGCCTCGGCGAGTCCGCGTCGATCATCAACATCTCCTCCGCCGTCGCGAATGTCGGAATGCCCAACCGGACGCACTACACCGCGTCCAAAGCCGGCGTGCACGGCCTCACTCGCTCGCTGTGCAAGGAATTGGGTCCACAGGGCATCCGCGTCAATACCGTCGCCCCGGGAATCATCGAAACCGACCAGATCATCGGTCTGACCGAACCTCAGAAACAGCGCTACGCAGCCCTGGCGGCCCTCGGCCGTCTCGGTCGCCCCGGCGACGTCGCCGGCGCCGTGCTGTTCCTCGCCAGCGACCTCGCAGAGTTCGTCAACGGCATCTGCCTCAACGTCGACGGAGGAATCTGACATGACCGTCTTGCGCGCCACCATTACCATGACCGTCGCCAGAAGCGACGCTACCCGCCTGCTCGCGGGCCTACGGCCGGTGTTCGCCTTGGCCGCACAGTCCCCGGGTTTCGTCCAGCAGTGCATCACCCGAGCCGTATCCGCGGACCCGGACATGTGTGTTTTCGTCGTCACCAGCGACTGGGCCGATGAGGGCTGCTTCCATGCCTTCGAACGCAGCCGCAAACAGGACGTCGCTACCGCTGCGTTGCGTGCCGTCCGCACCAGCAGCGACATGCAACTGAGCACGGTGAACGAACCGGCCCGTACCGGCCAGGTGATCGCATGACCGCGCGAGTGATGGTCCGAGCCCGCATACGGGTGGGCGAGGAAGCCGCATTCGAAGCCGCATATGCGCAGGTCACTGCGCGGGTGGCGGGTACGCCAGGCCATATTCGTGACGAGTTGCTGCGGCCGTGCGCCGACGACGACCACTACATCCTGCTGTCCGAATGGACCGACGAAGAGGCGTTCCTCGCCTGGGAAGACGCCCCGATCCATCGGCAGACCACCACCCCCATGCGTCCGTACTGGGCGGGGCGAGTCCGCCGCGACATCCACATCGTCGCGCACTCCAGCACCGCAAACACCCCCTCGCCCACGAAAACCGCCACGCCGGCGCCGGAGGGAGAACTCCGGTGACCGCGAACGCCCCACCCAACACACTCATCGAAACCGCCGCCCCGGACTCCTCCGACCCCCGCCCATCGACCTTCTCTGTGCTGCGCATCCTCGTCCGCGCACTGCAGTGGTTTCTCGACGGCTTATGCATTTACGGGCTCTCGCTGCACGGCTACAGCCGCGAGCAGGTCTCGGCCGCCGACCACAGCACCGGGGTCGCGTCATCGTTTTGATCACGGTCCCGGTGGCACGCCATGACGAATTCCTCGCCGCCGCCGACAACATCCCCGCCCCATCACACCAGTAACCCGACCCTGATTGGAGAAAAAGTGAGCACCACGCGCAACGACAACGATTCCTGGGACATCAAGACCAGCGTCGGCGCCACGGCGCTGTTCGTCGCAGCAGCCCGCGGCTTGGCGGCTCGGCACCCGCAGGCACTGGCCGTCGACGAGTTCGCCGAAGTGTTCTGTCGCGCCGCAGGCGACGAATGGGCCGAGCTGTTCACCGCCGACCCGGAACTGACGAAGCAACATCCGCTGCGCTCGGCCGACTTCGGATCGCTGTTTCAAGCTTTCCAAGCCGGACGCACCCGGTACTTCGACGATTATCTGCGCTCCGCCACCGAGGCGGGTGTGCGTCAAGTCGTGGTCCTCGCTGCCGGACTCGACTCCCGCGCGTACCGGCTGCCCTGGCCGGACGGCACGGTCATCTATGAACTCGACCGCCAGCCAGTACTCGAATTCAAACGCGCCGTGCTCGACGACGCCGACGCGACGACAACCGCCGAACGTCACGAAGTCGCCGTCGATCTGCGCGACGACTGGGCAACTGCTTTGCGCGACAACGGCTTCGACCCATCGCTGCCGACCGCATGGCTGGTCGAAGGTCTCGTCATCTACCTCACCCCCGCCGCCCAAGATCAACTGTTCGACACCCTGAACGAACTGTCCGCCCCCGGCAGCTGGCTGGGCATCGAGGAAATGGGCACGATCGAGTCTGGCGTCTTTTCCGCCATGACCACGCCATCCACCGATCCGGACAGCTACGACCGCGGTGCGGGCGCACACTGGGCCGGGCTCATCTACAACGATCGCAAAACCCAAGCGGTGCAATCGTTCACACCGCAGGGCTGGACCGGCGCCGCTATCGGCCTGGTCGACTACCTGCAATCCCACGGCCGCACCGTCCCCGGCGGCGGCGCGGCGGTGGGGCACTTCAACCCGTCCCTGATGAGCCTCGCGACCATGCGGAAGCCGACGTCGGCCAACGCTCGGCCCTGACCGAAACCATCTGGGCTACTGCACTTTCAATGATGGGAGGGCCATAGATGGTGTGGCAGTGGAGTTGTCCGCCGATATCCAAGCGGCGTTCGACGTCGCAGGAGCGCCGACGCTGGATCGCGCTCGTCGTCGTCCTCGTCGCGGGGTTCATGGACCTGCTCGACACCACCATCGTCAACGTCGCGGTACCGAGTATCCAACGTGACCTTCGGGCGCAATATGCACAGCTGGAATGGATCGTCGCGGGATACGTGCTGGCGTTCGCCGTAGTCCTCATCACCAGTGGCCGGCTCGGCGATATCTACGGCCGCCGCCGGTTGTTCCTGATCGGAGTCGCCGGGTTCACCATCGCCTCAGCGCTGTGCGGCATCGCCGGCAGCCCGGGCATACTCATCGTCTCGCGGTTTCTCCAGGGCGGCACCGCCGGACTGATGGTGCCGCAGATCCTCGCATTCATCCACGTCACCTTCCCGCCCAACGAGCGGGGCAGGGTTCTCGGCATCTTCGGCGCCATCGTCGGATCGGCGGCGGTCGTCGGGCCGACCTTCGGTGGTGTCCTCGTCGACTGGAATGCGTTCGGCCTCGACTGGCGGCCGATCTTTCTGGTCAATGTCCCGGTCGGTATCGGCGCTTTCGCCGCGGCCCTGTTCGCAATGCGCGAATCGAAGTCCGCGACCGCTGCGAAGCTCGACCTCGTCGGCGCCGGGCTCGTCACGGCCGCGATCGCGATGCTGGTCTACCCGCTCCTGGAAGGCCGCCGATTCGGGTGGCCGGCATGGACTTTCGCGATGATGGCCGGTGCGGTTGCAGTGCTTGCTGTCCTTGTGGTCTACGAACATCGACGCGCCCGGACGATCGGTTCTCCGCTGATAGTTCTCGGATTGTTTCGGGTGCGATCATTCACGATCGGTTGCGTGCTCTGGCTGATCTTTTGGATCGCGCTCGGCGGATTCTTCCTCGTCTGGACGCTCTACATGCAGCTCGGCCTCGGCTGGTCGCCACTGCGGGCCGGTCTGACCGCTGGCGCCTTCGCCGTCGGCGCTGCCGCGGCGGCGGCCATATCTGTGGAGGTGCTGATACCCCGGTACGGGCGGCAAGTGCTGATGGCCGGAGCACTGCTGAACGCGGCGGGCTTCGCCAGCTGTGTATGGGCCGCCGGGCGGTACGGCCCGGCGATCACGTCGTGGCAGTTGATTGCACCGCTTGCCATTTCGGGGCTCGGCTTCGGCCTGATCGTCTCGCCGACCATCGACTTCGTACTGGCTGCGGTCCCCAAAGACGATGCGGGGTCGGCGTCCGGCCTGCTGAACACCGCTCAGCAACTCGGCGTCGCGCTCGGCGTCGCGCTCGCCGGGGTGATCTTCTTCACCCAGCTCGACAGCGGTTCCGATCGCGGCGTCGATACGGTCATACCCCGGGTCCGCACCGAACTCGCCGTGGCGGGCCTGGATGAGCAGGCGCAGGCGCGGATCATCTCTGGCTTGCGAGTTTGTGTGCAGGACAGATCGGCCAGCACCAACCCCACCGAGACGCCCATGAGCTGCCGGGGCGTCCAGGGCCAGGCCACACAGCCCGGCGGGCGTGATCGGGTCACCGAAATCCTCAGCGAAGCGGGCGAAATGGCCAACGCGGAGAATTTCTCCCGCACGTTCGGGCGCACGCTGTGGTGGGCCGTGGGAATTCTCGCCGCCGTCTTTGCGGGATTGTTCGCGGTCCCTCGACGCGTAGGACAGCACAGTCCGTATCGGCCCGGGTTCGATGCGCACTGTGGCGCCCGTCCAGTCGACCAGAGCATCTGCGGGGCGGCACGCGTCGATGCCTGGTCGGGGCGGATGTCCTCATAGTTTCGTCGGAAGACGGATCGGCTAGGTATCGCTCGGGGGGAGCGGGGTTCGGCGATAGCCGGGGTGGACGCCCGGTTTCAGGTGCTGCTGGTCGGCGATGCGATTGAGCAGGGTTGCCAATTGTTCGTATTCGGCGTCGTTGAGGCTTGCGCAGATATCGGCTTCGTGTGCCTGGCCGAGCTGCCATACCTGGCCCATCAGCTGCTGTGCCTTCGGGGTGAGGTGCAGTTCGTGATTGCGGCGGTCGGTGGCGCCGCGGCGGCGTTCTACCAGGCCCTTGCGGTCGAGGTGGTCGATCAGGGTGACGACGCGGCTCGGGACGACGCCGAGTTCGGCGGACAGTGACCGCTGACTGCGTCCGGGCTGGGTGGCGATCATGCGCAGCAGTCCGACATCGGGCGGGGACAGGTCCAGATCGCTGATGAGTTCGGCGAATCGCTGTGCCGCGTGCGCGCCCAACTGTGTGAGCAGGTAGGTCACTGCCCGTGTGCGTGGCGGGTGCTGCGCATCCCCTTGCTCGGCTTCGCTCACCACGCTATCGTACACAGCGCAGCATCGTTCACTATGGTGAACGATTCACCTAAGAGAATTGAGTTGATCGTGCATGCCGAGCTGATCGAGAAGCTGATCCGGTTCCAGCGGCCCGAGCGGGCGTTGCCGTATGTGAACGGGCTCGACGACATCCGCACCGCGGGCCTGTTCGGCCTGGATCCGGCCGAGTACAAGCGACTGTGCGCCGGATTCGACGAACAGACCCGAGCTGCGGCCACCGAACTCCTGGCCGATGCCGAAGTGGTCGATGCGGTGGACCGGCTCCCATTCGAGCCGGGGCAGCACGTCGTCGCCATCGGGGAGAGCACGACGGCGGATCGGCTGTCCTGGTTCGAGATACTGCGGGCGCTGCTCGCCATCCGCCGTCCGGAGGACGGCATCCGACTCAGCAATCTGGCCGTATCCGGTTGCACCACCACACAGGCGCTCACCGGACTGGCCATGCTGGTCGGTCAGCGACCCGACTGGGTGCTGTGCCAACTCGGCGCGAACGATGCCCAGCGTCTCGGCGGGCTCGACGGACCCCGGCTGGTGAGCATGTCGGAAACGACCCGCAACCTGCTACTACTGCGCGAATCGACGGTGCGTGCCACCGGTGCGCGCTGGTTGTGGCTCACACCGGCCGCGGTGGACGAGGGCAGGTCGGCCGCGTTCCCGCACTTTCAGCGGGCCGGAATCGGTTGGCGCACTTCCGATATGGCCGAGGCCGCCCAGACGCTCATCGATCAGCCGGAACCGACCGTGGATGTGTTCGCGATAACCGCTCCCGCCTCGGGCTTCGACGGGCACCTCGATGACGGTGTCCACCTGACCATCTCCGGCCAACAGGAGATCGGTGCGGCGGTCGTCGTCACGCTGGCCCAGCTGTCCTGAACCGATATCCCGGCATCGCATCACACTAGAAAAGGTCAAGCATGCGCGTCACCACATTCATCCTCACCTGCACACTCGCCGCCGTCACTGCCGTGGGCACCGCCACCGCCCAAACCCCGGAAGAGATCGATGGCGTTGCCTTCACCGCACGCGCGGTCGACGGCGCCAGTGTGATCGACATCGACTCGGGAACACTGACATCGGACAACGATGTCTTCGAGATCAGAGCCGCCGACGGTACGGTGGTCGCCGCGATGCCCTTGCGGCTGCGGCTCGACGATTTCGAATTCCCCATCGCGGCAGCGATTTCCGAGCACAGCGCGACCCTGGTACCGCAATTCGATATGGCGCGCGCGGTCTATCGGCCGGTGGCGCTGCCCTTCGAGGATCAGGCGCCGTTTCGATCGGAATACGAGCGCGAGGTCGCGGCGTGGAATCGGATGAGCAGCACCATCGCCATGGGGGCCCTTGTCGGCACGGTGGTCGGTGGCCTCGGCGGCGCGGCCGTGGGCTGTGTGCTCGGCGGGGCGGCCGGTGCGGCGGCCGCCAGCGCCACCATTATCGGGCTCTTCGGTCCGATCCTGCCCGCCGCCGCGGTCGGCTGTGTCGGTGGCGTCATCGCGGTCGGGGCGCTCGGCACCATCGCGGGTCAGCTCTTGGTCACCGCCCCGGTGATCGTCGCGGCCGCGATCCAGTACTTCACCACGATCAGTTCCCCACTCCCGGGGCGATGATCGGGTATCGGGGGTTCAGAACTCGACGCTCCCGCGGCCGCACCGTCACCTCGTGGAGGCAACCCGGGGCAAATTGCCAGCACCGACCAGCGCACGGAAAGGGTGGTGGTGAGGTGGCCGAATGCCGTTGTAGCGCTATCATTTACGCATTCGCGTTGCCCGCACCGGTCGAACGAGGCCGGGGCGGGGGACATCCCATATCGCCAGCGTATTTCCGCCGGACGGCAGGAAAGGCTTGTTACGATGATCGACGGTATCGAGGGAGGTGCGGTGTCGGACGTCAAGCGGGTACCGGCGGGCGTCGATCCATCGAAGCCGAACTCGGCTCGGGTGTACAACTACCTGCTGGGCGGCAAGGACAATTATGAGGTGGACCAGATGCTGGCCCACCGCATGTTGCAGATAGCACCGGATACCAAAACGCTGGCCTGGCTGGTCCGCAAGTTCATGCTCCAGGGCGCGCAGCTGGCGGCCGAGGCGGGCGTGCGTCAGTTCATCGATATCGGTGCCGGGATTCCGGCCTCACCCAGCCTGCACGAGGCGGTGCAGGCGATCGATGCGTCGTCGAAGGTGGTGGCCGTCGACTACGACGCGGTCGTGTTCGCGCACAACAACGCGCTGCTGGCCCAGCTGCCCGGGGTAACTCCGATGCTGGCCGATATGCGCCGCCCGGACGACATCATCAAGCGGGTGCAATCCGAGGCGCAGATAGATTTCTCGCAACCGGTCGCCATCGTGCTGGTCGGCGTGCTGCATTACATCATGGACGACGAAAATCCGGCCGAGATCATCGCACGTTTCCACGAGACACTGGCGCCGGGCAGCTATTTCATCTTCACCCACGGGTCCGATGAAAGCGATCCGGATTTCATCGCGCAGTCGACCGCGCAAGCCGCCGGTAGCACGGCTCAGGTCCATTACCGGTCGCGGGCCGAAGTGTCCAAGTACTTCGATGGTTTCGAAATGCTCGGGCCCGGCCTGGCACCGGTACAGGAGTGGCTCGACGGTGATACGCCAAAAACCGGGTTGGTGCTCATCGGCGGCGTCGGCCGCAAGAAGTAGTCCGGATTTTCCAGGGCCGCAACGGTATTCGGGGCGGCCCGGTCACTCCGCCCCGGCGATGGCATCGGCGCGTGCCACCATCGCGTCGGCGGTCTCCCGAGGTCTGCGGCCGAGTCCGCAGGCACTGGCGACGCCGTCGACCGGTCGGCCGAGTGCACTTTCTATCATGTGCAGCGTCTGCACCTGCTGCGCTTCGGTCGGAATATCGTGCACCAGACCGGCATAGAAGGCGGTGCCATCGCCCAGCCGCAGATCTTGCAGCGGCGCATAGAATTCCGGAAGTGTCGAAGGCGGCACATCACCCGCGGCGAGCGGTCCGTGCACGAACTCCAGCGCGCGTCCCGACGGCCATTGCCGCGCAATGGAATTGGCCAGATCGACCAGCGGCCGAGTATCGTGCATACTGGCGCGGGATCTATTGTTCATGCTGCCGAGGCACAGGTGTACCCCGAATCGGGTGCCCGCCGGTGCCGCGGCGGCCAGCGCGGCAATGCCACGGCCGAGTCCGAGCGCCGCCTCGAACTGGCGGTGTACCGGTTGCGTTTTCGCCAGCAGCACCAGTTCGGCGGTCGCCTCCAATTGAATGACGACGTCGTCGCCGACCAGTTCGCGGATCGCCGCGATATCGCGCACGGTGGCGTCGGTGAATGCCTGCTTATGTGATCGCAGGCCGGTCGGACCGAGGGCGATGAACGTCAGTGTGAAATCGGTCGGCATGCCCATTTGCAGTGAGAGGCCGGGCAGATCGCGTGCCTCGCGCAACTTCTGGAAGACCGGCAGTGCCTCCCGCGTCTCGCGGAGATAGCCGAGATCCATCATGTCGCCGGTGAATTCGGCGCCGTGGGCGACGCGGTGGATGGTGCGTTCCTGGCTGGTACGCCAGCTGCCGGGCTTGCGCACCTCCAATGCGCCCTGGGACACCAGATCCGTGATGATCGGCTGGACATAGAACTCGTAGCGGCTGGTCTCGCCGGTCGGCAGCGTACGGAGCCGGGCTCCCGCTCCGTCCAACATCGCCCGCATCGCATCGTCGGTACTCTCAGCCGGGTAGCTTCCAACAAAATGCACAGCTCGCGCGCTCACCTCCGGATTGTAGATCGCAAACGTCCCGCATTCGGTCTTACGTCCGGCATGTCCGTTGCGTCGGATCTGTCGCCGACGTCGGATCCTGCCGTTTCGCAGCAAACGAATCGCCTTGCGCGGTATCGGGATTCGCTAGAAAGTGGCGCAAGGATGGCACTGTCTTCTCGATTGCCGGCTGAGACACCGTGGATGATCCGGCCAACGCCATGCGCCGCCGATAGCGAATACGGCATGCCAGCCTGGTCGAGCTCGAGTGCCGCACGGGTAGGCGGGGCGATCGGTACTGATCTTGTACCGCAATGGAATCGGGGGTGCCGCCCGCCATTTTCCATGATGCGTGCAGCAATTCTTGCGCGGCGGCGAGCTCGCGCTATAGCCTGCCTCACTGGACGGCTGATCAGCATGCCAGGCCGGCGATTTTCACATATCACCAAAGGGGGCGCGTCCCGTGCGAAGCTCGGTTCGGTCCATTGCCGCATTCGCGGCCGCAGCACTGCTCTGCCTCGCGCCGGGGGTAGCCGATGCCGACGATACCGCGGCGCCGGACGGTTGCCAGGCGGTCTCGTTCCCGGTGCCACAGGGCAATCTGGCCGGCACGCTGTGCCTGCCGCAACAGCCGACCGATGTCGTCATGGTGCTGATGTCGGGCTCCAACTACAACGCCACCTATTGGGACTTCGCCTACCAGCCGGAGACCTACAGCTTCCGGCGGGCAATGAACCGTGCCGGTTTCGCGACGCTGACCATGGACCGGCTCGGCAATGGCGATAGCAGCCACCCCCCGGCCATGACGCTGACCGCCACCGCCACTGCGGACGCCCTGCACGAAATAGTCCAGTCGCTGCGGCGCGGGTTCGCTGGCGCGCAGCCCTTCGGCAAGGTCGTCACCGTGGGTCACTCGCTGACCTCGGGTACCTCCGTCATCGAGGCGACCGCGCACAACGATGTCGACGGCGTATTGCTCACCGGCTATTCGCACACCCTCAATATGGCCGAGGTGCTCGGCGTTATCGCCACCTACTACCAGGCCATCCACGATCCCGTATTCGCCGGTCGCGGACTGGATTCGGGCTATCTCACGACCAGGCCCGGCACCCGGGCCAAGGACTTCTTCGGCCCGGATGCCGACCCGAAGGTGGTCGAGCTGGACGAGAAGACCAAGGAGGTCTTCTCGCTCTCCGAATATCCGGACGGCCTGACCTCCACGCTGCCGGGGATGTCCAGCCTCATCAAGGCGCCCGTAATGATCGCCAATGGCAGTGTGGACCGGTTGTCCTGCGGCCCTGCGTATTCGATCTGCCGGGACGCCACCACCCTGCTGGCCGCGGAGACCCCGTTCTTCGCCCCGGCGGCGAAGCTGCACACCTTCGTGCTGCCCGGCAGCGGACATTCGGTGAATCTCGCACCGAATACCACTGCCTACCAGCGTGCTGTTGTCGACTGGATGAATACGACCGTCAAGTGATGGTCGGCCCGAGTCGGGTTGTCAGGCAGCGATTTTCGCGCGATATGGCTGCGGCGCCGCGACCACGCGCACTGCGCTGATCGGCCGTTTGCGCAGTCCCATGGCGGCGGCGGCCAGCGCGGCGCCGAATGCGGAGAACGCGCCGAGCGTCGCGCCGAGGTCGATTCCGGCACTGGCGATTCGATGTTCACCCATCCCGAGGTTCGAACTCATGTCATTGCCGAAGAGCCAGCTGAAAAGTCCGGCATGAGCGGCGGATTCGGTGAGTCCGCGCAGTTCCGGCGCCTTGCTGTTGAGGTACAGCAGGGTGATGAGTACGAAGATCGCGGCCGCGCCGCTGGTGACCATGACCAGGCGGGACAGCGCCTGGCTACGCACCCGGAAATACAGCACGACCGAGAAGACCGTGCCAGCGACCGCCATGGTGGTGAGGACGGCCCAGGCGCCGCTGATGCTCACCATGTCCCGCCCGTCCGATTGCCAACTGCTGCTGGTGAAGCCGTCGATGCGGCCGAAGGCATTGGCGCTGACCGTGCCGTTCGGTCCGGTTGCCGAAACCCAGGGCTGGAACAGTAGTAGGAAGGTCAGCAGACTCAGGCCCGCTGCGCACAGGTAGCCCCAGTCGGATCGTAGATCAAAACGTTGCGCGGTCAGTTCGCGAATGCGGTAGCGACTGTTCTCGGACCGGCCGAGCTGAACTTCATTGACTTGCCAAGGCGTTGCGTATGCCATTTCTAACCACACCTGCTGCGCCACTTCCTGATCGAGGGAGCGGGCACTGCGGGGCATGTCCTCCTGCGGGACCGAATAAAAGGAATTGGTCAGGACGACATCGTCCTGTTAACAGGAAGTTACGTTATGCCCCAACGCTCCGAAGGGGCAACGTGATCCCATGCACAGACAACGGCGCGAACTCGGCATCAAAAGCCCCGGTCCGAGCGCCGAACGGCCGCGTGGTTCCGGTGAATCCCGCTCTCTCGTAGGCGTTTTCGTGGTGGTTGCGCGACCTCGCAAACCGAGCCGATGCGGCGCTGGTCAGTACGGCATCGGCGCACCGGTTGTGACCCGATCAACAGCTCCGGCAAGGGATTCCGCTACTGACTACTGGGTAGTAACTGGAATCGGCCCTCGAGTCCGTCCAATAGCGATTCGAGACCGACCTCGAATGCGACCTGATCGATGCGCTGCTGTCGGTCGGCGAGTAGGTGCGCCTCGTTCAGGTGTGGATATTCGTCGGCGTAGACCTCGGCATCGGCGGGGAAGCCGGCGGCAAATGAGCCGAGAGATGAGCCGGTGAGGAAGTAGCGCATCAGCGTGCCGACGGTTGTCGCCTCCCGGCGCGGCCAGTTCGCCGCAACCAGGCCGCCGAAGACGGCATCGGCCATGCGCAGCGCGTTGGGTCGATGGCCGGGTCCGCTCGCCAATGCCGGAACGATGTGCGGATGCGCGGCGACGGCGGTCCGATACGAATGGGCCCAGCGTCGCAATGCCGATCGCCAGTCCGGATTGTCGGCCGACAGCTCGCCGAACATCGACGTGTCCACCTCGCCGAGCACGGAATCGACCACGGCGTCGATGAGTTCGTCCTTGGTGCCGACATGGTTGTACAGCGAGGGGCCCTGTACGCCGAGTTCGGCGGCGAGGCGGCGGGTCGAGAGGGCCGCCAGACCTTCCGCGTCGACAAGGGCCAGCGCGGTCTCGACGATGCGCTCGTGGCTGAGCAGTGGTCGGCGGGGTCGGGCCATGTATCGCATTCTTGCAGGAGCTGTTCGAAAAACTTGCGCTGCTAGTTTTGGTGCCTTATTGTCGGGTTTAAACTTGCGCTGCTAGTTTTTGGAGAGCGATGACGAGATTCACCGGGCGAGCGTTATGAACGCGACCCTGTCCCTGGCGAGCATCCTGTCCGAACAGGCGCGAAGGCGACCGGAGCGGATCGCACTGATCGAGGGCGCGGAGCGGATCACCTTCGCCGAGCTCTGGGAACGGGCGCGGCGTCAGGCCGCCGCCCTGATCGAGCTCGGTGTGCGCCCCGGCGACCGAGTGGCGCTCATGTGCCCCAATACCGCCGAATTTCCGGCCGCCTACTATGCGATTCTCGCCGCCGGGGCGGTGGTGGTTCCGGTGCATCTGCTGCTGACGGCGGGTGAGGTCGAACATGTGCTGCGCGACAGCGATGCTCGCCTGCTGGTGTGTCATCCATGGTTCGCGCAGGTGGGCGCGACGGCCGCCGCGGCGGCGCAGATACCCGATGTCGAACCGAATTCCCTTGCCGGACAACCCATTGCGACCTTCGTAACGCGGCGGCCCGAGGATCCGGCGGTGGTGTTCTATACGAGTGGGACGACCGGTCGGCCGAAGGGCGCCGAGCTCAGTCACCTGAATATGGTGATGAACGCGACGGTGAATGCCTTCGACGCCAACGATGTGCGTAGCGATGATGTCGCGCTCGGCGCGCTACCGCTGTTCCACGTCTTCGGTCAGTCGGTCTCGATGAACGCCACCTGGCGTGCCGGAGCGACCCTCGTGCTGCTGCCCCGATTCGATGCGGCCGAGGCCATTCGGCTGATGAAAGCCAAGGGCGTCAATACATTTCACGGCGTGCCGACGATGTATGTCGGTCTGATCGCCGCGGCGCGCGAGTCGGCGGAACCGCCGCGACTGCGACTGTGCATCTCGGGTGGCGCATCGCTGCCGCAGCCGGTGCTGGAGGCGTTCGAGGAGGTCTTCGGTGCGCCGGTCCTGGAAGGTTACGGGTTGTCGGAGACCTCCCCGACAGCGGCGGTGAACCAGCCCGATTTCGGGGCGCGGCCGGGTACGGTCGGACATTCGATCTGGGGTGTCGAGGTGGAGATCGCCGATCCGTCCGAATCGCAACGGATTGCACTGCTGCCCACCGGTGCACTCGGCGAGGTGGTCATTCGCGGCCACAACGTCTTCAACGGATATCTCGGGAAGCCGGAGATCACGGCCGCCGCCGTGGTCGACGGCTGGTTTCGCACCGGTGACCTGGGGGTCAAGGATGTCGACGGATATCTCACGATCGTCGACCGGATCAAGGACATGATCATCCGCGGCGGGTTCAATGTGTACCCGACCGAGGTCGAAGAGGCGCTACTGCGTCATCCCGATATTGCCGCGGTCGCGGTCATCGGTCTGCCGGACGACGCCTACGGCGAAGAGGTCTGCGCGGTCGTCGTACCAGCCGGGCCGGTGACCGCCGAAGCGGTGATCGCCTACGGGCGTGCGCATCTGGCCAAGCACAAGTATCCGCGGCGCGTCGAATTCGTCAGCGAACTTCCGCTCGGTCCCAGCCATAAGGTCCTCAAGCGCGAGCTCGTGCGGCAGTTCAGCTGACGATCGTCGCGCGCTCCACGCCCAACAGCTGTGCGGTGCGCCGCGGTCGCATTGCACGCACTCGACCTGGATTCCGCGCCGAATCCTGGCGTTGGCTCGACACCGCCTCGAGGGCATCGAAAAGGATCCCGAGGTGTGACGTTGCCGCGCAGCACCTTTCACAGGCGGGTGGCACGGCATCTGCCGCGCCACCCCTGCGTCGGGCGAATCAAGTTGTGGGCTAGAGCTTTCCGCCGCCACCAGGTTCGCCTGGCCGCGGTCCAGTGCCGATCGCGCCAACAATCCCGGGCGACTATGCGGCCCAGCTGTGTGGGACCACGAAGGCGGGGCGGCGTTCGGGGCGTAGCCACTGCACCGATGCCGGGCCGGGCGCGGGGGTGGGGCCGGCTCCGGCGATGACGGCGAGCAGGACGGTGGTGAGCGCGGCGAGTTCTTCGTCGGTCGGGTTGCCGCGCTCGATTTTCAGGAAGGTGGTCATCCGGGCTGCTCCTACTGGGGTGGATTGCCGTGCTTGCGCATCGGGAGATCGGCATGCTTGCTGCCGAGCATGGCCAGTGCGGCGATCAATGCGGGGCGGGTATCGGCGGGGTCGATGACGTCGTCGACGAGACCGCGTTCGGCCGCGTAGTACGGGTGGATCAGTTCGGTGCGGTATTCCTTGATCTTCTGGCGGCGGGCGGCGTCGGGATCGTCGGCGGCGGCGATCTCGCGCCGGAAGATGACATTCGCCGCGCCCTCGGCGCCCATGACCGCGATCTCATTGGTCGGCCAGGCCAGGGCCAGGTCGGCGCCGATCGAGCGCGAGTCCATGACGATGTACGCGCCGCCGTACGCCTTGCGAAGCACGACCGAGATCCGCGCAACGGTGGCGTTGCAGTAGGCGTACAACAATTTCGCGCCGTGTCGGATGATGCCCTCGTGTTCCTGTGCGACGCCGGGCAGGAAGCCGGGCACATCCACCAGCGTCACGATCGGGATATTGAACGCATCGCACAGCTGCACGAAGCGCGCCGCCTTCTCCGATGCTTCGATATCGAGCACACCGGCCAGGACGCTGGGTTGGTTGGCGACGATCCCGACCACTCGACCGCCCAAACGCGCCAGCGCGCACACGATATTGGCCGCCCAGTGCTCGTGCACCTCGAACAGCACGCCGTCATCGACGATTTCCTCGATCACCGCGCGCATGTCGTAGGGCCGGTTGCTATCGGTCGGCACCAGGTCGTAGAGCGATTCGCTGCGCCGGTCGGCCGGATCCTTACTGGCTTGCACCGGTGGCTGTTCGCGATTGTTCGATGGCAGCAGCGATAGCAGGAACCGCACGTCGTTCAGGCAGTTCGCCTCGTCGTCGTACAGGAAATGCGCGACCCCGGAGGTCTGCGCGTGCACATCGGCACCGCCGAGATCCTCCATGGTGATGGTCTCGCCGGTCACCGCGGTCACCACCTCGGGTCCGGTGATGAACATCTGGGCGGTGCCGCGCACCATGAAGACGAAATCGGTCAGCGCCGGACTGTAGGCGGCACCGCCCGCGCACGGTCCGAGCATCACACTGATCTGCGGGATGATGCCGGACGCGCGAGTATTGCGCCGAAAGATACCGCCGTATCCGGCCAGCGCGGTCACCCCCTCCTGAATCCGCGCGCCCGCACCGTCATTGAGGCTGACCAGGGGCGCGCCCGCCGTGACCGCCAGATCCATCACCTTGTGGATCTTGTGCGCGTGCGCCTCGCCGAGGGATCCGCCGAAGATCCGGAAGTCGTGCGCGTAGACGAAGACGCGGCGCCCCTCCACGGTGCCCCACCCCGTGACGACGCCGTCCCCCGGCGGGTGCTTGCGATCCATGCCGAAGCCGGTGGCCCGGTGCGTGCGCAGGCCCTCGATTTCGACGAAGGAATTCGGATCGAGCAGGGTCTCGATCCGCTCATAGGCGGTCTGTTTACCGCGTGCGTGCTGGCGTTCGGTCGCCGCCGGATCGGATCCGATCACGGCGGCGCGTTTGCGTTCGGCGAGTTCTTCGACGTGACCGCGCATCGAATTGATGCTCGGCGCCCGGGTGCCGACAGGGTCGGCGTCCGGTGCGTCGGCGGCGTTCGGTGGTTCGCTGATCATCAACTGCTCTCGCCTTGTTTGTGCGGCTTCTGCATAGTTGATCGCGATCCGGCGTCGAAACGTTTTCGCACACCGATCGCACTGAGCTCAAAACTCAGTGCGGAGCCAGGCTCACCAGCGCGAGTGCGATCAGACGGGGCATGACCGTCGCGCCCTCGACCGTCCGCGGCTCGTGCAGATGTTCGGCGGGGGTGAGGTGCACCTGGCCGTGCCGCATGGCCCAGGTCAGCGGGGCGATCTCGCGGACAGCCTGGGATGAGGATGCGGTCGCGTTGTGCGTCGGCGACGAGTTCGCAGAAGTACGCGGCGCAGTCGTCGGCCGTGTCCAGCACCTGGCTAGCGGCCTGAATTTGGTAGTCGCCGAATTCGAGCCGGTTATCGGCGATTACGGGGTTCGAATGGAATGCGATCTGTCACCGTGGCCGCGGCGTGCGTGGTCGTTGCGCGGTCCGACGGGGGCGCCTCGCTGCTTCCTTCCGGACCTCATCGATCTGGTCCCTGGGAACGAATCCGATGATGTCTTCTCGTGAAGTAATTGTCAGTTTCTGAAAGATCGCGGCCATTTGCGCGTCGATGGTCCGGCCGGAATTGCCTCGACGGGCCGCGATCGCGCTGTTCGTCCATCCCGCAGCGGCCAAGGTCGCGACCTGCTCCTCGGCTGCCGACAGTTCGCCCCAGCGTGCTGGGGTGTTCTTCCGGGCGGGATGATCCACCGCCAGCCTGCCGATGGACAGCGTCCCCAGCGCCAAACGCTGCACCTCGCGCAGGTCGGGACGCAGCAGGGAGCCCTGCCTATAGGCGGCGGCGAACGCCTCGGGCGCCAACACGCTGCGGGCGACGTCGATCGCCTTTTTCGTTTCATCGGCGTAGAGCCCCAGATCGCCGAAATAGATACCCGACCCCGCTCGCAGCGTGGTGACCCCGCCGGCGAGTTGAGCGGTCTCGGTGGCCAATGCCCTGAGTTCGGCATGGTCGGTGCCACCGGCCGCGATCGAATTCGTAATCGACTGTGCCAGTGACCATATCCGGATGAACACAGCCAACGCCGCCCCCCAGTGGTCGCTCGCGGCTTGCTGGTGTGCCAGTGTTGCGCGCCCGAGAGCCAATGCCTCGGTGGGATCACCGTGTTTGGTCAACGCGATCGCCCACGTCATCTCTGCCCAGGAGATCGTCCACCGGTCTCCGGACGCGGTGGCATGATCGAGACCACGTCGGTTGATCTCCAGGGCCTGCTGAGCCGATCCTACGAAGCTCGCCGCCAATGCCTCGTGCCACTCGCTCCTCGCCTCGCCACCGAGATCGCCCAGGGCATGGAACTTTTCGCGGGCCCGGGCCAATACCGTGATAGCGCTCGGGTCTCGGTGGGCCGCCATCAGTTCCACCCCCCACAAGACTTCGACATGCGCGGGGAGACCGATGTCGGCTTCCGGGGCCTGCCGCCAATTCTGTCGGATCTCCGGGTCATCGATGCAGGCGGCGACGCACTCCTCGAGCATTCGTTCGGCGTCGTCGTTTCTGCCCTGGAGCAAGGCGAGCCACCCGCTCAGGGCCATCGCCATGATTTGGAGTTCGGTCGGTTCCGGGGTCAGCGTGCGGGTGGCCCGCAGCATGCGTTCGGACCACCGGCGTATTTCTCGGGGTGAACCTTTGTAGATGGGCAGGGCGATCAGACCCGTGCAGATTTCCAAACCGAGTGTCGGCTCGCCGGAGGCGAGGCTGGTCTCGATCGCGGTCACAATGTTGTCCCACGCCGCGCGCGCCCAGGCCAGCAGATCCCGATCCGCGGGACTGAACCAATTGAGTTGCGCCGCAACGACTTTGTTCCGATAGTAGCGGAGATGTCGCTGTGCGAGCCGCGCCGGTTCGTCCACCTCGTCGGTCGAGCGTTCTTCCAGCCGCTGCTGGGCGAATACTCGAATGCTTTCCAGCAGTGAGTACCGCACCGCGGTCGGCGTGATGTGCCGGGTTACCAGCGACTGGTCGGCGAGACTCTCGAGCAAGCCCTCGACCTCCTCGGTTGCCACGCTCACTATGGTCTCGCCGTTTCCACCGTCGTGTCCGGGTGCCGGATCGTCGGCGCAGACCACTTCGATGGCTTCCAGATCGGCACCGACATCCCGGGCCGAGATGATGTCGTCCTCGGGGTTGGTGTCGTAACCCGCCGCGAAGACCGACATTCGGTCCAGCAGCAGCCGCTTCTTGTCCTGGGCCAGGTCGTAGGACCAGGCGATGACATCACGAACCCCCTGATGCCGCGCCTCGGCCCCCATCCGAGGCCCATGCGCCCACCGCATCCGTCTGTCGGTCGCCTCACCGCTCAGTTCGGAAAGGACGACAGCCAACGGCCGCCGTGACAGCTGCGCCGCCGCCAACCGGATATACAGCGGATGGTTGTGCACATGACGACAAATCAGGCCGGCCGCAGCCAGCTGATCGGCGTCGGTGTCGATGATCGGATGATCGGTGAGTACGGCGCGCTGCCGGAACAGCGTCAGAGCTTGCTGTTGTGTCAGCGGGGGGACCACGACGAGATGTTCGTCGACCCACCCGATCGCCTCGCGGCTGGTCGCCAGGACGGTCAATCCCGGAACCGCCTCCAGCAACTCCGTGATCAACTGTCCGGCGCCCGCGAGGACGTGCTCGCAATTGTCCATCACCAGCACCGTCTGCAGATTTCGTCCCACCGCGTCGGTCCTGGTCAACGTGTCGATCAGCGCATCCCACCCAGATCGTCCGGAGAAGTCGGCACCGACCACCGATTGCGCGGCCTCGTCCAGGACCGCGGCCGCATCCGAGTTCTTGGCCAGCCGCGCCAGCCGCACCCAATACACCGGCGTGGGCCCGGCCTTGCCGAATCGGCGCAGGACCTCGGTCGCGAGTCGTGTTTTCCCAATTCCGCCCGAGCCGATCAACGTGACCAGCCGAGCCGAACCCAGCAGCAAGCTGCTGATCTTGCCCAGCTCCGGATCACGACCAACGAAATCACCCGTTGCCGCCACCAGATCCTCGGCGTGTTCTCGGCGCGTCGCCGACATAATGCCGAGCGTAGTCGCCCGAACACGCAGCTGGTCGCCCGATCACCGCAGATAGCCGCGGAGCTGGGCATCAGCGATCAGGCTGGCACACCGCTCGATGATCGGGCTCGGGGGTGTTGCTGATGGTTCACGCCCATAGTCTGCGACACGGCAGGGGCGGCCAACTGTCGCTGAGGTTGGAGTCGATCGTGACGGTCGCCCCCACCTTGTGCGCGGCAGCGGCGAACCGGTCGGCCACCGCCCGGATGTCCTGGAAGTCCAACTCCAACGCCGGACACACGAACCGAACCCGAATGTGGCACAGGTCCCACTGCCAGGAGCCCATCCCGTTCATCGACATGTCATTTCCAGTCGCGTCCGCTGGCCGGGCAGCCCGACCCGAGTCGGCGCGGATCGGACATCTCGTACTCGGTGGCCGGCCACTACCCCGAGCACGTGTCATGGTGATGGTCACTGTGTTGGCGTCGATCCTTCCGGCCATGAAACCCACAACCTGTTGATAAGCAATGCTCGGCGATTAGGCGCGACGCCACGCATCAGCAGATACCTACGGATCTACCTATAGCGGCTACCTAGACAGGGGGCTGGCGACGCTCACGACGGCATGATCGATTAGAAGAGCTGTGGTCCCGGGGCCGGGACGCCTGGGAGGAAGCTCGAGATGACCAGGCGTGACTACGAGTACGACCCGAACGCACCCGAGCCGAACAGTTTGGTTCCCGCTGCCTCCGTGGTCGTCGTGAACGATTCGGGGCAGGTTCTATTACAGCGCCGGGTCGATAACGGGATGTGGGCTCTGCCCTGATTCGCCGACTACCCGCGATAGCGTTATCTCTCAAGCGTTTTCAATACGGCTGCCGAGTCGCGGGTCGACGATCAGCACGTCGCTGCATCGGCGTAGGGCGTCCAGGACCAGGTGTACGGCGGCGCGTGGGGGCGCGCCGCGGCGGATGACGGCGGTGATCGTGCGGGTTACGGGGGTGGCGAGTTCCCGGGTGGTGAGGCGATAGCGTGGGTCGACGGCCAGGCCGGGCAGTAGGGCGATCGAGAGTCCGGCTTCGACATGTTGCAGCGTCATCATGTAGTTGCTGAAGCGGCAGACCACGCGCGGTTCGAAACCGGATTCGCGGCAGAGCCGCGTCGCCAGATTCGCCATATAGGACTTCGGCATATCGAAGGCCCACGGCTCGTCGGCGTAGGCGGCGAGGTCGGCGGGTCCGCGGGCGGACCGGCCGGGTGGCAGCACGAGCACGATCGGGTCGGTGGCCAGCGGCACGATATCGACATCCGCGCCGAGCGGATGTTCGACGAAATCGGTTGTCGTAATGATGATGTCGGCATCACCGACCCGCAGCGCGGGCATGCTCGCATGCGGTTCCAGCTCGACCAGTTCGATGTCGAGGTGCGGATGCGTATGTGCCAGCTGTGTCACCGCGGGCACACACAGCGAGTGGATGGCGCTCTGGAACGCGCCGAGCCGGACCTGTCCGACCGGTTCGTCACCGAGGCTGCGCAGTTCGGCCTCGACGCCGTCCATTTGATCGAGGATCGCCCTGGCGCGGCGGGCCAGCATCAGCCCGGCGGGGGTGAGCCGGACCCGGCGACCCGTGCGCTCCAGCAGCCGGGTCTTGGTTTCGGCCTCGAGCACGGCGAGTTGCTGCGACACGCTGGACGCGCTGAGGTTGGCCGCCTGCGCGACCGCGCGGACGGTGCCGAGGGAGTCGAGTTGGCTGAGCAGCCGCAGCCGCCAGGGGTTCAGCATGCCCTCATTCTTGTGCGGCTCAGCCGAACAGTACAGCCGGAATTGTGAGATGGACATGACGCTCGGACCGGCCCTACCGTCACAGATATGGCTGCTCCCACCACCGCATCACTGTCCACCGACGACTTCTGGGCCGACGCCGACCGGCATCTCGTGCGCTACGCGGGTGCGGGCGAGTTCACCCGCGAGATCATCGCCCGCGCCGAGGGCAGCTTCCTGTACACCGAAAGCGGCAGGGAGATACTGGATTTCACCTCGGGTCAGATGAGTGCGATTCTCGGACACGGACATCCGGATATCGTCGCCACCGTGCGCCGCCAGATCGGTGAGCTGGACCATCTGTTCAGCGGCATGCTGAGCCGCCCGGTCGTCGACCTCGCCCGCCGCCTGGCCGAGACCCTGCCCGAACCGCTCGCGAAGGTGCTGCTGCTGACCACCGGGGCCGAGTCGAATGAGGCCGCGATCCGAATGGCCAAGCTGGTCACCGGAAAACACGAGATCGTCTCGTTCGCCCGCTCCTGGCACGGTATGACGCAGGCGGCCGCGAGTGCCACCTACAGTGCGGGCCGCAAGGGCTATGGCCCCGCCGCGCCGGGCAATTTCGCCATCCCGGTACCCAATTCCTATCGCCCCGACTTCACCACCGCCGATGGCGAACTCGACTGGCGTCGCCAACTCGATTTCGCCTTCGACCTGATCGATGCCCAGTCGGTCGGCAGCCTGGCCGCCTGCCTGGTCGAGCCGATCCTCAGCTCCGGCGGTGTCGTCGAACCGCCGCCGGGCTACTTCGCCGCGCTGCGGGACAAGTGTCGCGAACGCGGCATGCTGCTCATCCTCGATGAGGCACAGACCGGCCTGTGCCGTACCGGATCCTGGTACGCCTTCGAGCGCGACGGCGTCGTGCCCGACATCCTCACCCTGTCCAAGACGCTCGGCGCCGGGCTGCCGCTCGCGGCGGTGATCACCAGCGCCGAGATCGAGCAGCGGGCACATGAGCGTGGCTTCCTGTTCTTCACCACCCACGTATCGGACCCGCTGGTCGCCGCGGTCGGCAATACGGTGCTGGATGTGCTCATTCGTGACGGTCTCGCCGAGCGTGCCGCCGCGCTCGGCGCCTACCTGCGCGGTGGTCTCGAGCGAATCGGCGAGCGGCACAGCGTCGTTGGCGATATCAGGGGCCGTGGTCTACTCGTCGGACTGGAACTCGTTCTCGATCGCGAAACCAAGGAGGGCTCCGATGAACTCGGCGCGCTCGTCACCCGCCGCTGCCTGGAACTCGGCCTGCATATGAATATCGTCCAGCTCCCCGGCATGGGCGGCGTCTTCCGCATCGCCCCGCCGCTGACCGCCACCGAAGACGAACTCGCCCTCGGACTGTCCATCCTGGACGCGGCGATCGGCGACGTCGTCGCGCGGGGCTGATGCCGGATCAGCTGCCGTTGACGCTGGTGGTGAGCCGGACCACGACCTTGTCGCTGGTGACCTCCGGCACCGTCACGCTGAGACCGTCGGCGGGTTGGGTCTGCCCGGCCGGGATGCTGACCTCCTGGCCGCCCACCTTCAGCGTGACCGTATTGCCGTTCACCGCAACGAGTTCGGCATCGATGCCGAGCACATTGGCCTTGGCATTGACGCCGCGGGTGAAGGTGACCGTACAACCGCTGACCTCGCACTCGGACTTATAGCCGGGCCCCGAGGATGAGCACGCCGTCGCGGCGAGCGGTGTGAGCAGGGCGAACGTGGACAGGGCGAGCATCCGTTGCACAGGCATGCGGCCCAGTGTAGGGGCCGTCACATCGGCCGCACGTCGCTCGCGGTCCGTGGGATGGCGCGAATCATGGCGCGGACTATCGTGGAGACGTGGGCGTTATCGGTGAACTGTTCCCGGGTCAGAAGCTGACCGACGAGGGGAGCGAGGACAGCGATGGTCAGACGCACCGGCCACGCGTCGAGATCGATCTCGACGCGGGTGTCGTGCGCCTCGGGCCCATCGCGCCCTCGACCACGGACGAACCGAGTGAATAGCGCTGTCCCGCAGCTCAATTGCGCGCAGGCAGCGCACATCCGTCCGGACCGCAGACCTCGGCCCCGCCGATCGTCGCGATAACGGGTTCGCGATCCGCCCAGGCCTTGTCCAGAACTTGGGCGAACACCTCGGACGGCTGGGCACCCGAGACGCCGTATTTGCGATCGAAGACGAAGAACGGAACGCCGGTCGCCCCGAGTTGGGCGGCCTCTCGCTCGTCGGCGCGCACCGCATCGGCGTAGGCATTTGGATCGGCGAGCACGGCACGCACCGCCGACTCGTCGAACCTGGCCGCGACGGCGATCCGCACCAGTCGCTCGTGATCGGCGAACAGTGACTGCTCTTCGGCGAAATTCGCACGGTAGAGGGCATCGAGCAGGTCGTCCTGCCTGCCCTCGGCCAGCGCGAAGTGCAGTAGCCGGTGCATATCGAAGGAGTTGCCGTAGTCGCGACCTTCGGTCAGATAGGGCAGTCCGATTTCGGCGGCTTGCGCGCCGATGCCGCGCTCATTGGCCGCCGCCTGCGCCTCGCTGATGCCGTATTTGCGGGCGATCTTCGCGATGACCGGACCGGATTCATCGGTGGGCAGGGTCGGATCCAATTCGAACGAGCGGTGCACCACCTCGACCTCGGAGCGGTGCGGGAAATCGGTCAAAGCCTGCTCGAACCGCTGCTTGCCCAGGTAGCAGAATGGGCAGTTGATATCGGTCCAGATCTCGACCCGCACGGTCATCCTCGCTCTCGTTCGAACCCCCGGGTTTGGCAACACCTCGGCTATTGCATCTGTTCCCAGTCAGCGGGTCATCGGCGCCAACGATCGCATCGATAACTCCGGTGCCGTAGTCGAACGGCGGCGTCACCACCGACCGAGGTTCCCACTGGAGGTGAGTTCGCGCCGAGTCCCAACGATCTTCGACACCTAAGCTGAGCTCATGGAGCAGCCGAACTCCTCCAGAGCCATCGCATCTCGACGCGCAGCCGCTCTGGTGAGACCGACGCAAGGCCGCGCCGCGGAGCTGATCGAGCTCCGGGCGCAGCTCGGACCGCTTCGATGTTATTGGGGCTACATAGTCGCCGCGATCGGCAGCACGGTGACCCTCATCCTGCTGTTCCAGTCGTGGATCACCGCACAGGGGCCCGACGGCACGGTCGCCGCCAATGCCTTCGGCCGACTCGAAATAACCAGCAACTACCTGAACATCTGGTCGCAAGCGAAGCCCAAAACCCCGCCGCTCACCGGCCTCTGGGCCATCCTCGCCGGCGCCGCCATCATCATCGCGCTCTGCGCCATCGTGCTGAACATCCGCCTTCGCAACGAGATTCTCGCCCGCCTGACCACGTTTTCACTGGCGTGTGCCGCGCTTTTCGTGATCCTCTGTTTGATCTATCTCAATGGCAAAGGCGCCGAACTCAAGGCCATGACCGGTCGGACCTATGACCTGGGTGGCAGCGTCGGACAGATATTGAACTGGGCTACCGGTAGAGGCAAACTCGTCGTCCCGGGCACCGGTACCTCCAACTACACATCCGCCGGACTCACGCACTGGGGATATCTCGCGGTAGTGACCTCGCTCGTTTCGACTATGGCGGCCGTCGCCCAATGGCTGCTCATGCGTCGCGCGGCCGACAATCCGGTCCGTCTGTCGTTGCGTATGCCCATTGTCATTTCGCGGGCGCCATCGGACCGTGACATCACCACGTGACGCAATTCGCTACCTGGTGAATGCCTTCCGCAGCGCCGTCGCGGCATCGAGTCGTGCTCGCTTGCTGGCGTCGAAGGGGTGCCGGACGAATTCGTGGATCATCCCCGGATAACGGGTGACGGTGACCGCGACCCCGGCCTCGTCGAGCTGCTGACCGTACTGTTCGCCCTCATCGCGCAGCGCGTCGTATTCGGCGGTGATGATGAGCGCCGCGGGGAGGTCGGCCAGGTCGGTGGCCAGCAGCGGGGAGACCTTCGGGTCGAGTTTCTCCGCATCGCTGTTGAGGTAGCTGTCCATGAACCAGAACTGGGCATCGCGACTGATATTGCCGTACTTGCCCGCGTACTCGCGGATGCTGAAATTCGTTCTGCGGAAATCGAGATCGGGATAGATCAGCAGTTGGAAGACCAGTGCCGGACCGCTGTCGCGTGCCATCCGCGCGACGACGGCCGCCAGATTTCCCCCGGCGCTATCGCCGCCGACGGCGATCCGGGTGGCATCGACGCCGATGCTGGCCGCGTGTTCGGCGACCCACTGGGTCGCGCCGAAGCAGGCGTCGGGTGCCGCGGGAAACTTGTGTTCCGGCGCCCGCGGATAGTCGACGGAGACCACGACGCATTCGGCGCCATTGGCCAGACTGCGGCACAGGCCGTCGTGGGTGTCCAGATCGCCGAGCATGAAGCCGCCGCCGTGGAAGAACACCAATGCCGGGAAGGGGCCTTCGCCGTTCGGGGTGTAGATGCGGATCGGTATCGGTCCGTTCGCGCTCGGGATCGTCCGGTCCTCGACCTGGGCAATGGGCTCCGGTTCGCCGAGTAGGGCGATCTGGCGCCGCCACCCTTCGCGCGCCTGCTCCGGGGTGAAGGTGTGCACCGAGCCGAAATCGGCGCGGGCGAGTCGGTCCAAGTAGGCCTGAACCTGGGGGTCCAAGGCGATCTGGTCTTCTTTTGTTTCGTTCATGCGTCTATCGTCTGACTTGAAGTCCGCTTCAAGTCAAGGAGTAGCTGTGATGGAGCTCGATATCGGGGAAGTGGCCGCGCGGTCCGGGCTGGCGGCGTCGGCGCTGCGGTACTACGAGAAGCGCGGTCTCATCGAATCCGCGGGCCGAAACGGTTTGCGGCGCACCTACCGTCCAGAGGTGCTCGACCGGTTGACGCTCGTATCCTGTGCTCGCGCAGCGGGTTTCACGCTCGCGCAGATCGCACGATTTCTCGTTGCCACGCCCGCGGACACCGAGCTGCGCGGCTATATGGCTGCGAAGGCCATGGAGCTGGATGCCGATATCGCCCGCCTCACCCGCATGCGCGACAGCCTCCGCCATGCCGCCACCTGCACGCATCGACCGTTGGTCGAGTGTCCCGACTTCAAGCAGACCTTCGGCGACACCCGATCCGAACCGGCCCTGGCCGGCCGCGGGGGCGGGTCGTAACCGATACGCCGAGCGCGCGTATGTGCGGCGATACGATGTCGCCGACGATCCGCCTGTCGCGCGAGCCGCGCGAAAGCCGTACTTCACCAAGCACTTTCGGCATTCTCGTTGGTGAGAACAGGGTCCGGCGAGTGGTACTCGCCGGACCCTGTTTCGGCGCGACGTCAGGTGGCGCCGACCCCTCCGCGGCGCCAACCGCCGTTACGCGGCCGGTGTGGTCGGTACCGCGATGCGGCAGTTGGCTCCGGACTGGCGCCGGTCGCGTTCGAGGATGCGGGCGTGCAGCAGGACGACCGCCTGGGCCAGTTCGAGGCCGAGATCGGCGGCGCGCATGGCCGCGATTTCCATGGCCAGCAGGTAATCCTCGGGATCCGGATCGCTCAGGGTCTCGTCGAGCACCATGCCGGTGATGGCCTGCGCACGGGTGAGCAGTCGGCCCGGCAGCCAGCTGAGGATCCAGCCGTCGCCGGTGTAGCGGGCGGTCTCGGGGGTGATGTCACTGGTGATCAACCAGTCGGTCGGTTCGAGCGTCATGACCCCTCCCTTGGTCGATCGAAACCACCTGTCCCGGAAGAGGTTCCGAATCAGAGGTGGCGCTGACAACAATGCTATGGATCGCCACTTCGGGATGTCAACTAAGCATAGATGCTATCCAATGATATCTTTCAATCAATATTGCTTAGATTCAAGCAGATTGGGTGAAATGTGTCCGAGTTATGTTGTTTGAGAGCGAGGTTGAGTGACGTAATGCCATTGCGGATGAAATTGCACCGGCGATACTGAGGCTGCCATGCGCAATATCCGTCCGTGCGTACGGTTTCCAGCGACCGCTCAGGAAACATCCATTGTTCGAATCGGCGTCCGGCTTCGTAACGTGACTATGATGACGACGGATGACACATCGTGGGCATTAGGATTCGAGCGCAGGATGGAGGCGCGACATGGCTGGCTCAGGGCCGGACGGTGAGCAGGTAGGGGATCTGGTCCGTCGGCTCCGCACCGAACGCGGGTTCACCCAGGCCGCGCTCGCGGCCAAGGCGGGTTGTTCGCGCAGCCTGATCCAGCAGATCGAGAACGGAACGCGGGTGCCGCCGCTACCGCTGCGTGAACGTCTGAGCCTCGCGCTCGGCCAGGAATTGCCGACCACCGACGGTGTCACCGATGATCTGGCCGGCGGCGCGTACCACGATCTGCGCATGCGATTCAATGTCCTACTCGGCAAGGACCCTGAACTGGTCGAGCGGGCAATCGGTATCGCGGGCAGCCTGATCGATGCGACCGGTGCGCGGGAGGAGATCGAACCGCTGCGCATGATCGCGGATCGGCAGTTGGAGCGGGCCGAGGAGATCCTGGCCCAGATCCCCTCGCGCAGCGCGACGGTGTGGGAATGGAATACCGTGAGCGACTGGTTGATGATCCTCGAACAGGCCAAACAGTCCGTTCGGGCGATCCACACCGCCGACCTGGGCACCATCGGCGGCGATGTCGGCGATGACTATCACGCCGCGATCCTGCGGCTGGCCGACAACACCCATCCGCCCCGAATCGATGTGAGACGCATGTATGTCCTCGACACGATCGATGACGTATGGCCCTATGACGACAAACTATGGAAGCAGGCGCGTTCGGGAGTGGAGAGCGTGCTGGTCAAGCGCGAGCATGCACGCAATGCGCAGAGCATGCTGGTAGTGGACGAAAAGTATGTCGCCGTAGGTGAATACGACTATTCCCGGCAGGCCCGCGTCGCAACCCGGTTCTCGGCCTTGAAGCACGATGTCGCGTTCGCGGTGCGAAGGTTCGAGCGCCTCTACGAACTCAAGGTCGCCGGTTCGGGCATCGTCGTCAACGACATTGTCGCCGCACCGGCGCTGGCCGCCTTCGAACGCCTGACCGATGGCGACTGCCGCAGGCTGTTTCGTGCGGCGCTGGAGCAGAGTTGGCGCGAGATGGTCGCGCCGGGGGAGTCGCCCGTCGAAGGTGAGGTGCCGTGACGCGGCTGGCTGCCATCGATGGGCTGCCATGGCAGCACCTGGCGCCGAGTCTCGCCGCTCGCACCAACCGCTCGGAGGTGCGCAAGCGGGAAGTGCGTCGACACCTGGGCGCACGGCCACAGTTCGCGGGTGCGGGCGACCGGATGTATTCGGATGTCATCGACGCCTATCACGGTGAGACCGGTCTCGCGCTGGCCGAAAACGCCCTCACTGCATTGGATCTGGCTTGGCGCGAGCTGCTGCACACGCAGCCGCCGGATGAGTACACCGACGGCACGCTGTATCACAAGCGGCAGCCGCTGGTACTGCGAGAGTTGGCGGCGCACAAGCTGTTCGGGCGGTTGTCGGAGCCGGTCGACGGTGTGCCCGGAGTGCGGGTATCGCCCGAGGAGGTCATTGTCTGCGCATACTCGAGCACCATGCTGCTCGAGGAGGCGGTCGCGACCCTGGCCCGTCCCGGTGGTGTCATTGTGTATCCGGAAGGCCTGTACAAGAGTTCGGGCATCCACGTGGAGAAGTACGGTCTGCGGATGCAGGCTTGCCCGGTCGCACCGGATGACTCCTTCAAGATCGACCCCGAGCTGCTGGCAGCGTGCCTCGACTACTTCGCCGAGCGCGGCGAGCTGTGCGGGGTGCTGCTCACGCTGCCCGGAAATCCGGTATTCACCGAGTATTCGGCCGAGGAACTGCTGGCGATCGGCCGAGTGCTGCTGGCGCATGGAGTGCCGGTGATCTGCGATATGGCCTTCGATTGCATGGTGGCGCAGCATATTCCGATCGCCGCGCTCGAGATACCCACCGCCGATGGCGTGCGGCGGCTCTACGACCAAGTGCTGACCATCACCGGGAACTCCAAGGGCTACAACGCTTTCGGTCCGTGCAAATTGGGCGCTGCGTGCTCGGGCAATGCCGAATGGCTTGCCGAGGTTCGGGAGCGGCTCACCATTTCCTTCCAGCGCGAGTCCACGCATCTGGCACGAGCGATCGTCGAGCACACGCCAGCGGATTATTTCGCGCGCAATCGCGTGCGCATGCTCGAACAACTCGACCGTGCGCACGGCCATATCGCGGCCATCAACGCTCGATTCGGTGCGAAACTAATGCGGCCACTGGGCAGTCGGCAGGGCATGTTCCTGACCGTGGTCTTCGACGACGCGCTGCTCGACCAGGTGTGTGTCGCGACGAGCGCGGAGCTGGAGGATCTGCTGCTCGCCGGTGCCGGGATCGATACCGTCGCACTGGACCGGACCGGATCCGAGCGACTCGGCGTGCGGTTCAATGTGCTGGCGCCGCGCAAGGCGCCGGGCCGTGAGTCGGCCGATCTGGTCGACGAGCTGTTCGACCGGCTCGAGCAGTTGATCCAGGAGATCCGGGAGGGGCTGACCTATCCCAAGGTACTGGCGGAGCGTGGTCTACCGATTCTGGAAGGCACTCCCGCACAATGATTATCGGAGTGCTGCGCGAGACGGCGGTCGAGGAGCGGCGCGTCGCACTGATCCCCGACGATGTGCGCGGGCTCGCGAGTGTGGATGTCCTTGTCGAGCGTGACGCGGGCCGATCGATCGGGTTCAGTGATGCGGACTACCGCGGGTCCGGCGCGCGGATAGTCGAGCGGGCGGAGGTTTTCGCGCGCGCCGACCTTGTGGTGTGGGTGAAGCCTCCGGCATATCCGCTGGATTCGGTGCGGTCCGGTACCACCCTCATCGGATTCCAGGACCCGCTGCATCGTCACGATGTGATCGCTGGACTGCGGGCCCGCGGCATCGAATCCATCGGCTACGAAACCGTTCCGCACTCGCGCCCCGAGATCGATGCCCTCTCCGCCATGAGCCGAATAGCCGGTGAGGTCGCCTATGTGCAAGGCCGACAGCTGCGCTCGGCTCAGGGGACCGTGCACACCTTGATCCTCGGCTGCGGACAGGCCGGACTCGCCGCCATCGCCGTGGCGGCCGCGCACGGCGACGTGCCGACCGCGCTCGGCAACCGCCCCGATCAGGAGTCCGCGGCAATCCGGCACGGTGCCAAGACATTTCTGCCGAATCCGGCCGGGCTGCTCGCACACCTCGCCGCCGAACCACCCGGCCTGATCGTCTGTGCTGCCGTACATCGTGGCGCCCGGGGTCCGCTGCTGCTCGATGGCGCGGCTCTCGACACACTGCGCCCCGGCACGGTGATCGTCGATCTCGTCGCCAAATCGGGTGGCAACTGTGTCGCCACCGCGCTGGACCGCACCGTAACCCTGCCCAACGGCGTCATCGTCACGCACCGATCGAATTATCCGACGCTCCGGCCGCTGGAAGCGAGCCTCGCCTACAGTGCGGCCACCGCCGCCCTGCTGAAGACCCGCTTCGTAGGTGAAGAACGTTAGTGGCCAGGGGTTTCAGCGGGGCAATGTCACTGGATCCGTGCAGTTGGCCGCCGCATCGACCAGTGCGCAGATACTCGAAGCTGCGCTGCGCACCATCGCCGAGCGCGGCTACTCGGCCACCTCCGTGGCCGAGCTGGCCGAGAACAGAAAACCGGAATCCCTGAGGCACTGACATCGAGCGCCGTCGCCGCACGGGCGTCGGTAGGGCCGGAAGAACTCGGCCCCGAGACCCATGTCCAGGGGCGTGGGGTACTCGCGCTCACCGCCTGTGGGCGGCACCGATACGGCCATTACGGTGCCCTGCCCATCTGACGGTTCCCGACCCGCTTCCCGTGCGTCAGGTGCGCTGGAGCTCGCCACTGGTGAGGCCAGCGGTCAATGCATCCCATCATCCTGGATTACATTCCGGTGTGCGGTGAGCCGGGGTCATGCTGGGCGCGGCAGCTGGTTGGTCGGAGGTGGGTCATGGCGCGGCCCCCGCGCTGTCGGGTTCATCGATCGACTGCCATTGCACAGTGAGTTCGTGGCGGCCGAAGCGGTCGAGGTCGCGGGTGATGATCTCGCGGATGCGTTGCAGCGCTCGGTCATCGGTCGCTTCGATGCGCACGTTCAGCGTGTTGGCGTCGTCGCTCAGTACGCATCGACCCCAAGGGTCGAACACGATGGTGGTCCGAATATCGGTCGATTCGATACTCAGCGCTATTTCCGCATGGGTGACCGGGTCGCTGTGTTTGCGGATGCGGTGCGCACGCGGCGAGCCCATTGTGCTTGCGTGCTTTGTGAATTGGCGTAGGTACCGGTGCGGTCGATCGGTCGGGATACGGGCTTCAATGATGGGCATCGCCGATCACATCCTGGTGATACCGACCAGCCAGGCGCGGACGTCGCCCGGTTCCGGATTGATCTCGATGGTGGATTCCTCGATGGACTCGATACGCCAGCCGTCCGTGAAGGCGGCGGTGATGTCGTCGCGGCCGAGCCGATGCGGGCCCCAGGTGCCGGACTGGCGGTCGCTGAAGCCGAGCATGAAGTAGCCGCCACCCGGAACCAGTGCCGTGGCGAGGCTTTCCACATAGGACGTGCGTGCCTTGGGGGTGAAGATGTGGAACAGACCGCAATCGAGCACCGTATCGAAGGTTTCGCCGAGTTCGGCCAGGCGCAGGGCATCGTGGCGCTGGAACCGGACGTCGAGGCCGCGCTCACGAGCCTTCTGCTCGGCGAGCCGAATGGCCTGTGCGGATTGATCGATGCCGACTGCGGGATGGCCGAGCCGCGCGGCCAGCATTGCGTGCTCGCCGGTGCCGCAACCGATATCGAGCACGCGACCGTGCAGTCGGCCGGTTTCGGCGAGCGTCCGGAAGGCGGGTTGTGGTCGGTCGATATCCCACGGCGGTTTGCTCGTGTAGAGGTCGCCGGGGCCGGTCGGGCGCGGGTAGTCGGGGTGGGGATCGTGCGTCGGGGTGAACACGTGTCGTCTCCTGTCGAGTGTTGTCCAGGTCCCTGGCCTGCTGAAACTCAATTTATCGAGACAGGGTGTCTATAGTCAAGACGTTATGTCTACACCAAGGTCGAAATGTATAGTCGGGTGGTGCCGAAGCTGTGGAACGAGACGATCGAGGCGCACCGTCAGCAGGTGCGCGATGCGATCCTGGACGGCACGGCGGCGCTGGTGTTCGAGCGCGGGCTGCGGGCGGTAACGATGTCGCAGGTGGCCGAGCGCGCCGGCATCGGGCGGGCGACGTTGTACAAGTACTTTCCCGATGTCGACACCATCCTGCGCACCTGGCATGCGCGCCAGATCGATACGCACATCGCCGAACTCGTGCGCGTTCGCGACGGCGCGGGCAGTGTCGGCGAACGCCTCGTCGCCGTACTCACCGCGTACGCGCACATCACCCGGCAAACCCGCAGCCACGACCGCGAATTGGTGCGATTCCTGCATCCCGACGAACAGATCGCCAATGCGCAGGAGCAGTTGCGCGGGATGATCCGGCAGCTGATCGAGGAGGGGGCCCAGGCGGGTGAACTCCGCGCTGACGTCCCCGCCGAAGAATTGGCCAACTATTGTCTGCACGCGCTCGGCGGAGCCGCCGAACTCATCACGGAAGCCGCTGTCGCGCGGCTGGTTTCGGTCACCGCGAGCGGACTACATTCCGACGTGCGGTGATCCGTGGTCATGGTCGTGACCGGTGTGCTCTTGTCGAGTGTGATCGTGCTGGGCGTCGGGTGAACCACCCATCATGCGCAGCATGGGAATTCCGCCGGTCCGTACGAAAATCGTGACCAGCAGTGCGGCGAGGATCAGGAAGGCGATATTGAGCCAGGTGGTGTAGTTCCACCTGATTCCTTCCGCCATCACCATGGCATTGCGTTCGGCCGGGATGAGATTTGTTGTGCCGAAAATGATTTCGACCAGAAATCCGGCGCCGACCATGGCGGCGTAGAAGGTGCCGAGCAGGGTGAGCATCATCCGGGTGCCGTAGTACTTGCGGTAGATATTCAGGATCGGCAGGATCAGCAGGTCGGCGTAGATGAAGGCGATCACACCGCCGAAGCTGATGCCGCCGTTCCACAGCACCGCGGCCAGCGGCACATTGCCGATCGAGCAGACGAACGACAGGATCGCCACCAGCGGTCCGACGATCGGTCCCCAGATGGCCGACAGCAGTGGATGATCGGTGAGGAAGAAGTTCTGCCAGAACGTCTCCGGCACCCATGCGCCGATCGCGCCCGCGATGAGCAGGCCGAGCACGAGATCGCGCAGAATCGCGGCCCATTCCATGACGAATACATGTGAGACCGCGGTCAGCCCCGATCGTGACAGCAGCCGGTGCGCGAAGGAGCCTTCGGCCGCTACCGACATATCCATCGCAGCATGGCCTTCCATCGATCCGGCGAGACCGCGGTCGGCTTGCCGACGGGCCTCGTCGACCAGCTTGGACCGCACGAAGAGCCGGAACAGCACCGCGAGCAGCACGATCATAATGGGACCGCCGACGAATTCGGCCGCGGTGAACTGCCAGCCCATCAGCAGCGCGAGGATGACGCCGAGTTCGATGACGAGATTGGTGGAGCCGATCTCGAAGGCCATCGCCGCGGTGAAATTCGCGCCCTTGCGGAACAGTGAACGCGCCAATGCCACCGCCGCGTACGAGCACGACGAGGAGGCCGCCCCCAGCCCGGCCGCGATGGCGAGGGTGCGCGGCCGATCATCGCCCATCAGCCGCAGGATGGTCGACTTGCGCACCACCGCCTGCACCACGGCCGAGAGCGCGAAGCCGAGGATCAACGCCCAGAGGATCTCCCAGGTCATCGACCCGGCCAGCGATAGCGCATGCCCGATAGCGTTCACCACAACCTCGTCTCGGTGGAGATCCGGGGCGACCGCTCTGACCGCCCTGCGCGGCAAGCTATACCCCCACCGGGTAATGGTCAAGCCGCCACTCAGCTCGGCGCGCTGCGTCGCGTGCCCGCTTGCGGTCAGGCGCTGCGCAATACCAGGACGGTGATTTCGCTTGGTGCGAAGACGCGCAGCTGTGGACCCCAGAAACCGGTACCGCGGCTGGTGTAGAGCTGAGTGTCGCCGTGTCGGGACAGGCCGGCCACGACGGGTTGTTCGAGGCGGACCAGATAGTGGAACGGCCAGATCTGGCCGCCGTGGGTATGGCCGGAGATCTGCAGCGCGACACCGGCGGCGGCGGCCTCGGCGACCTGCCTGGGTTGGTGGGCCAACAGGACCACCGGTGCGTCCCGATCCGCGCCCGCGAGGGCGGCGGGCAGGTCGGGGCCGTGGCCGGGCAGGCCGACGCCGGTGGGATCGTCGATACCGGCCAGCACCAGCCGGTCATTGCCGCGGGTGATCGTCTCGTGCTGGTTGTGCAGCGGCTGCCAGCCGATCGAGGTCATATGGTCGATCCAGCCGGGTGCGTCGCCGAAGTATTCGTGGTTGCCGGTGATGTAGAAGCGGCCCAGCGGGGCCTCGATCTTGCCGAGCGGGTCGACCTGCGGATGCCGTTTCGCCACCGAACCGTCCGCGAGATCGCCCGCGTGGCAGGCGATATCGGGCTGCTGGGCATTGACGACGTCGACCACCTGCTCCGACCAGCGCAACCGGTCCAGCGCCGCGTAGTGGGTATCGGTGATGACCACCATGCGCAGTCCGTCGAGCGCGGGGCCGAGCCCACGGATCGCGATATCGAGGGTGCGGACCCTGGGCACCCGGCGCGCTTCGATCACACCCCAGACCGTCACCGCGGCCGCGATCGCCAGTACGCCGATGGCGACAATTCTGGAGCGGGTCGGATCGTCCACCCCGCCGAGCGCCAATCCGAGTCCGACGATATTGCCGATTACCGACCAGCTGAACAGCACCCACATCACGCCGAGCAGCGTGTCGCCCACAATGGACGCCGCATCCGACTGCCTCGGTCCATGGCCGAGAAACATCGAGGTGGGCAAACATGCGAATCCGACCAGGAAAGCCGCCGAGCCGAACCAGAACAGCGGGCCCTCGGTGGTGGCACCGATCAAGGTCCACCAGGGCAGCAGGAACAGTAAGGCGGGAATCGCCAGAAACAGGGCGATGCGCGGAACGTATTTCACGGAAGATCATTTCTCGCGGGTGCGGTGCGGCACCCGGTCCCACCACCCGGTGCCATGGGCGCTATCGACGATAACAGCGTTAACGCAACTGCGTCGGCGACGACCGATCCGCGCACGTCACTCCGGGCAGGGGAGTCCGATATAGGACGGGTCGAGTGCTTTCTGCACGACATAGCCAACGGTGGGCGATTCCGGCAGCGCGCCATGGTTGAAGTCATCGTCCGGGCACAGATCCTGTACCCAGATATTGTCGACCGTGGCACCGAGACCGGCGGTGAGAAAGGTGGCCTCGGGCGGGGTGACGACGCGGTCGAGGTGGCTGGCGATCACCGTGTATTTGATACCGGGTTCGGTATCACCCGCGGCATTGAGGCTGTGCAGGAATTCACTGTCGATCAGTTGTTGCAGCGCGGCTGTGCCGAGATATTCGGCGATGATGCCGAGGACGGGCGCCTGTGCGCTTCCGGTCGGTAGTAGATAGCCGAGTCCTTCGGCAGTGGTGCCGTGATTGGTCGCCGCGATGGTGATCAGCTGGTCCACCTTGTTCTGCGCGGGATCAAGGTGGTTCGCGCCGCCCTCGAAGCGCAGAAATTGCCGGACCAGCGGACCGCCCTGCGAATGCGCGACGATATCCACCTTCGGTACACCGGTCGCCGCGCGCACCAGGTCGACGAATCCCCCGACTTCCCGGGCCGAACTGCGCATATCCTCGGTGCCGTATACGCCCGGTTCCGCACCTCGGACACTGGATTCCGCGCGGCCGTAGCTGAGCGAAAATACGCAGTAGCCTTGCGCTTTCAGTTGCGGTGCGAGCACATCCCAGGAATTCTGATTGCCCCAGGTGCCATGGACCAGGACCACGGGTTCCGGATGCGCCGCCGACGGTCGGCACGCCCAATCATTGGCCCCGGCCGGTGGCGTGCTGCCATCCGGGGAGCCATCGTCGGCGTGCGCCGGAGCGAGCATGCCCGAGAATGCGCCGATGAGCAGAGCGGGCACAATAAATGATCGTCGAATAAGCGAACTCTTCGCGAACAGCGCAACGCTCCCTTCGCTCACAAATCAGGACCTGCAAACGAAACTCGCCACCGACTCGGTGATCGGGGCCGATAAGGCTGTCAACCGCCTGCTTCATAACACGGCAGCGAATACAGGGCAAATATGCTCGCCGCTGTGGCGAGTCGCGGAAATGCGGTGCCACGATGGAGTTGCGCACCGCTGTCGGTCGGTATGGTCGTTGGAGAGGAATTCGAATTCATGCCCAGCACACCGCGTTCGGTTATCGCAGTGTTCATCGCGGCACTGCTGGTTTCGGTGCCGACCGCGTGCGGTTCCGATAACAAACCCGCCCCGGCGGTACCGCGCGGTGCGGTGGTTTCCACCACCCCGGTCGAGCAACTGTCGACCGAACAGACCACGGCGTATCTGGCCGATGCGAATATCGGTACGCCGGTGCGCAATGGCGTCGACGCCTACCGCGTCGTCTATCGCACCATCACCCCGGAGGGCGGCGCGACAACGGCGAGCGGACTTATCGCCTTGCCGCGCACCGATTCCCGGCGGCTGCGCGTGGTCAGCTACGAGCACGGCACGCTGGTGCTGAAGAGTGACGCGCCCTCGGTCAACGGCACGACCCGCCCAGAACGCGCCCGCACCATCATGTTCGCCGCGGCGGGCTATGCGGCCGTCGCGCCGGACTACCTCGGACTCGGCGAAGGTCCGGGCTTCCATCCCTACACCCACGCCCCCTCGGAGGTCAGCGCCTCGGTCGACCTCTTGCGTGCCGCCCGCACCATGGCCGCCGAACGGCAGCGCGATCTGGACCTGGACATCCTCGTCACCGGCTTCTCCCAGGGCGGACAGGCCGCGACGGCACTGGGTAAGGCGCTACAGGGCGGTGCCGCCGCCGGCTTCGGCCTGTCCGCGCTCGCGCCGATCAGCGGGCCCTACGACGTCGCGCACGTCGAGACGCCCGGCGCCATCGAGGGACGGGTCCCCCCGGCGATCGCAGTCTTCTTCCTGGCCTACTGGATCACCTCGATGAACCGCATCTACCACCTCTACGATCGGCCCGCCGACGCATTCTCCGAACCCATCGCCGACCGCATCGACCAACTCTTCGACGGACAGCAGAACGAGATCACCATCGGCACCGCCCTACCCGTGCGCCCGGAACTGCTGCTGACACCGAAATTCCTGGCCCTGGCCCAACATCCGACCGGAACCTCGCAATCGGCAGTGGCCGCCAGCGACGGCACCTGCGACTGGACGCCACGCGTCCCGGTGCACCTCTACGCCGCCACCGGCGACCGAAATGTGCTCTACGCCAATGCCGAACACTGCCTGCAGGCCATGCACACCGACCGCGCCACCCTCACCGACCTCGGCGATATCGACCACTCCGCCACCGCCCGCATCGCGCTCCCGCAGATCCTCGACTGGTTCCAACGCGAAATTCCGGCCACCTGAACAGATTCAGCGGATGCCGGGAGTCGGGGCGGGGCCGATGCAGCCGAGAATGAAGCAGCCGGATGGCCAATCCGCGAACGGTGCGGCAGGGGCCTTGCCGAGGCAGAGCAGCGGGCCGCACCCCGGATAGGCATTGGGGCCGATGCCCAGGGCATCGAGGACCGCGTCGGGGTTGGTGATCGTCGGATCGTCCAGGCTGACGCCCTCTTGTGGCACATAGGGTCCTGGATCCGGTAGCCGCGGTTCCCGGAAGGCCGCGTTGATGGCGCGCAGCGTATCGCTCGGGAAGGTTCCGGCACCGCCGGGGACGGTGACGCCGGTCCAGCTGACCACCAGGTCGAGGCTCGGCACAATGTAGCTGTCCTGGCGCATCATGCCCGACATCTTGACGGCATCGGCCGGCAGACCCGGAAATTCGGCGGCGCATTCGGGTCCATTGACGACGAAGAGGAAGCCGTAGCACGGGCTGGTCTGCGACGGTTGACTCGCCTGCGCGAGGTAGTCCGTCGAAATGACCTGGATGCCATGCCAATTCCCGCGATTGGCGACCAGCAGACCGAGCTTGACGAAATCGTCGGGTGGGAGCACGAGATGGGCGTAGCCGTAGGTGTTCCCGCTGCGGTCGCGGCCCCAGAAGTAGTCGGTCCTCCGGATGCCCAAGGGGTCGAACAGCTTTCGCTGCGCGTACTCCTGGAAGTCCACGCCGACGGCGCGCTGTACCACATAGGCGATCAGATCGACGGCGCGCTGGCTGTAGCGCCAGACGGTGCCCTGCGGATGCTCGACCGGTCGCGCCATGGCCTGCGCCACCACATTCGGATCGAGTTGCGCCAGCCCCGTGACCCCCTCGGAGAGTACCGAGACCTCGAGACCCGAGGATTCGGTGAGCAGATTGCGCACGGTGATCGCGCGGTGCTCGGCATCGCCGATGCCCGGCGGCAGATAGGCACCGATCGGATCATCGATCCGCAACCGCCCCTCGTCGACGGCGAGGCCGGTGACCAGCGAGACCACGCTCTTGGTTGCACTCCACAGATTCCACGGCTCAGCGCCGGTCTGTGCGTTGTTCGGCCCGGTCGCGATAAGACAGTTATTGCGGAACACCTGGATATTGCGCCGGGTCGGATCGGAGACGAAGCCCATGGCGGTGCGCAGCGCGGCCGAATCGAGGCCGACCTCTTCGGGCGTCGCCGTTTGCGGCGTGCGCCCATCGGTGAGTTCACAATGCCTCAACTCCGCTGGCGCGGCCTCGGCGACCGCACCCGACAGACCGGCCAACAGCACAACGGCCATGGTGATCGCAGACACCACAGCACTCTTCGAACGACGACGCACTCGACCCTCCACGTACCCACGGTTTCGGTGGTGAGATCGGGCGGTACGGCCCCCTGTTACGGCATCGAACGCCCCAAATCCCATGGTCATAGGGGTTAGGGGCAGGCTCACAGCGGACTGACAGCAAACGCCAAGGCGGTCCACCGGTACGGCTGTGATACTCCCCAGGTGACAGTGACCAGTCCCCCGGCGTCCCTGCCCGATACGACCCCGCCCGACCCGACCCCGCCCGTCTCGGCGACGGCGTTGTCACCCATCCGGCGGTGGGAGCGCATCGGCCTGGTGGTCCTGCTGATCGGGACGGCGGCCGCCTATCTGTGGAATATCACCGTCAATGCCATGGGCAATGGCTTCTACGCCGCCGCGGCATGGTCGGGTTCGCGGGACTGGAAGGCGGTGCTGTTCGGCTCGCTGGATCCCGGAAACTTCATCACGGTCGACAAGCCACCGGTATCGCAGTGGGTGATGGGACTTTCCGGTCAGCTGTTCGGCTTCAGCAGTGCGAGCATGCTCATACCGCAGGCGCTGATGGCGGTCGCGACGGTCGCGATGATGTACGGCGCGGTGACCAGGGCGACCGCGAGCCGCGGCGCGGGGCTGCTCGCCGGTGCCGTCTTCGCGGTGACGCCGGTGGTGGCGCTGATGTTCCGGTTCAACAATCCGGATGCGGTCATGGTGCTGCTGATGACGGCCGGTGCGTACTGCACGATCCGCGCGCTGCGGCAGGCGAGTGTGCGCTGGCTGATGCTGGCCGGGGTGGCGCTCGGCTTCGCATTCCTGGCCAAGATGCTCGAGGGCCTGATGGTGTTGCCCGCGTTGGGCATCGCGTATCTGATCGTCGCACCCACCGCACTGCGGACCCGGCTGTGGCACCTGCTGGCCGCGGCCGGTGCGTTGATCGTCTCGTCCGGCTGGTTCGTACTGCTGACCATGCTGTGGCCGGAGTCCTCGCGACCGTATCTGGCCGGTTCGACCAACAACACCTTCATGGATCTGGTGCTCGGCTATAACGGCTTCGCGCGCTTCCTCGGCCGCAATCACAAGGGCGGCAACCGCTTCGAGCTGCCGCCCGGTTACGAAATGCCGCACGATGCCGGACCGGGACAGGGCTTCGGCGGCTTCGGTTCGGGACCGGACCGATTGTTCACCGGCGAAATCGGTTATGAGATCTCCTGGCTGCTGCCAGCGGCGATCCTCGCCTTCGTGCTGGTGCTCGCGGCACGGTGGCGCGCGCCGCGCACCGATCTGGTGCGTGGTGCGGCATTGACCTTCGGACTGTGGCTGATCATCGATGGCGTCGCCTTCTCCACTATGAAGGGCGGCATGCACGCCTACTACACCCTGGCGATCGGACCTGCCGTTGCGGGAATGTTCGCGCTCGGTGTGCACGAAATGTGGCGTCGCCGCGACAGCGCGTTCGGCCGAATCGGCTCCGCCGCACTCATTTTGACCGCGGGCATATGGGCATTCGTTGTCCTGCAGCGGAATTCGGACTGGCAGCCCTGGCTGCGGTGGACCATCCTCGTGCTCTCGGTGCTCGCGGCGGTCGGGCTGCTCATCGCATCGCTGCCGGCGGCCGGGCGTCGCCGGGCGCGCGACCGGGTGACCTCGGTACTGGTGGTCGCGGGTGTGCTGGCCGGTCTCGGCGGGTCGACGGCATATGCCGTGACGACGCTGCCGCAGTCGCATACCGGCGGCAGTCCGACGGTCGGCCCGGCCCGCAAGCAGAAGCCCGGTCCCGAGAACGAGGCCCAACAGGAGATCCGTCGGTTCATGAGCGGCGACTTCGCGGAGCCGCGATTGGTGAGCATGCTCACCGATACGACGACGCGGTGGTCGGCCGCCGTGGACCGCTCCTCGACCGCCGCCAGCCTCGAATTGGCCAGTCGCACACCGGTTATCGCGATCGGCGGCTTCACCTCCGATGATCCGGTGCCGACACTCGACCAGTTCCAGGAACTGGTGCGCACCCATCAGGTCACCTATTACCTCGCGCAGGAGGTGAAGCTGCCCGATTCCTGGCGGGTCCCGACTCGAGACAATGCCCCGGCGGCGGAGCCCGACGACGAGCTGTGGCGGCCGGTCGGCCACAAGGACATCGGCGACTGGGTGGCCGAGCATTATCAAGCGGTCCACATCGGCAATGTCGCGGTCTACGACCTGACGGCGTCGCCGAGCTAAGGGTTGCGCGGCGGAAAGCGCCGGGCCCAGGGTTCGAATTCGATACGGGCACTGGTGATCACGGTGCTGAGCAAGCGATACCAGCCAGCGATGATGATCAGTTCCAGGATCTGGTCCACGTCGTAGCGTTCGGCCAGCCGGGTCCAGACCTCATCGGAGATATCCCCGGTGTCGTGGAGTTCATCGGCCATGAGCACCAGCACGCTGTCCGCGGCGGTCCACGCCGGATCGTCGGCCGGACCGACCGCGGCGGCGTCGATTTGGGCGGTGGTCAGGCCGACCTGCGGCCCCTGGACCACCGCGTGCACGCCCCATTCGTACTCGGCGCCCGCTCGGGCGCAGGTGCGGTGGATGACGATCTCGCGATCGCGCGGCGACACCCGGCCATGGCCCAGAATTCCCGCGCCAAGTGGACGCATGCGCGCGAAGAGTTCATCGTGCACGGCCAGCGTGCGGAACAGCGCCAGCGGCTCGATTGTGGCTTCCGGTGGCATCCACTTCTTCAGCTGTGCGTCGATAGCGGGTGCGTAGGGCGGGTACAGCGGGGCGATTCGGGGTGTGGATCCGGTGGTCATCGATCGAACCTCGTTAGGCTGGTCTTCATGCTTCGAAAAACAGAGCAAGGACGGTCTCGATGGTAGCTTCGGAATCCGAAGCGGGCAAGACTCCGGTGGTCGGCAAGCCCGTGCGGGGATCGCGCACCGGGCGCCCGATCATGGCGCTGCTGGATCTGCTCGGACGTCGCTGGACGCTGCGGGTGCTCTGGGAGTTACGCGACGGTGCCAGCGTCACCTTCCGCGAATTGCAGGGTCTGACCGGCGGGGTGTCGGCCAGTGTGCTGAACGATCGGCTGCGCGAATTGCGTGCGGTGGCGATCGTGCAGACGGATGCGAAGGGGTACCGCCTCACCGCCGATGGCCTCGAACTGGTCGCGGCCCTCGAGCCACTACAGGTTTGGGTTGAGCGCTGGGCCGACGACGCCTAGGTGCCGAGGCCGCGTTCGAAGCCGCGGTCAGTTGCTCGACAGGGCGACCGACAGTGCGCGGGCCGCCGCGGCCAATCGGCTGGCATCGCCGCGCCGCAGCACCGCATCGAGTCCGGGCAGGTCACCGCGAGCGCCCGATTTACGTGCGCAATCGGCCGCCACCGCAACCACATCGGGCAGGCCGGGCGTCGGATTGCTGGCGAACAGCACAGGCAGGATGGCCGCGAGCAACGGCCAGGTGCGGTGCGCGCCCAACGCGCGACGGGTGTCACGCAGCGAACTCGCGAGGCGCCCGGTCTGGGCGCGCACGGGCAGTGCCCGCGCCAGCAGATCCGGCCGCAGTTCGTTGGCGGTTGCCAGCACAGCCAGTGCGTCGACGCCCGCGGTTCGGTCGCGGGCATCCTCGCTGACGAGTGCGGCCATTACCGCCCGATGCACCCGCGGCCCCTTCGTGCCCGGCAGATTCACGATGCGCGACAACCGATCTCGGTCCACCCATGACATCCACGCCGCTTGGACCTCCGGGATGGGGAGCTGATATTCGGATAGCGGGCTGGAGTGCCCGCGCTCATTCGGAGGCGGGCCCCGCAATGCCGCGCTCAGGTACTTCGGAAACGCGTCGGTCTCCGCATCGGAATGATCACTGCGCAACCAGGCGGCCAGGCGTGCTCCCTCGGGCGGCCGAAGTGCATCGGCCATCAGTAGCACCTCGGGGCGCGCTGTCGGCGCAACCCGCACCAATGCCTGGGCGAAGTCGACCGGGCCTGGTCGCAGGCCCAACTCGGCGTATTCGCGCAGCCGCTCGACGAGTTCGGCGGCATCGATCCCGCCATTGTCAAAGGAGGGCGTGGCCAGTGCGAACGGCGGCAGCACAGCACCTTCCAGCACCAGGGTGCCCCATTCGGCCATGCGGTCGGTCAGCGGTGTGGAGCGGGTGGGGCCGCGCGGCGGATATCGCAGCGCGCCGATGGCAATCGCGGCCAGGGTGCGCATCGACCACGGTTGCCTATCGCACCACCGACGCTGTTGTTGTCGCTGCCACCACGATGGATCCTGTTGCGCCGCAGGCACTTCGTGGTCGATGAGGCGCCCGAGAGCCGTCGACAACCCGTTGCGATCCCGGTAGCTGAACCGGATGACGGCGTCGAGGAAGCGCTCGTCCAGTGACCAGTCGTCGTGCGGTCGTGCTGTCACCCGGCGGTACAGCTCCACCGTCTCCACGACCGTGCTCGCCACCGTGAATCGAGCGAGCGGAGCCCGCGGTGGCAGCGTGAACCGCTCCTCGATCTCCCACGCTCGCGCCGCGTCCGCCAACTCTTCCCGCGTCCGCTCGTCCGCGACCCGCAGTTGCCGGGTGATGATCCGCGCCATCCGCTCACGCAGCCCGATATCCGCGGTCGTCTCGATGGCTTCCGTCAGCACCCGCACGGCCGCCGAGGCGCACCCGGGCTCACCCCGAACTGTCCGATCCAGCCAGCTCAACTGTGCCCGTACCAGCTTCTTCTCCGGTCGCGCGAGCACCGCTCGGGACAGCGATACGACATCCGCGCTGGCGAGCGCGCCCTCGTTGTGCAATTCGGCGAGCACATTCTGCGCATGCGCGGCGGCGGTGGACCGCCCCTCGGTCAACATCCGCGAGTAGAACTCCACCCGCCCGGCGCATTCCGCGACGCTGGCCCGCATCCGCGTGAGTTCCACCAGCTGCCAACGGATCTCGGACGGACGCGCATCCGCACGCAGCAGACTGCTGAGCAGCTGCCCATGTCTGACCGCGCGGTCGGTATCCGCCATGGGCACACCGTAGAGGCGGGGTCCGACAATCTGGGGGTTGACAGCGGGCGGATGAGTGAGTGTATAGTCACTCACATGAGCAGGCGCGGTGTCGTACTTTCTACTTCGGAGATCCGGCGGGATGCGGTGGTCGATGCCGCGATCGCCGAATTCGCACAGGCTGGATATCACGGCACGCCGATCAATACCGTTGCGGCGCGGGCGGATATCTCGCCCGCCTACGTGTTCAAGCTGTTTCCAGGCAAGGTCGCGCTGTTCGTGGCGGCGCTGGATCGGTGCTACGAACTGGTGGAGCGGGCGCTGTCGGCGGGCGCTGCGCGGGTGGACGGCGCGGCCCCCGATGCGATCCTGTACGAGATGGGCGCGGCGTATGCGGAACTGATCACCGACCGAAACCTGTTGATGCTGCAGGTGCACGCGCAATCGGCGTCCGATATCCCGGAGGTCGCCGAGGCGGTGCGGCGTGGGCTCGAGCGGGTGACGACCTTCGCGAAGACGCGATCCGGGGCGGCCGATGACGCGGTGCAGCGCTTCATAGCCTACGGCCAACTCTGCCATCTGATCACGACGCTCGGATTGGACAGTATCGAAAGCGATTGGGCGCGAATGCTGAGCGCCGGTATCCGTCACGTCGATCCGAAGCACTGAAGAAACTTGTTGCCCCTTCGTGGGGCACTCTTTTTGACCACCGAGTGACTGTCCAGTCACTCACTCGATGAAAATCAACCGAGAGGACACCGAAAATGAACACCCTGGCGACCCAGATCCTGCTGCCCGGCCCCGTCGAACCGTCGGGTCTGCAGATCACCCACCGCGAACTGCCCGCACCGGCCGATGGCCAAGCCATGGTGGCCGTCGAGGCGACCGGTATCTCCTTCGCCGAACAGCAGATGCGCCGCGCGAAGTACTACGACCAGCCGCCGTTCCCGTTCGTCCCCGGCTACGACCTGGTCGGCACGGTGACCGCAATCGGGTCGAATGTCGATTCGACGCTGCTCGGCCGCCGTGTCGCCGCACTGACCAAGGTCGGCGGCTGGGCCAGCCATATCGTCCTCGACGCCGCCGACCTGGTCCCGGTTTCCGACGGACTCGATGCCGCGGAAGCCGAAACCTTCGTCGTGAACGGCATCACCGCATGGCAGATGCTGCATCGCATTGCCAAGGTACGCAGCGGCGCAACGATTCTCGTGCACGGTGCCAATGGCGGCGTCGGCTCGACGCTGGTCCAGCTCGCGCGTCACGCCGGAATCCGGGTGCTCGGCACGGCATCCACCCGGCACGCCGAAGCCGTTACCGCACTGGGTGCCGAGGCCATCGACTACCGCGGTGACGTGGTGGCGCAGGTTCGTGCGCTGGCGCCGGGCGGGGTCGACGCGGTCTTCGATCACGTCGGTGGTCCGGGCATCGTCGATTCGTTCGGCCTGCTCGCGCCGCACGGCACGCTGGTCTCCTATGGCACCGCGGCCACCAAGGACGATCCCGGCAACTCGCGTCTCCCGGTACTCGCCCTGGTGGGCCGCCTGATCTGGTGGAATCTGTTGCCCAACAAGCGGAATGCGCACTTCTTCAACATCTGGGCGGGAAAGCGCAACCGCGCGCGGTTCCGCACCGAGATCGCCGCGGATCTCAGCGCGGTATTCGACCTGGCCGCGGCCGGAATCCTGCGGGCGCAGGTGGCCGCTCGCATCCCGCTGTCCGAAGCCGCCCGCGCAATGGAACTCGCCGAATCCGGAACCGTCACCGGCAAGGTCGTCCTCGTCCCCTGACGCTGTTGCCCCGGCTCACGCCCCGGTCGTTGAGCCGGGGCGGACGATCATCAGCACCGTGACGACGGTCCAGAGGAGATTGAAGATGCCGGTGAACATGGCCAGCTGGGCGGTGCTGGGGACGGGCTGGGATGCGGTGCCGGAAAGCGCGGCGAGGATGCGGGTTTGATCGGGCAGGATTGCCAGGGCGAGGATTCCGGCGGCCGCCCCGGTCAGAGCAATGGAGATGGTCAGCCAAGTATCGGTCAGGACACCGAGACTCGCCGCGGTGGCCAGACCGAAGACCGGGACGGCGAGGCCGATGGCGGCATAGACGCGGCAGATGCGATGCAGGGTGCGGGCGGCGACCAGGTGGTGTTGGTCGGCCGGGGTGGCGAATGCCCGGCGTGCGGCGGCGGGGAACATGCTGGCGGCCACCGTCACCGGGCCGATGGCGATAATGGCGGCCAGGACATGCAGGGAGAGTAGAAGTTTCGTCACGTGCCGCGGCTCACCGGGCGACGGCGGGAGTGCGGCCCGCGTTGCGCCAGACGGTGCCGCGGCGCTTGGTGTCCGGCCATTGGTCCTTCGGTCCTTTGGGCATTGTGCCGACCGCGCCGGGGACGACGATCAGGTCCGCGCGGTCCGGATCGAGTCGGGCTGCGGCATCGAGCGAAATGGCGGGGATGCCGCTGGGCACCCGGCGTGCACCCTCGGCGGAGACCGATTCGACGGTCACCCCGCCGTCGGACACCAGACGTCCGGCATCGAGCACCGCGAACGGTGCGATGACATCCAGTGGGTCGAATCCGTCGAACAGTACGAACTGGGCGAGCACCCGAATCAGCTCCTTCTCATGTCGGTGCTGCCGACGGTAGTGATCGGGGAGCGGCACGGGAACTGGCGAAATTGCCATATGTCAACAGATTCTCGCCAAGCCGGTTGAACTGCAATTATGGGTAATCTGCGAGGTCAGCGCATTTGGCGGGAATCCGGTGACCGCCTACGGTATCGGCATGCACACCGTGGCCGTCCTCGCGTTGGACCAGGTCCTGCCCTTCGACCTCTCCACGCCGATCGAATCCTTCACCCGCTGTCGGCTGCCCGATGGCCGCCCGGCCTACCGGGTGCGCGTCTGCGCCGTCACACCGACCGTCGAGACCGAACTGTTCACCATCCGGGCCCGCTGGGGACTCGAGGCATTGGCCGAGGCCGATACGGTCATCCTGCCCGGCTGCGCGGATCCCGCCGCGCCGGTCCCCGCCGATGTCGTCGCGGCCCTGCGCGCGGCCGCGGCGAATGGCACCCGCATCGCCTCGATCTGTGTCGGTGCCTTCATCCTCGCCGCTACCGGACTGCTCGACGGGTTGCGCGCCACCACACACTGGGTGGCCGCCCCGACGCTCGCCGCCCGCTACCCCGCGATCGATGTCGACCCCGATGTGCTCTACGTCGATAACGGCCAGTTCCTCACCTCCGCGGGTGCCGCCGCCGGAATCGACCTGTGCCTGCACATGATTCGCCGCGATCACGGTTCGGCAGTGGCCGCCGATGCCGCTCGCCTCGCGGTGATGCCGCTGGAACGTGAAGGGGGACAGGCGCAGTTCATCGTGCACGACCAGCCGCCGACGCCGCAGGGCGCGTCGATGGAACCGCTACTGCGCTGGCTGGAGGAGAATGCGGCGAAGTCCCTCACGCTGGAAGATGTTGCGGCCCAGGCCGGTATGAGCCAACGGACCCTCAACCGCCGCTTCCGCGAACAGACCGGCACCACCCCGCTGCAGTGGCTGCACCGAGCCCGCATCCGTCAGGCCCAATACCTGCTCGAAGCCACCAACCATCCGGTCGATCGCATCGCCACCCAGGTCGGATTCGGTTCCCCCACCGCCTTTCGCGACCGCTTCAAACGAGTCGTCGGCACCAATCCGCACGCCTACCGCACCGCCTTCCAGAGCCTCGCCCGCTGACCGGCTCGGCTCGCGAAACTGACGGTTCCAACCGGACCGCCACCCTGGAAACTGGCCGCGGTGCTGGCCGGGCATGCCGGTCCGGCGCTGCTCGACAGCTATGACGCCGAGCGGCGTCCGGTCGCGACCACCACCATGGCGCAGGCGCTGCTTCGATTGAAGGCCCCAGGGCTGCACTGGGATTCCAGCCCGGCCGCCGCCGCCGAGCGCGCGGTACTCGGCATCATCAATGCTCCCGTCGTGCATATGGGCTATCGATACGATTCGGCGGCGGTAATCGCACCGGAGCCCGCGCTGCCATCGACCGAGAACATCGAACTCGTGCTCGACGGCACACCGGGATCCAGGCTTCCGCACGCCTGGGTGGAGCGCGACGGCACCCGAGTCTCCACCCTCGACCTCGTGGCATCCCATTTCACGCTGTTGGTCGGTCCGGACGGTGCGACGTGGCTGCGTGCCGCACGCGAGGTTGCCGACCGTCTACTCATACCTCTGCGCGCGACGGTGATCGATACGCCGGACTGGTTGCGGCAGGTCGGAATTCCCGAGCAGGGCGCTCTCCTCGTGCGACCCGATCAGATGATCGCCTGGCGCGCGCCGACCACGCCGCCGGATCCGGCCGATGCGCTCGGCCGAGTGCTCACGCGCATCCTCGCCCGCACTGGGGGCTAGCCCACCTGGCTGTTTCGGATCGGCGCGTGGGGGAAATCTCAGACATGTCAGGCACCGAGCACCCAGCCTGAGATCGAAATGTGAGGTACCACCATGACAGCGGAAGGGCCGTGGGAAATTCCCCCGCTCGACGACGCGCCGGATATCGCCCGCGCGCCCGAGCCGCAGCCGGGAATTACGTTGGCGGACGCTAGAAATTGGCCCGGATTCGTCCTGCTGATCATCGGCGGACTCGTCGCAATCGCCGCCGCGGTGATCGCGGCGGTCGGATACCCCGGCGCGGCATTCACTTTCGCGCTCGTCGCAATCGCCGCATCGCTCAGCGGCGTGGCGCTCGTATTGTTCGAGCGTCGCGGCCACCGCCCGCACCGCGGGACGCGGACACCGCCGTCGCAGCCGACCATCCCGCCGGGCGCCTGATCGCCTGTGTCAGTGGCCTTTACAGGCATCCTCGGCAATGTTCTTGGTGGCGTTGAACTTATCGATCGCGGCATTGAGGGTATCGGTCGGCGCGTGCCGATCGAGGGTGTCGGCGAGTGCGTTGGTGTCGTCGCGGTAGCTGCGCAGCGGAGTCGCGACGGCCAATGGCACCTCGGAGGTCACCTTCGCATCGATGGTGCGCGCGTTATTGCGCAGCGCGGTGACGGCGTCATTGGCCTTGGAATTGGTCTCCGGGTCGTTGATGCCCTTGCTATTGCTCGCATCGATGTAGTCGTTGAAGGTGCTGATCGAGCTGCTGTTCGCGGTGGCGAAGGTGTCGCACGCGGTTCCGGTCGCCCGTTCGGCCGCTGCCGCGCGCGAGGAGGATGCGGCCACCGACGACGCCGTGACCTCGGAGGTGTATGCGGCGAGTTCGGTCTGGTCGACCTGCGCGCTGCCGGTGATCTGCTTCGAGCATGCGCCGATGGTCAGGACACCCGCTGCGGTCGCGGCCGCGGCGGCGACGAGGCCCGCACGTTCTAGACGTCGCATGTCGGTTTCCCCTCTCTCCTCCGAACACCCGGCCGCTGGAGGCGCGAAGGAGGCCGGACGTAACGACCGTACTTGTTCGTGCCCGCCGACGTCAGCCGAGCGCGGCCAGATCGATGACCAACTGATATCCAGCGCACACGATGACGCAGGTCAGAGTGGAGGATCGGCACCGGAGCACACCGGGACGTGCCGGTCCCGGTGTGCTCCGGTTGCGCTGGATCAGCGCTGGCCGAGCAGGCCGCGCATGGTGTCGATTTCGGCCTGCTGGGCCGCGACGATCGCGGTGGCGAGTGCCTTCGCATCCGGGTTGACGCCGTTGGCGAGTTCGGTGTTCGCCATGGTGATCGCGCCGTTGTGGTGCTCGATCATCAGTTCCATCCACTGCCGGTCGAAGTCGGCCCCCGATGCCGCCGCCAGCGCGTTCATCTGCTCGTTCGACATGATGCCCGGCATTGCCGAGGCGCTGGGCATGGTGGTCATACCGGGCATGCTGGTCATGCCGGGCATTTGCATGGTGCTGGTCATACCGGGCATCTCCATGCCGTGTCCGCCGTGTCCGGTGCTGCTCGGCGCGGGCTTGCCGAAGCTCTCGAGCAACTTGGTGATCTGCTCCATTTCGGGGGACTGTGCCTTCTCGATATTCGCGGCGAGCGCGCGCACCTGCTCGTTCTGGGTGCGGCTCGGGACCAGCCGCGCCATCTCGACCGCCTGTGCGTGATGCGGGTACATCATCTGCAAGAAGGTCACGTCGGCGTCATTGAAATCGGTTCGGGCGGCGGGCGTTCCAGAGCTGGCCTGGCTCGACGACGAGCCGTGGTCCGCGTTCGGCGATTCGCTATTGCTACAGCCCGCGGCGAAAAGCGCTGCGGCGGTGCTGGTTACGGCAATGGCGAGGGTGATTCGGTTTCGGGTGATGAACATGTCTGTGCTCCTGAGGAATGGCGAATAAACGGTTTCGGACAAGGCAGCAGCCGCGACCGTGGTTGCGGGCGCGGTGGGCCTGTCAGATCCGCAGAATCGACAATTCGGCCAGGGACAGCACGGTCCACGGTGGTGCGCGTTCGCGCATCGGCCGCCACTGGCGCGGTTTCGACACACCGCCACCCGGGCGATCGAGGGTGATCCAGTAGAGCAGGACGAGCATCAGAGCCAGTGCCACGGCCGTCAGGATGAAGACGCACGCGTGCATGCCGCCGTGTGCGTTGCCGCAACCGTCGTCGGTGCAGTCCGATCCGGTGGTCGCGTCGTGCTCGGCAGGCATCGCCATTGTCATCGTGCCGTGGTGGTGGTCGGCGGGCGTGGCGACGGTGAAAACCCCGGCGTGCATGGCCACGATCCCCGCGAGCAGCACCAGCACACCGAGCGCCCGGACGAGTCCGGTGGCGCGCGGAGACAGGTGCTGTTCGACCACGCCGTCATTCTAGAGCGGCCCGGACGGGCGATCGTTGATACCCCCTGGCCGTATCGACACCGGCTATGCGGTCGCGATATCGATCACCAGCCGGGTGGGATTCGTCAGCGTGCTGACCGCGAAGTTCGGGCGATCGGCGTTCACCCCGATGAACGATTGGGTGGTGCCCTCGAAGACGGTGGTCCGGTAGACGCCCGCGATCGCGGGCGCGCTGGGGTCGGTGGCCGGATCGGGACCGGAGTACGGCGTCACACCGCTGTCGAACGGATAGGCCGAACCCGTGATCTGGACCTCCAGAATCGAACGGCCCGCGACATCGATGACCTTGCCGCTGCCGTCCTGGATGGCCTGCTCGGTGTACTGCACGATCCAGCCGGGTGTGCCACCGCCGCCGAATTCGTAGACCACGCGGTCGAATCCGGGATGATGTCCGATCCGCAGGTCGGACACGGTCACGCCCGCGCCATTGGACGGGGCACCGCGCTTGGGCAGGGCATCGCGCGGTGCGCTCTCCGGCGCGTCGGTGAATGTGCCGGTCGTGGTCGGCGCGGTGGTGGTGTTCGGGCCGGATCCACCGTCGCCGCAGCCGACGAGCACCATTGCCGCGGCGGCGGCCATCAGCACCATCCTGTTACGCATGTGGCTGATGGTATTGGCCCTCGCCTGTGCTGCCCGGGATTTGCCACAACCCGGTGTAGCCACCGGGGTGTCGCTGATATGCCGGGTCGGACGCGATGTATCGGCAACGATCTAGCACACTTGAGGTGTGGAAGATGTCGAGGATGTACTTGGCCGATTGCGGCGGTATCCGGATGTGGAGGCGCGCAACCTCTATGCCGTCGATGCCGCCGACCGGCTGATTCTCGACGTGGCCGCGGACGCCATCGATGCCGCTGGCAGCGGCCGGATCACCGTCATCGGCGACGCCTACGGTGCGCTCACCCTCGGCGCGATCGCCGGGCACGACCTGAGCGCTGTCCGGGTCCATCAGGATCTGCTCACCGGCGAACTCGCGCTGGCCAACAACGCCCGCGCGCTCGGCCTCACGGATCGCTATACCGCACACGCGCTTTCCGAAGAGTTGCTCGCCGATGCCGAGGTCGTCCTGCTGCGCCTGCCGCGCATGCTCGCCGGACTGGCCGAGGTCGCCGATGCCATCGCCCGCTACGCGGACCCCGGGGTGGTCGTCGTCGCGGGCGGGCGCGATAAATACCTGACCAAATCCATGAACGACACACTGGCCGAATCGTTCTCGCACGTGCGTGCGAGCCGGGGGCGGCAGAAGTCCCGCACGCTATTGGTGAGTGGTCCGAAACCCGTTGCCGCGCCGCCATTTCCGGTGCGCGAGCGGATCGACGATATCGATATCGATGTGGTCGCGCACGGCGCCGCGTTCTCCGGCGCCAAATTGGATATCGGAACCCGGTTCCTGTTGCAGCACCTCAAGTGGATGAAACCCGATGCCCGCGATGCCATCGATCTCGGTTGCGGCACCGGCATTCTGGCCGTCGCACTGGCCAAGGCGCGGCCCGGCATCCGCGTCATCGGCACCGATCAGTCGGCGGCCGCGGTGGCCTCGGCGCGGGCGACCGCCGAGGTCAATCGGGTTGCCGATCGGGTGACGGTGGTGCGCGACGATGCCATGTCCGCGGCCGCGGACAATAGCGCCGATCTGGTGCTCTGCAATCCGCCGTTCCACGTCGGCGCGGCCGTGCACACCGGATCGGCGATCAAGATGTTCGCCGAGACCGGCCGGGTATTGCGGCCCGGCGGTGAGCTGTGGACGGTGTACAACTCACATTTGAACTATCGCGGTGTGGTCCAGCGCATGGTGGGCCAGACCGAGGTGATCGGCCGCAATCGGAAATTCACGGTCACGCGATCCGTGCGTGGACTGCGTGACGTCCAGCGATAGTAGAGTCCGATTTGTCCGTACCGAAGGGTTGCTCGGGAACTCGAGCAGGCCGACACACGTTGGACAACCTAGTTGGATATCGAGCGACCGGCTCGATAGACACGGCTCGGGACCGATCTTCGAGCGACCGGCAAGTAGGCGCTGGCGATCGGCCACGGCGACGTGGACCACGACTCCAGAAAGGCATTCACGGTGCGCACCACTAGCAATCCGGTATTCCGTCAACTTCCTCGGCAAGAGGGCGGTGGCTATGCCAACTTCGGGTCAGGGGTGACGGGCGCGGGCCAGATGGGCCAGCAGTACGGCCAATACCCGCAGTACCCCCAGTATCAGCAGCCGTACCAGCAGGCCCCGACCACCCGGGCCATGACCATCGACGATGTGGTCACCAAGACTGCTATCACCCTCGGTGTGGTCGCGCTGTCGGCGATCGTGTCCTACGGCCTCACCAATGCCAATACCGCGCTGGCCCCGCTGTTCGTCATCGGCGGCGGTCTGATCGGTTTGGTGCTGGTGCTGGTCGCGACCTTCGCAAGGAAGATGGACAACCCGGTCGTCGTGCTGTCGTACGCGGTCTTCGAGGGTCTGTTCGTCGGCGCGCTGTCGTTCATGTTCACCAATATCGAATTCGGCGGCGTCGGTGGCAGCGCGATGATCGCGCAGGCCGTGCTGGGCACCTTCGGTGTCTTCGCAGGCATGCTGGTGGTCTACAAAACCGGCGCGATCCGGGTCACCCCGCGCTTGACACGCATGGTCGTCGGCGCGATGTTCGGCATCCTGGTGCTCATCCTCGGCAATGCGATCGCCAGCTTCTTCATCGACGGCGGCCTCGGCCTGCGTGACGGCGGCCCGCTCGCCATTGTCTTCAGCCTGGTCGTCATCGCGGTCGCCGCGTTCAACTTCCTGCTCGACTTCGACGCCGCCGACCAGCTGATCCGCGCCCAGGCTCCGGAGAAGGCCGCCTGGGGTGTGGCCCTCGGCCTGACCGTCACCCTGGTCTGGCTCTACACCGAAATCCTGAACCTGCTCAGCTACTTCAACAACGACTGATCCGGTACTTCAATAACGCGACTGATCCGGCCACCCGGGTCCGGCGCTGACGATACGGCCCCAGTTGCCTTGGTATTCCAGGCCACTGGGGCCGTTCTCGCTGATCGGGGGAGCTTGTGTGGATCAGGCGGCGATCCCGAGCCCCGTCGCGATGACTGGAACCATCTACAGCAGCGGGCAGGGAATCCTGGCGTGTTCGCTGAGAAGTCGAAACCCGGGTGCGCACTGTGACATCCGCGAGCGGACGCGGATTCTCCGGGCCGATCGATACCACGGCGAGCAGCCCTGATACGCCAACGGCTCCCCATCTCCATCGAGATGGGGAGCCGTTGAAGCGATTTGGCGAGTTACCCGATCAGCTCAGGCGCTCGATGACCATCGCCATGCCCTGGCCGCCGCCGACGCACATGGTCTCCACACCGAACTGCTTGTCGTAGGTCTGCAGGTTGTTGAGCAGCGTGGTGGTGATGCGGGCGCCGGTCATACCGAACGGGTGGCCGAGCGCGATCGCGCCGCCGGAGACGTTCAGCTTGTCCTCGTCGATCTTCAGCGCGCGCGCCGAGCCGAGCACCTGCACCGCGAAGGCCTCGTTGATCTCGAACAGGTCGATATCATCGACGGACTTGCCCGCCAGCGCGAGCGCCCGCTTGACCGCCTCGATCGGGCCCAGGCCCATGATCTCGGGGGACAGACCGGAGACGCCGGTGGACACGATGCGCGCCAGCGGGGTGAGGCCGAGTTCCTTGGCCTTGGTGTCACTCATGATGACCAGCGCGGCCGCACCGTCGTTGAGCGGGCAGCAGTTACCGGCGGTGACGGTGCCGTCCGGACGGAACACCGGCTTCAGCTGGCTCACCGCCTCGTAGGTGACTCCGGCGCGCGGGCCGTCGTCCTTCGAGATCACGGTGCCGTTGGGCAGCGTGATCGGGGTGATCTCGCGCTCGAAGAAGCCCGCCTTGATGGCCTCCTCCGCGCGGTTCTGCGAGCGCACGCCCCAGCGGTCCTGCTCCTCGCGGGTGATGCCGGTGAACGACGCGACATTCTCGGCGGTCTGGCCCATGGCGATGTAGGCGTCCGGGATCAGGCCGTCCTCGCGCGGGTCGTGCCAGATGCCGGCGCCGCCCTCGGCGGTCTTCGCGGTGCGGGCCTCGGCCTCGGCGAACAGCGAGTTCTTGGTGTTCGGCCAGCTGTCGGCGGAGCCGTTCTTGTAGCGGGACACCGTCTCCACGCCGGCGGAGATGAACACATCGCCCTCGCCCGCCTTGATGGCGTGGAAGGCCATCCGGGTGGACTGCAGCGACGAGGCGCAGTAGCGGTGCACCGTGGTGCCGGGCACGAAGTCGTAGCCCAGCTGCACCGCGACGATGCGGGCGATATTGAAGCCCTGCTCGCCGCCGGGGGAGCCGCAGCCGAGGATCAAGTCGTCGATCTGGGCCGGATCCAGAGCCGGCACCTTGTCGAGCGCCGCGCGCACGATCTGGGTGGTCAGATCGTCGGGCCGCATATCGACCAGCGAACCCTTGGCTGCCCGGCCGATGGGGGAGCGGGCGGTCGAAACGATAACTGCCTCAGGCATGAGGGCTCCTTATGTACTCGCTGCTCAGTTTTGTACTGGCACCTCTATGTGTACCGAATCCGCTGAGCGGGACATCCGCCACCCCGGTGATTCGACGAGTCGGCGCAGCCGGGCGGTGATGCCGCGACGTTCGGCAGAGCAGGCCTGAGGTGATTCCGAGCGCCGCTGTGCGAGTGCCGTCACCAGGATCGGCAACAGATGCGCGGCGGCCAATGCGTAGCCGTCGGCAGAAGGATGGAAGCCGTCGTCGGCGAAGAGCCGGTCCGGCGCGGTGAGGAATTCCGGCCCGAGATCGCCCATCGGCACTGGGCTGCCGCCCGCGGTGTGGGTGACCGCGAACTGTGCCTTGGCCAGCCGGACGCTCCAGTTGTGCACGATGGTGCGCAGCGGCTGCGGAATGGCGCCGACGGTGCCCAGATCCGGACAGGTGCCGACCACAACGACGCTTCCGGCCGCATGCAGCCGCGCGACGGCCACGCCCAACCTGCGCGCCGATGCGGATATCGAATGCTTCTTGGTGATGTCGTTCGCGCCGATGAAGATGACCGCGGCATCCGGCGGCGGCCCCGCGACGAACATGGCGTCGACCTGTCCGGCCAGCCCCTTCGAAGTCGCACCGGAGATCGCCTTGGTGCTCAACCGGATCCGCATGCCGGTGGCCTCGGCCAGCCCGCGGGCGATGCGCACGCCCGGTACCTCTTCGGCGGTGACGCAGCCCACGCCCGCGGCCGTGGAGTCGCCGAAGACCATCAGGTGGACGTCGACCGGCCGACCGGGACGCCACGGCTCAGGGACGTCGCATCCGGCCGAATAGATACCGTCGGCCTCGGGCGGTTTGCTGGTATCGCGCCCGATCAGACCGCGCGCTGCTCCCGCCTGCGCCATGAGAAGTCGATACGCGGCCCAGGACGCGGTGCCCGCACTGGATCCGGCCAGCACGGTAGCCATACCCGTCACCGCGGCTGTCCGCCAACTGATTCGAGGTGCCACGACTAGAAATAGTACGTGTTGATCGGCGGCCTGCGGTCGGTCGAACTGCGCCGTTCTGCTCATCCGATATGTGGCTCCGGCACCGTATCGGTGCCCGTCGCCGCGTGGCGGGCAACCGCACGCCGGACTGCCACTTCGGCGCGGCGATCAAGTCCCGGCCAGCGGGATCAGGCTGGCACGTCGAAGGTGCCGTGCGCCGGGACGCTCGCGGTGTCGGTGGTGACGGTGACCTCGACGCGCCCCGGACCGGTGTCCTGGAACAGCGCGTACTGAATGCTGCCGTAGAGACCGGTGACCACGTTGTTCTCGTAGACACCCGTCGCGCCGGTGCTCAGATTGCGCCACGTGACGGTGGTGCGGACCTCGCACAGCGGGGCCAGCGGATAGTCGCCGGGGCCCAGACCCGCCGCCGGATTCGCGCGCACATTGAGAATGGCCCGGCCCGGCCACTCCGAACTGGTATCGGCCCAGGTGCGGATGCTCGTCCAGCAGACGCCGCCGCGGGCCAGCGTTGGCACCTGCGGGAATTCGACGGTCGCGGCATCGGCTTGCGCCGCGCCAACTCCCACGGCGAGTGCCGCTCCGGCGAGAACTGTTGCGGCGCGAGCAATGTTCGGCTGCCTCATGGTCGCGATCCTAGGCAAGTGATCGGCCTCAGGTGCATTTGTCACGCAAAACCGTCCGAGGCGACGTGCGCGAACTCACAGTGTCGGATCCGCGACATCCGCGGTGCACTGCGTGTTGTGCTGTGCGTCCGCCAGCGTGCCTGTTGCGAACGCCGTGAGAGGGATCTGTGTGACGTTCGTTGTGCTGCTTTCTCGACCGCCGTCGGGGCTGACCTGTGACGGTGCTCTGCGGCGGATACGCCGCACCTGCGGGCCCCGTTGTGCGGGCTGCGGGACCGGTCGTGGTGCCCTGCGCGGTTTCGCTGTGCTGCTGTCTGCGGGTCCGTTGTGCAGACCGCGGAGTCGGATTTGTGATATTCGCGGTGCCCGACGCGCCGTACGCTGCGCATCCGCCTCCGGGACCATCGCGAACGCCCTGGAAGTCCTTCTGCAACGATAGGGGGCATGCGCATCGCTGATCATGTCGTTGACCTCATCGGCAATACGCCGCTGGTTCGGTTGAACTCGGTGGTGGGGCCCAACGCTGGCATCGTCGCGGCCAAGATCGAATATCTGAATCCGGGCGGCAGCGCCAAGGACCGCATCGCGGTGAAGATGATCGAGGCGGCCGAGGCCTCCGGTGCCCTGCGGCCCGGCGGCACCATTGTCGAGCCGACCTCGGGTAATACCGGTGTCGGGCTCGCGCTGGTCGCGCAGCAGCGCGGCTACAAGTGCGTATTCGTCTGCCCGGACAAGGTCAGCGAGGATAAGCGCAATGTGCTGCGCGCCTACGGCGCCGAGGTGGTGGTGTGCCCGACCGCGGTGCCGCCGGACCACCCGGACAGCTACTACAGCGTCTCCGATCGGCTGGTCCGCGAGATCTCCGGTGCGTGGAAGCCGGACCAGTACTCCAATCCGGGCGGCCCGGACAGCCACTACGAGACCACCGGCCCGGAGGTCTGGCGCGATACCGACGGCAAGGTCACCCACTTCGTCGCGGGCGTCGGCACCGGCGGCACCATCACCGGCACCGGCCGGTATCTGAAGGAGGTGTCCGGCGGCAAGGTGAAGATCATCGGCGCGGATCCGGAGGGTTCGGTGTACTCCGGTGGCACCGGTCGGCCGTATCTGGTCGAGGGCGTCGGCGAGGACTTCTGGCCCTCGGCCTACGACCCGGCCGTGCCCGACGAGATCATCGCCGTCTCCGACGCCGACTCCTTCGATATGACCCGCCGCCTCGCGCGCGAGGAGGGTCTGCTGGTCGGCGGCTCCTGCGGAATGGCGGTGGTCGCGGCCATCGAGGTCGCGCGCCGCGATCCCGATGCGCTGGTGGTCGTATTGCTGCCCGACGGCGGCCGCGGCTATCTGTCCAAGATCTTCAACGACCAGTGGATGAGTTCCTACGGCTTCCTGCGCGACCGTCTGGACGGCACCGCGGAACCGCTGGTCGGTGATGTGCTGCGCGGCAAGTCGGGCGCGCTGCCCGATCTGGTGCACACCCATCCGTCGGAGACCCTGCGCGATGCGATCGAGATCCTGCGCGAATACGGAGTTTCGCAGATGCCGGTCGTCGGCGCCGAACCGCCGGTCATGGCGGGTGAGGTCGCGGGCAGTGTCACCGAGCGCGATCTGCTCTCCGCGGTCTTCGAAGGCCGTGCGCATCTGACGGATTCGGTGGCCCAGCATATGAGTCCGTCGTTCCCGCTGATCGGTTCGGGCGAACCCATTTCGGCCGCGACCAAGGCACTGTCGGATACCGACGCGTTGATGGTGGTCGAGGACGGCAAGCCGGTCGGCGTGATCACCCGGCACGATCTGCTCGGGTTCCTCAGCACCTGATCCAGCTGAATCCACCTGGCTCGGTCGCCACTGAGTCGCCCGTCGGTCGTCGACGTGACGGATCCGTGGCATTGGCCGGGCACAGGTCGGCGAGCGCGTTTTCGGCCGTTGCCGTGGCACTGTTCGGCTCGGCGTTGTTCGTAGATCCGGTGCTGTCAGGGTCTGTACCCGGCATCAACACCCGGGGCCATCAACGCCTTGCCAGCCACGGCCGAGGGTATGGGATGACGGGCTCGGATTCGATCCCGCCGTATTGCCGCACGTCTTCCGACGCTTCGCGCGTGGCCACGGACAGGGCCACGGACTCGGGCTCGCGCTGGTGCGCTCGATCGTCGCACTGCACGACGGGCGGGCCGAGGCGGTCAACCGGGCCGAGGGTGCGGCCACCAGAGCCTGCACCTGCTCTCGATGTCCAGCGGCGACTGTCGCCGGTACTCGGTTGCTATGCGGATCGACGCGTGCGCGAATTGTCTTGTGCGGCACCGATGATGAGGTCGCTCCACTGGTCGGCGAGCAGTGCGAGGCGGTACCAGGCGGCGTGTACGCGATCGTCGGAGACCTTTTCGGCGGTGTGCAGCAGATGGCTGGCGTGGGTGTAGGCGGCGGCCATCCGATCCAATGTCGCGCCAATGGATTCGGCCCGGATATGTGCTGTCGATCGCCGCTGCGGCACCCGGGTGATCACCCAGGTGTCGATAGCCGAGACGAGTTCGGCTCGGCGGCAATCGATTCCGGCGGTGGCGAGTGGATCGTCGTGCCGCTTCCTGTGCAGATCCGCGAGCACGCGCGCCAGCGGAACAAGCGGATGTTCCGAACCCGGTTCGGGCGGATGCCCGCCGAATGCGCCGATCAATTCTCGTTGGTCCGGAAGCATTTTCGCGCCCTCGATGATCGGCGCGCGGTCACGGACGAACATTATGGGCCCCCAGATCTGACGACGGCATGAACATGGTGCACCTCCGAATAAGCGGTCGGTGCACTCGGATTCGCCGCGTTGATCCGGGACGCTGTACGGCTCCGATGCTGTGAGGCCTTCCCGAAACCGAGTGCCGTTACAGCTTCGCTATCCGCCTTGGCGAATCGGTGACATGAAGATGGCACAGCGATGACAGGTAGTAACAATGTTCTCAACTTGGTGCGAGCGGCGCTGTGAAATGTGCCGACCAGTCCGGAATACGCCGAATTCGCCGGTTCCCCAGCATGATTCGCTGGCACAAGGCTCGAATGCCGCCAGCATGGATGTCAGCGCCCGCTGATCCGGTCCGACGAAGGCGGCCGCGGCCGAGATCGTCTCGAACATCCGGTCGTTCATACCGATCGCGGAGGAAGATGTGCGCTGAAGAGTCCGGATGGATCGAGCTTCCGGATCGGATCCACAGTGGCCGAATATTTTTCGGGATCGACGGTATGCACCCACGGACTGTCCACCGTCGCCCGCAGCAACTGCGTCGCAGCCCGGCGGCCTCGACACGGCCACGCGTCGCGCTCGAGGGTGCCTGCCCCGGCAACCGCCGACGCCCCCAAGATGTGGACAAATGATCACCATGCGCTGATGCAGGCAAACGCCGAGAGCTCCCTACATCAGCGCATTCTCGTCGGTTTAGCGGAAGGCGTTGGAGTTGGTGAGGGATTTGCCTAGGACTAGTTGGTGGACTTCGGCGGTGCCTTCGTAGGTGAGGACGGATTCTAGGTTGTTGGCGTGGCGGAGGACTGGGTAGTCGAGGGTGATGCCGTTGGCGCCTAGGATGGTGCGGCATTCGCGGGCGATGGCGATGGCTTCCCTTGTGCTGTTCAGTTTGCCTGCGCTGATCTGTTCGGGGAGGACCTTGCCGGTGTCCTTGAGTCTGCTGATCTGTAGTGCGAGTAGTTGGCCCTTGCCGTATTCGAGGGCCATATCGGCGAGCTTGGCCTGGGTGAGTTGGTAGGCGGCCAGGGGTTTGTCGAAGACTTCTCTGGTTCGCGCGTATTCGATGGTTGCGGCCAGGCAGTCGCGGGCGGCGCCTAGTGCGCCGAAGATGATGCCGAAACGGGCCTCGCTCAGGCAGCCGAGGGGGGAGCTCAGTCCGCGGGATTGCGGGAGGACCGCGTCCCCGGGCAGGCGCACGTCGTCGAGGTCCAGTTCCGCGGTCACCGAGGCGCGCAATGAGAGTTTGTGATGCATTTCGCGGGCGGTGAATCCCGGCGTGCCCGCGGGTACCAGGAATCCGCGCACCACCTGTTTGCCCTCATCCTCGGTCTGTGCCCACACCACTGCGATATCGGCCACCGAGCCATTGGTGATCCACATCTTCGAGCCATTGAGCACCCAGTCGGTGCCGTCGCGCTTGGCCCTGGTCCGCATGCCGCCCGGATTGGAGCCGAAGTCCGGTTCGGTCAGGCCGAAACAGCCGAGTGCGCGCCCCGCCGCCATATCGGGCAGCCAGCGCTCTTTCTGCTCTTCGGAGCCGTATTTGTGGATCGCGGTCATGGCGAGCGAGCCCTGCACCGAGACCATGCTGCGCACGCCCGAATCGACCGCCTCGAGCTCCTGGCAGGCCAGACCGTAGGCGGTCGCCGAAAGGCCAGCGCAGCCGTAGCCCTCCAAGTGCATGCCGAGCAACCCGATATTGCCGAGTTCCGGCGCAATCTCGCGGGCCGGGAACGTTCCCGCCTCGAACCAGTCCGCGATATGCGGTCGCAACCGCTGGTTGGCGAACGTGCGGACGGTATCGCGGATCTCGCGCTCGTCCTCGGTCAACAGGGCATCGATCGCGAACAGTTCATCAACGCTGAGCATGAGCTCAACCTACCGCCGCACCCGCGCCGAAACCCCGGATCGGTGCACAACGCTGATCCGGCCGATAACCCGCCGATCGCCCGACGCTAGGCTGACCCCATGAGTGAGCTGGGATTCTCCACCAGAGCCGTGCACGCCGGATACGACCCCGAAGCCCGGACCGGTGCGGTGAACGTGCCCATCTACGCGAGTTCGACGTTCGCCCAGGACGGGGTGGGCGGGCTGCGCGACGGCTACGAATACGGCCGCACCGGCAACCCGACCAGGACCGCGCTGGAAGCGAACCTTGCCGCGCTCGAATCGGGCCGCTATGGACGGGCATTCGCCTCCGGTATGGCCGCCACCGACTGTGCGCTGCGGGCGACGCTGCGTCCCGGCGACCACATCGTCATCCCGGATGACGCCTACGGTGGCACCTTCCGGCTGATCGATAAGGTCTTCAGCCAGTGGGGCATCGAACATTCGCCCGCCCATGTGTTCAACGTCGACGAAATGCGCGCCGCGATCCGGCCGAATACCAAGCTGATCTGGATCGAGACCCCGACCAACCCGCTGCTGAGCATCGGCGATATCCCGGCGCTCGCCGATATCGCGCACACCGCGGGCGCGAAACTGGTGGTGGACAACACCTTTGCCACGCCGTATTTGCAGCAGCCGCTGCTGCTCGGTGCCGATATCGTCACCCATTCGACCACCAAGTATCTGGGCGGGCACTCCGATGTCGTCGGCGGCGCGCTGATCACCAATGATCCGGAGCTCGACGCGGCATTCGCCTTCCTGCAGAACGGCGCGGGCGCGGTGCCCGGTCCGTTCGACGCCTTCCTCACCCTGCGTGGCACCAAAACCCTCGCGGTGCGGATGGATCGGCACTGCGACAATGCCGAGACCATCGCCGAATTCCTGACAAGGCATCCGGCGATTTCACAGGTCATCTACCCCGGCCTGGCCGAACATCCCGGCCACTTCATCGCCGATAAGCAGATGAAGCGCTTCGGCGGCATGATCTCGGTCCGGCTCAACGGCGGCAAGGACGCGGCACACGAGTTCTGCTCGCGCACCAAGATCTTCACCCTCGCCGAATCGCTCGGCGGTGTGGAATCGCTGATCGAACACCCGGCCGCGATGACACACGCCTCCACCGCTGGCTCGCAGCTCGAGGTGCCGGACGATCTGGTGCGGCTCTCGGTCGGCATCGAGGACGTCAGCGACCTGCTGGCCGATATCGAACAGGCGCTCGCGAGCTAGGCATGCATATCCCGAACGGCGGCCGCATCCGGATCTCCCGGATGCGGCCGTTCGTTTCGGGACCGGTGTCGGGATGCTCCGGCCGAGCCGGTCCCGACCCCAGATCAGCTGTGGTAGGGCTCCGCGCTGACCAGCGTCACCTTCATGGTCTTGCCATTGGGCAGCGTGTACTCACGGGTGTCACCGACCTTCGCGTCGATGAGCGCGCCGCCGAGCGGCGAATTCGGCGAGTAGGTCTCGAGCTTGGAATCGTTGAGGCCCTCTTCGCGGGTCGCGATCAGGAAGGTCTCGGTGTCGGACTCGTCGCCGTCGTAATAGACCTTGACGACCGAACCCGGCAGTGCGACGCCGGACTTGGTGGGCGCAACGCCGACCTTGGCGTTGTTCAGCAACTCCTGCAGCTGCCGGATGCGCGCCTCCTGCTGACCCTGCTCCTCGCGCGCGGCGTGGTATCCGCCGTTTTCCTTGAGGTCGCCCTCTTCGCGGCGCTCGTTGATCTCAGCAGCGATGACCGGACGATTAGCGATGAGCGCGTCGAGTTCACCCTTGAGCCTGTCGTGCGACTCCGGGGTCAGCCAAGTCACTTGCGTCTCAGTCATCTCGATCACTCCCTAGTAGTTGTTCCCGGCCGAGACCGGGCTCCCTGATCCGCTGCAGTGCCCACAGGGGGCGGGCACGCACCAGCCGACGGCTAGTGCCATCCTGGGGAAGTTCATCGAACCCCGACAGGCCTCAGGTCCGGCGAACTCACACACCCGGAACTGACAGCGCTGGCCGCCAATGCAGCAAACACGGCTCCGTGCCCCGGAACCGTGTATCACGCCATTTTAGCATGAATCGCAAACATGCAGGTCGGCGTTCGTTTTGTGGACGCCGTGCTGGGGTACCGCCCGGGATCAGCCCGCCCGAAGGTACTTCGGGACGTCATCGCTGCAGCCGTAAATGCTGCTCGAGACCGGCCGCTCGGCGGCGCGCACGGTGGTCGTCAGCTCGATGGTGCCGCTGCCGGATGGCTCGATCAGCACCTCGCGGCGGCCCAACTCGGATCCGTCCCTGGCCATCGCGCGCACGAAACACACCACCGGCCGCTGCGGATCCTTGCGGGTGACCTTGAGGTGCACCGAGATCGTGGAATCGTCGACGACGGTGTAGCCGAGCTGTTCGGCGTCGATATCGGTCGGGCCGTACTTCTGGAAACCGATATATGCGACCACGAGACCCGCGGCGAGTACGACCGCGCCGAGTGCGAAAGGAATCCAGCGGCGCCTCGGGCGTGGCGTCGTACCGTACCGGTCGGCACGTCGGTCGGCGGGCGCCGAAGCGGCGGCACCGGGCGTATCACTCATGGTGTATCGCTCCCGGGGGGTACGTCGGAACAAAAGTCTGTCGAATGGAACTATAGGGACAGCAGATCGGACCCCGGCGGCGGAGATACGAGGTATGACGGTGAGTTCTGAGGTGGACGAGACGTGAGTGGCTTTCGCCTCATGGCGGTTCATGCCCATCCCGACGACGAATCCAGCAAGGGTGCTGCGACGACCGCGCGCTATGCCGACGAGGGCCATGACGTCCTCATCGTCACGCTGACCGGCGGCGAACGCGGCAGCATCCTCAATCCCGCGATGGATACCCCGGGGGTGCTGGAGCGGATCGATGAGATCCGGCGCGAGGAGATGGACGCCGCGGCCGCCGCACTCGGGGTGCGGCAGACCTGGCTCGGTTTTGTCGACTCCGGCCTGCCCGAGGGCGATCCGCCGCCGCCGCTGCCGGAGGGCAGCTTCGCGCTGGTCCCCTTGGAGGAGGCGGTCGAGGCGCTGGTCCGGGTGGTGCGCGAGTTCAAACCGCATGTGATGACCACCTATGACGAAAACGGCGGCTACCCGCATCCGGATCACATCCGCTGCCACGAGGTGTCGATGGCCGCATTCGAGGCGGCGGGCGATCCGGAGCGGTTCCCGGACGCGGGCGAGCCATGGCAGCCGCTGAAGATCTACTACGACCACGGCTTCACCATGGCGCGCCTGGATGTCTTCGCCGCGGAGTACGAGCGGATCGGCGAGCCGTTCCCACTGCAGGAGTGGCTGGAGCGGATGCGCACCTACCGGCAGGGCCGCCCGGACGGAATGACCCGGGTGACCACGCAGATCGAATGCGCCAAGTACTTTCCGCAGCGTGACGACGCCCTGCGCGCCCACGCCACCCAGATCGATCCCAACGGCGCGTTCTTCGCGATTCCGATGGAGATGCAGCAGCGGCTGTGGCCGACCGAGGAGTTCGAACTGGCCAAGTCCCGGGTGTCGAGCTCGCTCCCGGAGACCGACCTGTTCGCCGGTATCGAAGACGAGCACCGGTGATGTTGGCTCTGCTCGCTCAAGCGCCCGGCACACCGACCGGACCGGAGTTCGGCAAGGCGTCGCCGCTGGGTCTGGTGATCATTCTGGTGCTGCTCGCCGGGACCGTGCTGTTGGTGCGGTCGATGAACCGGCATATCAAGGGTCTGCCCGCGACCTTCGAGCCCGACCATCCGGAGCCGGATCAGGAGGCCGATGAGGGCACCGAGCCGGGCATCACCCGGCTCGAGGAGAGCAATGGCGACTCGGGCGATCGGCCCGATAAGACCTGATAGCGCCCGCCGCGACACCGGCCGCCCGAGGAATTCGGGCGGCCGGTGTTACGTTTGCGGGCCGTATTTCGTCTATGGGGTAGTCGCGGCCCGATCCACGGGCCGCAGGTGCTTTCGGGCACGGCTGCGAAGTGGCACCGCCCGACGGGCCGAGATCGTCGATGCGATCGGCGCGCATATCAGCGGCCACAAGCCGTACACGTTCCTCACGCCGGAGGAGACGGCCGCCGCGGCGTTCGATGAGAGCACGCTCGCGCGGTTGCGGGAGATCAAGCGTGCGCGCGATCCGCGGTCGGTGATCCGCTCCAACTATCCGGTGCTGGGATAGCGCATTTCGGCCGCTGCCGACCGCCGGGGCGGGGCCGTCGGTCGGCAGCAGTCTGGCCGACGTCCTCATGTGGCATCCGGAGTTCGGCATGACCGGTTGACATTTCGGTTTCGAAGACACAGATCCGCCGGAAGTGCAGCAGCGCAACGCTTTTGGGTCCCTGCCGTGTTGGATTCGGTGATTCGGGCGGCGTTGGATCGAGTTTGGATGTCACCCCGACGTGCTACCCATTCTGCGAACTCTTCGAGCGAAGGATGCCCATGGACAATGTGATCGGACAGATCGACCGCGCTCTGGATATGACGGGCGCGATCGTGGTCGCCGCCGTCGACGGCGACCGGCTCGCGGCGTCGACGCCGTGTTCGGAGTGGGATGTGCACGCCGTGCTCAACCATGCCGTGGGCGGTATGCACCTGTTCGCCGCCGAGGTGAGCGGCACCGACGCGGGCGCCGGACACGATGACGACTGGCTCGGCATCGATCCGCAGGGCGCCTTCGCCGCGGCGTCCGAGGTCGACCGCGCGGCCTGGCATCGACCCGACGCACTGACCGGCACCGTTCACTTCTCGCTCGGCGACCTGTCCGGCCCGGCCGCCGCCATGATCCATCTGACCGAGGTCGTCGCACACGGTATCGATATCGCGGTGGCCATCGACCGCCCCGATCTCGCCGACGACGAGCTGTGCGCCGAACTGCTGACCTCCATGCACGCGATGGGCGGCCTCGACGGCTTCCGCAAACCGGGCATGTTCGGCGCGGAGGTCGCCGTGCCCGCCGACGCGCCAGCGCACCGCCGATTGCTCGGTTATCTCGGGCGGGCATATTGATTGCGTAACCGCTTGCCGCGCAGCTGATTTCGTCGCGTTCGGCGTTGTGCCCGAGCTCGCGTCGCCCGGTCGATCGCCGGATCAGGCGCGGCGAACGGGATGACGCAGGATGGTCCTGGTCTTCGCGTCGGGGGATTTGCGCGGATCCGAGAGGTAGATCTCGTGATGGCGGCCGTTCATGACCAAATTCTGCTCGGCCATGAACGCCTCCATCCGAGCCAGCGTCTCCGGTTCGGTCGCATACGGTCCGATGTGCATGACCTGGATCGCTTCGCCCTCGGTCAGCCGCTCGAATGTCGCGCCCGAGACCATCTCGGCGGTGACGGTATCGGGCATTCGGATCATCAGCTGCCACTGCCACAGTTCGCGCGGCACCGACAGCGGCGGCTCATCGGAATTCACCCACCACTGGCCCTCCAGCTTGGGCACCACGAAATCCTGTCCATCCGCCTTGGCGAGCTTCTTGGCGCCGTAGGCGGTTCGGTACAGCGTCTGCACCGCCTCGGTGTACACCTCGCCGCCGGGTGCGCCCGAGCCGGTGACCGTCAGGTAGCCGTAGGTGTCGAAGGTGCGCAGCTGCGGTTGCGTGGTGGCGTCGTAGTAGTGCTTATCGCTCTTGGCCAGGTCGAGTTTCATCGTGGGTCCTCCCAGTCGAATGCGGACGCTGACGAGCCTGAACCCTCCATCGGCGGGAGAGTCAAGATGACTCGGATCGCTGCCGTATGGAAGCTTGGCAAGTGTGGAGGAGATCTTCCGTAAGGTCGGCGTGCACGGCTGGGTGCATGCCCGATGTTTCGATTGCGAGGGCGCGGCCGGGCTCGGTGCCGACGAACCGGTGGTGTTGGCATCGGTGGTGAAGGTGCCGCTGGTACTGGAGTTCGCGCGGCAGGTCGTGGCCGGTCAGCTCGATCCGACCGACCGGGTGCGGGCGAGCGCGGCGGACCGGCTCGGTGGCGTCGGCACCGCGGGCTGTCTGGACGATGTCGAATTCAGCCTGCGCGATGCCGCGTTCTTCGCACTGTCGGTGAGCGATAACACCGCCGCCGACCTGCTGTTCGATCGCGTCGGCCTGGACAATGTGCGCTCGCTGGTCCGCGAATTGGGCCTGACCCGCACCCGGATCGTCGGCTCGCCCAGGTATGTCGTGCAGACCATGGCCGCGGATATCGGCGCACCCGATACCGCCGAATTCGCGCGCCGCTTCCCGACGCTGAGCGTGTCCGAAGTGCTCGCCACCCGTGCCATGGACCCGCACCACACCACCGCGAGCACGCCGCGCGATATGACCCGCCTGCTCACCCTGCTCGGCCAGGATCGCGCCGGCGCACCCGAGGCCTGCCGGTGGGTGCGCGGACTCATGGCACAGCAGGTCAACTGGCACCGGCTCGCCGCGGCCTTCCCGCCGGAGGTGTCGGTGTGGGGCAAGACCGGTTCACTGCCCGCGATTCGCAATGAGATCGGCGTGGTGGAGTATCCCGGCGGCAGTCGCTATGCCGTCGCGGTTTTCACCAGGGCCGATACCCTCGTGCAACGCTTGCCCGATGTCGATCATGCGATCGGCGAGGCCGCGCGGCTGGCGATCGAGCGCATCCGTCACGATCTGCCGAATACGACATTCCACGGCCGCTGCGCCACCTCCTGAGCGGGTGCGGGCCGCGACGCGCCGTCGCCTTGAATTACTTCGACGATGAGGTCGGCGAGTTCGTGCACCAGGGGATGCGGTGCCGCCGCGGGCCAGGCGAGTGAGAGCCGCCAGCTCAAGGTGTCGGTCAGCGGGCGCCACACGACCCGGGGCTCCTTCTGCGCCACCATGCCCTGGTCGAAGGCGACGCCGCGGCCGGAAAGCACCATGCCGAGCACGAATTCGGGGTTGCGGGCGTGCTGGACCCGGCTGGGCCGGAAGCCGTGCTCCCAGCAGGTGCGCAGGGTGGCGTCGTAGAGTCCGGGCGCGGCGGCCCGCGGAAAGATCACCAGACCGAGTCCGGCCAGCTCGGCCAGGGTGAGCGAGGAGCGAACGGCCAGTGGCGAGTCGCGCGGCAGTACCACGCCGAGCGGTGTCTCGACTTCGGGGCCGAGTTCGAGGCCGACCACATCGACCGGATGCTGGAGCAGCCCGGCATCGAGTTGGCGGTCGGCAAGCAGCCGGATCTGTTCCGCGGTGGTCAGCTCCTGCAGATCGACCCGGACGTCGCGACCTTCGCAGGCGGTGAGGATCGCCGCCAGCACCCGCCCGGCCAGCTCGGGTGGGACCCCGACCCGCAGCGCATCGATCTCACCCCGATGTGCCTTACCCACCAGCCGCTGCGCCCGATCCCAGCGGGCCAGCAGATCGCGGGATTCGGCGAGCAGGATCTGACCCGCCTCGGTCAGTTCGACCCGTCGGCTGTCCCGGTCGAACAGCCGCGCACCGAGATCCTGCTCGAGTTTGCGGATGCGCTGGCTCAGCGGCGGCTGCGCAATGCCCAGCCGCTCGGCCGCACGTCCGAAATGCAGTTCTTCGGCGACGGCGACGAAGTACCGCAACTGGCGCAGGGAGTCCACGCTGCGACGATAGCGTGGTCGTGCTTATCGGCTGATGTCCGGCGATGACGTCGTGCGGCTTGGTTGGACGTGGCCCGCCGGTCCTTCGCGGAGTTGTCCCGGCGTGGTGTCGAAGCGTCGGCGGAAGGCCTTGCTGAAGCTGCTGGTCGAACCGAAGCCCAGCTCCGATGCGATATCGGTGATGCTTCGATGCCGGTAGGCGGGGCTGCGCAGGCGGTCGCGCGCCAATTGCAGGCGTTCTTCCCGGATGACATCACTGGGCGTGGTGCCGACAGTGCTGAATGCCAGTTGAATTTGACGCAGCGACCAGCCGAGCGCACCGGCGACCGATGTGCCGGTGAGGTTCGGATCTCCGGCATGGCTGTGGATATACCGACGGGCGGTCGCCGCCACATGGGCGAGCTGGGTGGGTGAGCTCCCCGGGTCGCCGAGGATCTGCATGCAGATCAGATCCACCAGCCGTTCGGAGACGGCGTCGAATTGATGGTCGGTGAGTACGGCGGATTGGGTGGACAAGCCGCTGATGATCCCGTCGGTTACCTGCCCGAGCCCGCTCGTGAGATCCAGCGGGTGGCTGGGCGGCGCGACGCGGTTGAGGCGATGCTGTATTTCCTTGTGCGGAATGGTGATGATCAGCCCGTGCGTGCCGTCGGACATGGACATCTCGTAAGGCCGGTCGACGGCCACCAGGCCCATGGTTCCCGGCGTGAGGACCCCGTAACCGTCGTCGGTGCGGAAGGACAGTTGCCCGACGAGAGGAACGATCAGCCGGTAGTCGTCATCGGGGTCGGCACGGATGTGCGCTGGGGTGCGCAGGTAGGTGACGGCATCCGATTTCCAGCCGACGAGCTGATAGGCGTCGGTGCGGCGCAGTTGAGTGTGCCCCTGGAAGTCGGTGTGGCTGGGGAATCGGTAGCCGAGCCGACAGTGATATGTGCTGATCAGATGAGCCCAATAGTCGGCTCGCTCATGTGGGTCCACCACACTTGTCGTGGCGGAGTCGGCGATAGCCGCTCGATCCATGAATTCCGCCCTCCGATCGCCGATCATCGGTGGCCTAGGCGTCGACCCCAATTCTCGTAGCAGACTACGGCAGAACCGCGCGGATCACCGCCGGAGCAGCAAATCGCGGGCATTCGAGTTCTGCGCATTCGGACAGTGCTCATGCGTGCTGGGACAAGTGGGGATGCGCGGGCCGCGGCTATGGTCCGAATAGCTCGGATCGGCTAGGTGCGGGCTATCTCGGTGCCGACCTGATTCGGCTGGTCGCGGAAGATAATCGGGAGTTCACATGCGCAGAATCGTGGTCGGCGACGACGGAACCGGGCAGGGACGGGTACTGGCAGACGACAGTATCGACCCGCTGACATTGGCGCTGCTGCCCGGCGCCGAAATCTATCGGATGTGGGAGCTCGACGAGCTGCCCGATCTGCCGGTGGACCGGATGCCGCCGCAAACCGATACGCGTTACTTTCCCGGCCCGGGCGGGTTGCGTTTCGGGTTCATCTCCGTACCTCCGGGGCTGACCTATGAGCCCGACGCCGAGCTGTCCGAGGAAGCCATGGCGGCCGTCGCCGCGGAAGCGGAGGCGAAACTGCCGGGGATGATGGCGGCATTCGACCCCGCCGCGCCCGGCATACACAGCACTGCGAGCATCGATTTCGTGGTCGTGCTCAGCGGCCAGGGCCGCATGCGCCTCGGCGACGGTGTCGATGTATCGCTGCGGTCGGGCGATTGCGTGATCCAGAATGGCGCACCGCACGCCTGGTTCAACGACGGTGCGGTGCCGTTCGTCTTCTGTTACGCCCTCTGCGGCGTCGCCGACCGGAATGCGCCGACGCAGCCATGACTCATCTCCAGCAGCGCCAACGGCGGAGGCCTCTTACATGAGGGCCGCCGGAAATCGTTGGCGCAGTTTCGAATACACGCTGGTGTCGGCCGGTCCGTGCGCCGTGGCCGTCGACCTCCCGACGGTGGGCATGGCGCAGATGTTCGCTGATTGCCTGGTAGTGCGAGTCGATGTCGAACCGGGCGATTGCCCCTTGACCGCCGAGGCCGTTCGCGCGATCCGGTACCTGTGCCTCGTCAGCGAGGCGGACCATATCGTTATCGCCGGAACTCCGCACTGGACGACCCGGGGTAGTCGGTTCACGTCGGCCGCCCGTCCACTGGATGTCCTCACTCACATCGCCGACACCCTCGACGTGCTTGCGGATCTTTCCGAACAATTGGGGGACTACGGGGAACGCGTCCATCTGATGCCGTTCGGATGGAACCTTGCCTGGCGCGCCGAAAAGTCGGCACGACAATGGGATTTGCCGTCGATCACCGTATCCGCGTCCGGGGATATCGAGGTAGTACCGGAGTCCATCCGCCGGTTGTCGGGCCCGAGCGTGCCCTGTTCGTCGACGGCGCGGCCTTCCGGTCCGGCCCGGACCTTTCGGTCTGTCAGCTGCGCCCGTGGTAGTTAGGGCTCACCCACATGCATGACTCCCGCACGTCGGTCGTCATCGGTCGTGCGGGCGAGATCGACACGCTGGCGGCGCTCGCGCGCCGGGCCGCCGCGGGGCAGGGCGCCGTGGTGCTGGTACAGGGCGAACCGGGTATCGGTAAGACAGCGCTATTGGACGCGGCCGGGGCACGGTTTACGGCGGCAGGTTTGCGAATTCGACTCGGCGCCGCCAGCGAACCAGGCCAGACCGTACCGTTCGCGGCGCTGTTCTCCTGGCTCGACGTCGACCACAACGCCGACGCGCCGGGGGCGGATCCGATCCGCGCCCTGATCGACAGCGACGATCCGTCGGGCGACGCGCAGGCAACGCCCGAGATCGTCATCGCCGAGGCGATCCTCGATCACATCGAGACCTGGTGTGCGAGGGGCCCGCTCGCGCTGATAGTGGACGACGTCCACTGGGCCGACAGGTCGAGCCTGTCGGTGTTGCAGCGACTGTGTGCCCGCATCGATGAGCTACCACTATTGCTACTGCTCGCGGCACGCCCACAGCCCCAGGACTCGGTGTTCACCGCACTCTCGGCAGAACTCGTCGAATGCCGCGCCGCGCAGATCCGTCTCGGTGGACTATCCGACGCGGCGACAGCGGAATTGGTGTCGCATCTCGTCGGTGCCGCACCCGGCCCGGCATTGCTGCGGGAGGTTGCGGGCGCGGGCGGCAATCCGCTCTATATCACCGAATTGGTGGCCGCCCTGCTGCGCGAGCAGGCGATCACGGTGGTCGCCGGCACTGCCGATCGCACCGAGGCGGTCGCCGGGCAGCGCCCGTCCGCGACACTCGCGCAGGCGATTTCGCGGAGGCTGGACTTTCTGCCCCGCCGGACACGGAACGTGCTGGCGACTGCCGCCGCGCTGGGCCCGGTCGTCGACGTCACGGAATTGGCGGCGGTTCTGAACCAACCCCTGCTGGATGTGTGGAGCGTGGTCAGTGATGCGATGGTGATCGGATTGCTGATGCGGGTGGACTCCGAAGTGATGTTCCGTCACGACTTGATCTGCCACGTACTGTCCGATCAGCTGCCCGCTACGGTGCGCGCCGGTCTGCTGCGCCGGGCTGGACAGGTTCTGCAGACGACCAACGCGCCGATCGAGCGGATCGCACACTATTTGGCGGTCGCCGACCACGAACTGGACCGGACCAGCATCGACTGGCTGGTCGCGGTAGCCGACAAGCTGGCCTCTCGAACCCCTGAGCTGGCGGTGCAGCTATTGCGGCGCGCGCTGACGGTCGTGGAGTCCGATGATCCACAGCTGATCCGCTCGTATATCAAGGCGCTGCTGTGCAGCGGCCGGACGGCCGAGGCGGAGGCCGAGGCGCGCGCTGCACTGTCGGCGCGCCCGGAGTGCGGCGACGATATCGAATTGCGCTGGCTGCTCGCTAGCGCCTGCCAGGCCCAGGGGCGCATGGCCGATGCCGTCGACATCGCCGAAACCGCGCTGCGCACAATGGATCTCCATGCCGAGCAGGCGGGCCGCTTGCAACGCATGCGCGCTGTGCTCAATCTATCCCTCGAGCGGTTCGATGCGGCGGAGCGGGCTGGCCGAGCGGCGGTCGCGATGGGGGAATCCAGTGGAGATCTGCGCACCGTCGGGTGCGGACTCGCCGTCGTCGGCGCGATCCGATATGCCCGCGGCGATCTCGCCGAGGCGCTGGAGCTGAGTACTCGAATACCCATAGCCTCGACCGACGGCGCCGGACCGGATCAGTTCGATCCATACGCGCTGCGGGCAGACTGTCTGATCGAGCTCGATCGCCTGACCGAGGCCGAAGACGTACTGGAACAGGCGATCGCGCACAACCGCCGTATCCGAGGCGAGCACCTGTGCTCGAACCTGGTCGCCAAGGCACGGCTACATCTGCTCGACGGTCGCTGGGATGACGCGGTGGCCGAATGCAGCGCGGGCGCGGCGGCGCCGGACGTGCTCGGGTACTCGACGGTCGCGCCCACCCTCGCGGCGCTGATCGGTATTCACCGCGGCACGTTCCTACCGGATGTGGACAGCATTCCGCTGCCGGGCGACCGCGTGGGCACCACCGACTACGCGCACTTGCACTCGTGGGCCGAAGCATTGACCCACGAGGCCCGCGGTCATCCGGACCTGGCCTTGAAGCTGCTCGTCGAGACCCACGAGCGACCGGCCGACCGCTCGGCCGCGGCCACGCTGTACTACATCTTCCCGGATATCGCTCGACTGGCCGCGGACGTCGGTGACCCGGAGGCGGCGCGGTCGGTTGCGGCCAGCGCCGACGAACTCGTGGCGCGAGAGCCGACCGCTTCCCGGAGCGGAACAGCGCTGCTGTGTCGCGGTCTGGCCGAGCGTGATTCTGATCGCCTGCTGGCGGCCGCCCAGGCCTTCCGGCAGTCCGGACGGCCGCTCTACGAAGCACAGGCATACGAGAACGCCGCCGTGCTGCTCGCTGCCAACGGATCCGATGCCGACGCTCGTCGCTCGCTGGATACCGCGATAGCGATCTACGGCCGACTCGGCGCATCGTGGGATATCGCCCGTACGGCCGCGCGCGTGCGGCCGTACGAAATTCGACGAGGTGTGCGCGGCCGGCGCAACCGCCCCAAATCCGGCTGGGCGGCACTGACCGATACCGAGCGCAGGGTAGCGGTGCTGGTCGCCGAAGGCCGTTCCAATTCCGGCATCGCGGCGCAGATGTTCTTATCGCACCGCACAGTTCAGTCCCACGTATCGAAGATCCTCGCCAAACTCGATATGCGATCACGGCGCGAGATCGCCGCGGGCATGCCGCGTATGTGACCGCGCCGACAGCGCGAAACCTGGTGTGGCGCAGTCGCTGTCTATCGTGGTGGTGATCATGTTCGACCATGCGTGTGAAGGTGATACGGGATGTTGGATTACGGCCTTGATATGTCCGAGGTGGAGCGCGATCTGGCGCTGCCCGACTTGGTGGCTGAAGGAGATGAGCTCGACGCCCTGGTGTCAGCGCAGGCCGACTGGTCCAAGGACACGCCGGCAGCGGGGTGGACGATCGCCCACCAGATCGCTCATCTTGCCGCAGCCGATGCGAATGTTCTCATCGCCATACGGACCCCGGAGGCGTTCGACGCCGTGCTGAAGCAGGCCGAAGCCGCAGGCAGCCGATACGCCGATCTCGACGCTGCCGCGGGAGCGGCGAAACCGCGATCGGTACTGCTGGAACAATGGCGTGCCGGTCGAACCGAGGTGGCGGCCGCGCTGCGTGATGTTCCACTGGACCACGGGTTTCCGTGGTACGGCTCGCAGTTGACCGCCGCGCTCATGGTGCCGCTTCGGCTGATGGAAACGTGGGCTCACGGGCAGGACGTTTTCGATGCGCTGGGTGTTGCACACCGTCCGACGGGTCGGCTCCGGCATGTGGCCTCCTTGGGAGTCGTAGGGCGAGAGCTGTCGTTCTACGCGGCCCAATTGCCTACTCCGGCAGAGCCGTTCCGTGTCGAGCTGACCGGTCCCGACGGCCGGACCTGGGTCTGGGGCCCAGAAGATGCCGGGCAACGGGTTCAGGGCAGTGCCCGCGACTTCTGTCTTCGAGTCACCCAACGCAGGTCCCTGGCCGAGACCGACCTCACCGCGGTCGGCGAGGACGCCCGCAAGTGGCTGGAGATCGCTCGCGTTTTCCTCTGAAGTGGTGCGCACATCGGCGTCGCATGTGTAGCGGCGTGAGATGTTCGGCGGCGGCGGTCGGTGCCGCGACCAGGTAATCGGCGGGCCCGGCCGATCACTGGGCTATTTCTTGTTCACCGACCACCGAAAGCAATTCGAGCTGTTCGACCGCCCGTGTGCCCGGCACGGGGGTGAACCAGAGCAGCCGTTGGGTGCCGTCCTCGCTGAGCAGGCTGAGGCAGTTCAGTTCGAGCTCGCCTATGACCGGGTGGATCAGCCGCTTGCGGTCTGCTCGACGGACGCCGACGTCACGCCGCCCCCAGAGCTCTGCGAATTCTGCGCTGAGCCCCAAAAGCTTCTGCGTAAGTGCGATGACTTCGGGATCTTTCCCACGGCGCGCGGCGACCGCCTGCATATCCGCCACGAACACCCGGGAGTGGTATGCGTGTTCGTCGGGGTGGTAGAGCGCACGGACGGAGGGGTCCGCAAACCACTGGTAGATGAAACTCGCCTCGATGCCTTTTCCGCCCCTCGGCGGGCCCAGCAGCGCTCTTGCGAGCGGGTTTTGCACCAGTGGCGCGCTGAGATCGGTGATCACCTGTGCCGGGGTGTTCGGAAGCCGGTCGAGGAGGTCGAGCATGCCCGGATGAACATGCGCGGCGATGCCGTGCACCGGTGGTAGTGGACGCCCGGCCAGGTGGTAGAGGTGATCTCGTTCGTCGGAGCTGAGGCGCAGTGTCCGCGACAGCACCGCCAGCATCTGTTCGGACGGCTGAACTCCGCGCCCCTGCTCCAACTCCACGTAATAGTCGGTGGATACCCCGGCGACCGTCGCCACCTCGTCACGACGTAAACCGGGTACGCGCCGACGGGGTCCGGTGGGAAGTCCGATGTCGGCCGGTCGCACCCGGTCTCGCCGGGACTTCAGGAAGGCGCCGAGTTCCGAGAGATCCATGCATTCAGTATCTGTACCCGGTCCCGCCACCTACCAGGGGGTGACGGCACCACTCTCGGCGAGGTGACCGCGCCCGCTCTCAGACGACGCTGTCGGCGACGAGGACGACCTTGCCCTTGGCCTTGCCCTCGGCGAGGTGGTCCAGTGCTGCGGGCGCTTCGCCGAGCGGCAGTACGCGGTCGAGCAGGATGTACGTGCCGGAATCGATCTTCTCGACCACGGTCGCGAGCCGGGTCGCATCCGAGCTGTGGAAGACGAATTCGGCACGCACGCCACGGCTGGTGGCACGCTCGGCGTCGGGTGGGGCAGGCGTCGCCACGAGAATTCCACCACTTCGAAGGACGTCCAATGACCGCACCTCGTTCACACCACCGATGGTGTCGAGCACGACATCGACGTCCGCTGCCACCGTCGTGAAATCGGTTTCGGTGTAGTCGATGACCTGGTGGGCCCCCAACTTCTGCGCGATGTCGACTCCCGCGCCGGAAGCCGTCGTGGTCACCTGGGCGCCGAGATCGCGGGCGAATTGGACCGCGAAACTGCCGACCCCGCCCGCACCGCCGTGCACCAGCACCGTCTGTCCTGATCGGATGTTTGCTACCTGGGTCAACGCCTGCCAGGCGGTGGCGGCGGCGGTCACAATCCCGGCTGCGACATGCAGTGAAACAGTCGAGGGTGCCCGGACCAGCTGGTCTGCCGGTACCACGGCATATTCGGCGGCGGCGCCACCCTGGCGCGGATCGAGGCGTGCGACGACTCGGTCACCGGCCGACCATCCGGTGACGTCGTCGCCGACTGCCACAACTGTTCCGGACAGGTCGGTACCCAGCGTGTAGGGAAATTCGACCGGGAAATAGTCGTGCATCACGCCCGAGCCGATCTTCAGGTCCAGCGGATTGGCGGCGTAGCCCGCAACACGCACCGATACCTCTCGCGCGCCGATGGTCGGCGCTCGGACATCCCGCACCACGGCCTGATCGCCGTACGCCTGAATCTGCACTGCTTTCATTGCTACTTCTCCTCGTTTCCAACCGTCGGCCACGCACCCACCTGCTGGAACCATCCGAGCCAATCCTCGAGGTGCCAGGTCCGTACCATCCGGCCGTCGACCACTTCGTGAAATTCATGGATCCTGATGCGGACTTGCTGCCCGGTTGCGGGTACGCCGAACCAATCACCGTCGTGGGTGCCGCACATCTCGGCGCGCACCGCGACAAGGCCATTGCCGTTGTCTGCACGGCCGTCGACGATGGTGTGAACCACTATCTTGAAGTCTGCGAATGCTCGATTGATCGCTGTGACAAGGGGTTTGATGCCATCACGTCCCGGCACCTGATCCGGCCCGAGGGGTATGTCGTCCCAGTCGGGTGTCACGACGTCATCGAACAGTGCGGTATCGCCACTGAAGCCGCGGTAGAAGGTCTCGATCAGTTCGTCGAGCGATCTCGTCATTGTCTTTCCTTCGATCGTGTTGGTGCCGTGGCCCGTACCCGCTCCGGTCCCGACCACCATCGGGGCCGGGATCCCGTGGGTCTTGCGCATGCCTGCTCCCTTCTCTGGGGCCTTCCCGAGATGAGCTCAACTGTCGGTGTCGCCGCCGCGGCCATCCAGATGAGGCTTCCCCCGGTGCTTCCGGCACCACCGTCCGGCAGCAGGGGGCAACAACCCCCGGATCGCTGTCAGCACACATCCACCCGCCCGATGCCGCGAACGGGGCTGTGCCGCTGGAGAGCTGGTGGATCCACGCGTCCGCGATCCGGGCCGCTACCGCATGGCCAGTCCTAGCGCGGTGAGCCAGATATGGGTGACGGTGGCGGCGGTGTCGTCCAGCGGGCCGCCGGACCGCGAAGCCTGATAGAACGAGCGCTCGGTCATCCATACCAGGGCGGTTGCGACAGCGCGGGCGCCCGCGGGGCCGTCGTCGTGGGGGATTCCCGCTCGTTCCGCGATGCCCTGCGTCGTGTCGCGGATGGCTGCCACTGCCGAATGCCAGGATTCTTCGATCGCGGGCACCGTCGGCGCGAGGTCGACCGCGGCACGCACCACGTTGCCGTGGTCGCGCCACATCTGAGCGGTGCGGGCGACGGCCCGGCGGATGGCCGTCTCGGGTGGACCGGCGGCGTCGGCGTCGTCGATCTCGGTGCGCAGTGTCTCGACTGTGCGTTCGACCAGCGCCGTGAGCAGGGCGTTCTTGGATGCGAAATAGAAGTAGAACGCTCCCCGGGTGATGCCCACGTCCGTGGCGACGGTTTCGATCGTCATGCGCTCGAAACCGATCTCCTGCAGTTGCCGTTCGGCGGCATCGAGAATGGCGCGCTCACGCAGATCACCTTTCGTCGGTGTGTTGCGTCGGCGTCCTCGTCTGGTCGGGGTGTCTGGCACGAACCGACTCTACCCGCCATAGAAATTTTTCTACGCATTGTAGATTTTTTCTGACTAAGTGTAGATTGCGTGGCCATGAGCGAGCAGACAAGTGCGAGAGTCTTTTTCATCACCGGCGTCAGCTCGGGGTTCGGGCTGAGCTTCGCGGAAGCGGCGATGCAGGCCGGTCACACGGTGGTCGGCACCGTTCGCAACAGCGCCGACGCGACCGAATTCGAAGCGCTGCACCCGGATCGGGCCATCGCGCGCATCCTCGATGTGACCGACGATGAGGCGGTCTTCCGCACGGTGGACGATGTCGAGGCAACGGTCGGCCCGATCGATGTGCTCATCGCCAACGCGGGATATGGGCACGAAGGCGTCCTGGAGGAGTCGCCGATGGCCGAACTGCGAGCACAGTTCGACGTGAACGTCTTCGCGGCGGTCGCCACCATCAAGGCCGCGCTGCCGCATATGCGTGGTCGTCGCCGCGGTCATATCTTCGCGGTCACTTCGATGGGTGGACTGATGACCGTTCCGGGCCTGGCCTATTACCACGGCAGCAAGTACGCGCTGGAAGGAATCCTGGAGACGCTCGGAAAGGAGGTGTCGCAGTTCGGGATTCACGTCACCGCGATCGCACCCGGATCATTCCGCACCGAGTGGGCAGGCCGGTCGATGGTCCGTACCGAACGCTCGATCGCCGAATACGACGCTTTGATGAACCCGATTCGCGAGCGCAGACTGTCCGCCAGCGGCAAGCAACTCGGCGATCCACGCAAGGCCGCGGCCGCCGTGCTGTCGGTGCTCGACACCGGCGACGCGCCGACACACCTGGTGCTCGGCTCCGATGCCCTGCGGTTGATCACCGCGGGCCGGGCGGTCGTGGACGACGAGATCGAGCGCTGGGCCGACCTGTCTCGTTCGACCGACTTCCCGGATGGCGCCCAGCTCGCTGGGTAGGTCCATGACGGCCGTAGTTCCAGGCGTTCGCAACTGCTGGCGGACAACCTTGTGTTGCGTCCCTTCGCATTCGGGACGTGCAAACTCGGCGTGAACCGCCGCGCCGATGCCGTCGCCCGCGCCACGGGTCTGCTCGCACCCTTCTCCCGCTATCGCTGACCCGCGGGTACTCCACATCCGGTCCGGCTGGTCCACGCAGCCGTCGCTACCCGTTGCTCCGCCGATGCGTCAGCGGCCGGGGCGATGGCTGCGCGGCTTGTTGTCCGCACTCGGCTCGCCCGGCAAGTAGTAGCCGTGGCACTGAACGGGTTTACAAAGCGGAACGTTGCTCCGTATAGTTCCGGAGCAACGTTCCGCTTTGGAGCGCGGCCGACATCCCCAGCAAGGAAGTACGCATCATGAGTGAATCGACTGTCGCTACACCCGACGCCCCCGGTCCTGTCTTCTCGGTCGCTCCGGTGGTGCTGCCGGTTCCCGGCCGCCCCGTGGATCTGCAACTGCGGGTCTCGGCACCGGTGACCGGAAGCGAGTTGCCGATCATCCTGCTCTCGCACGGTCACGGCTACTCGAACCACCTGTCCTCGCTGAACGGCTATGCGCCCCTTGCCAACTACTGGGCCGCGCACGGCTTCGCCGTCATCCAGCCCACCCACCTGGACTCGAAAACGCTGGCCGGTGCTCCCGACCTGAACCCCGATGATCCGGAGGCGCCGCTGTACTGGCGGTCGCGGGCCGAGGATATGAGACGCATCCTCGACCAACTCGACGCGATCGAGGCCGCGGTCCCGCAGCTGCGCGGCCGCTTGGACCACGGCAAGGTCGCGGTGGCCGGACACTCGATGGGCGGGCACACCGCGAGCCTGCTGCTGGGCGCGCGGCTCACCGATCCCCGCGATGAAATGGAAGTGGATCTGGCCGATCCCCGGATCGCGGCGGGAGTGCTGCTCGCCGCGCCCGGGCGAGGCGGCGATGCCCTCACCGAATTCGTTGTCGAGAACTATCCCTTCTTCCTGACCGCGGACTTCACCACCATGACGACACCCGCGCTGGTGGTCGCCGGTGACAAGGACACCTCCACCCACCTGACGGTCGTTGGGCCGGACTGGCACACCGATCCGTACTTCCTCTCCCCGGGTCGCAAAACCCTGCTGACCCTGGCCGACGCCGAACACGGCCTCGGCGGGATCTCCGGATACGACGTCGCCGAGACCACCGACGAGAACCCGGAAAGAGTCGCAGTGGTCCAGCGGCTCACCTCGGCCTACCTCCGCAGTGCGCTGTACCCCGGGGATTCCGCTTGGCAGACGGCGTGTGATGCGCTGACGGCGGGACCCGACCCGCTGGGGCGCGTCGAGTCCAAGTAGTCCTTAACCGGCATGGTCGGCCGCTGCTTTGCTCGCATGCGATTCATGCAACGGTGGTCGTCGGGTAATGCGGACGGAGGCTGATCGCGAGTATGCGGTCGAGCGTCCGGTCGGGTAGTACCCGTGACAGGCGGGTGATCAGGGCCGCGTCACGGCCCACGGTGTAGCGGGTGCGGGGCTTGCCGGCGGTTACGGCCTTCGCGATCACCCGGGCGGCGTCGTCGGCGGGCCTGCCATTCGGGATATGGGCGGCGGCGTGTGCGTTCACCGCCTGGATCAGCCTTCCGTAGCGGTCGCGCTGTTCCGGTGACATGGCAGCGGCCTGCTGGTTCGTGGCGGCGATGACCCGGTCCGACATCTCGGTGCGGACCGCTCCGGGCTCGACGACGACGACTTGCACGCCCAGCGGCGCCAGTTCCCGGCGCAGCGAGTCGCTGACCGCCTCGAGGGCGAACTTCGTTGCCGCGTAGGGGCCGTATGCGGGCATGGCGACTCGCCCGCCGACCGAGCTGATGTTGATCACGCGGCCCGAGTTGCGCAGCAGCGCGGGCAGCAACGCTTGGGTGACGGCGATGTGACCGAAGAGGTTGACCTCGAACTGCCTGCGCCACTCGTCCAACGGCAGGGTCTCGACAGGGGCGTTGATTTGGATGGCGGCATTGTTCACCAGCGCCCGCAGCGCACCTGTCCGCGACCCATCGGCGAAGAGGGAGGCCAGTCGCGCGATGTGATCCGGCTCGGTGATGTCGAGAATGATCGGCTCGATGCGGTCCGTGCGAAGCGCGTCGGCGTCCTGGTCGCGGCGGACTCCGGCGATGACATGGAATCCTCGGCGAGCCAGTTCGCGTGCGGCCGCCGCGCCGATCCCGGTCGAGGCCCCGGTCACGACGACGCAGCCCTGAGGTTTCCGCGATTTTTCAGATGACATTGTCATCTTGATGACGATAGGCATCTCAGATGACAGCGTCAACTGTATTGTGATCGGCATGGTCAGCCGCATGGAATCCGCCGCCACCACGCGACGCACCCTGCTGGACGCCGCCGCCGACCTGCTGGACAGCGGTGGCCCGGACGCGGTGACGTTGCGCGCAGTCGGGGCGCGCGCGGGGGTCACCCGCGGTGCGCCGTACCGGCACTTTCCCGACAAGGACAGCCTGCTGACCGCCATTGCAACCGAGGCACTGGACCGGCTCGCGGATCAGGTGCGGGCCGTGCGCGCCGATCCGCAGATATCCCCGGCCGACAAGCTGCAACGCGCCCTGACCGCGCTGATGACCGTCGGCCGTCGTCAGCCGCACCGGTACCAGCTGATGTTCACCTCCCCGGCCGGCGACGCATCCGCGATCGACGCCTCGACCCGGGCGGCCGAGCGCGCCCAGGACGAATTCCTCGCCATCGTCGGCGAAGTCGTCGGCGCACAGCACGCTGAGCGATTCGGGGCGCTGCTCTTGACCAGCGCGCACGGGATCACGGTGATGCAGATCAGCGGGCACCTGCCCGAAGAGAAGTGGCACGTCACGGCCGAGGAACTTGTCTCGACCCTGGTGTGCATGATCGATCGCCAGGTCCACACGGAGGCTTCGTGACGCGCTCGGCGTACTGCTAGAGCGCCGGGTCGTCGACGGTCCGCGGGTTCGTCCGCCGGTGGACAGCAATTGTCAACACGCGCAATCGGTTTCAGTTCCGAGCCGGACTATCGGCTGCCGTAGCCGCCGCCATGTGATGGCGTACTACTCTTCAAGTGATGGCCCACGAGTCTCCGGTGTGGTGGCGGGGCAGGTTTTGCCATACCGCCGATCTCCATCGTGTGGTTCGAGGCGCTGAGCGAGTTACGTGCTGGCTTGACACAGGAGGTTGATGGGTGTGAACCAATTATCTGGTGCGACATCTCCCTATCTGCGTCAGCACGCCGCCAATCCGGTGGATTGGCGGGAGTGGGATGCGGATGCGCTGGCGGAGGCGGCGGCGCGGGATGTGCCGATCCTGCTGTCGGTCGGGTATGCGAGCTGTCACTGGTGTCATGTGATGGCACATGAATCGTTCGAGGACGCGCAGACGGCCGCGTTGATGAATGACAACTTCGTGTGCGTCAAGGTGGATCGCGAGGAGCGTCCGGATCTGGATGCGGTCTATATGAATGCCACGGTGGCGATGACCGGTCAGGGGGGCTGGCCGATGACGTGCTTCCTCACCCCGGGTGGCGAACCGTTCTATTGCGGCACCTACTACCCGAAACTGCCGCGCGGCGGGATGCCGTCGTTCACCCAGTTGCTCGCCGCCATTACCGATACCTGGAAGACCCGCCGCGACGAAGTGGACCAGGCATCCGCCCAGGTGACCGCGGCGTTGCGAGCGCAAACCGCCGGACTGCCCGATGCCGAGGTGGCGATCTCGGCCGACCTGCTCGCGCACGCCGTCGCCGCGGTGATCCGCGATGAGGATCCCAAACACGGCGGATTCGGCGGCGCACCGAAGTTTCCGCCATCGGCGCTGCTGGAGGGGCTACTGCGCAGCTGGGAGCGCACCGGCGACGCGGCCGTCTTCGATGTGGTCAACCGCACCGCCGAGGCCATGGCGCGCGGTGGTATCTACGACCAGTTGCGCGGCGGTTTCGCGCGCTACTCCGTCGATGCCGCCTGGGTGGTGCCGCATTTCGAGAAGATGCTCTACGACAATGCTCAATTGCTGCGCGCCTATGCGCATCTCGCCCGGCGTACTCCCGAGCCGGCCCGGGAGTCCTTGGCGCACAGGGTCACTCGGGAGACCGTGCAGTTCATCATCGATGATCTCGGTACCGACGGTGGTGGGTTCGCCTCCGCGCTCGATGCCGATACGCACCTGGAATCCGGCGGTCCCGGCGTCGAGGGCGCGACGTACGTATGGGCGCCCGCCGACTTGATCGGCGAACTCGGTTCCATCGACGGCGCATGGGCCGCTGAGGTTTTCGGGGTCACCACCGCCGGTAACTTCGAACAGGGCACCTCGGTCCTCACCCGCTACTCCGACCCCGATGCCCTATCCGACTCGGCCACCGCGGCGGTCGCCCGCGAGCGCTTCGAGCGGATTCGTGCGACGCTGCGGGCGGCCCGTGGCCGACGCCCACAGCCGGACCGCGACGACAAGGTCGTGACCGCATGGAACGGTATGGCCATTACCGCTCTCGCCGAAGCGGGCTCCGCACTGCGGCAAGATGATTGGCTGGACGCCGCCATCCGCTGCGCCCGCTTCCTGCTGGCCGAGCATGTGGTCGACGGCCGGGTGCGCCGCGCCTCCCTCGGTGGTGTCGTCGGTGCGTCTCCCGGCGTCCTGGAGGACTATGCCTGGCTGGTCACCGGCCTGCTCGCCCTGCATCAGGCCACCGGCCAACTGGACTGGCTCGAAGACGCACAACGCCTGCTCGACAAGGCGATTCAGCACTTCGCCGATCCCGCCGCCCCCGGCAGCTGGTTCGACACCGCCGACGATGCCGAAACCCTCGTCACGCGTCCCCGCGACCCCATCGACGGCGCCACCCCGGCGGGTGCCTCCGCACTGGCCGAAGCCCTGCTCACCGCCGCTGCCGCCAGTGCACCGGAACCCGCCCTGCGCTACCGCGAACTGGCCGACCAGACGCTCGCCCGCGGCGCGGTCGTCCTCGCCCGCGCTCCGCGCTCGGCAGGTCAATGGCTGACCGTCGCCGAAGCCGCCCTCCGTGGCCCGCTGCAGGTCGCGATTGCGGCCGACAGCTCCACCGCGGCAATGGAATTGATCGCCACCGCACGCACCGAAGCCCCGGGCGGCACGGTCATTATCGCCGCACCCGCCGACTCGGTTCCCCTCCTGGCCGACCGACCCCAGAAGAACGGCGCACCGGCCGCCTACGTCTGCCGCGGCTCGGTCTGCGACCTTCCGGTGACGACTCCTGCCGACCTGAGCGCCTCGCTGAAACGCCCCTAGCCTGCACCAGCGGTTGCCCGCGGTCTGCTCCGCATGGACCGTTTGGATCGTGCGCCGGCCGACCTGCCGCCCGAAGTCCGGGCGGCCCCCACTCGTGACGAGGCCGTCCTGGAGCGCGCGGTCGTCGTACCGGACGAGCGA